>NZ_VFOO01000001.1:2803279-3114755 GCF_006716115.1 Subtercola boreus | reverse complement strand
GCCGCACCGTCCCCCTTGATCGGGCCGGTGGTGCCCCAGGTGACCTTGTCGGGGGTGATGTGGATGCCCCCCGGCAGTGTGACAGAGGGGGTGCCCGATCCGGGGCCGGTGCCCGGCGTTGAACCCGATCCGGTGCCGCCCGGGCCGCCGGAGCCGGAGCCGCCCGCCCCGCCGACCCCATCGGTGGACGCCGTGTTCTGTTCGTCGGCGTTCCGCAGCAGGTCGGCGCTTCCCGCCGAGAGCGCCCGGATCGCGGCCTTCAGGGTCGAGGTGTAAGTGCCGTTCCAGTCGCTTCGGAAGCCTTCAGCATCCGGACCCTGCCAGGCATGCGTCGCGTTCACGTTCGTCGTCAGTGTCGACGTCAGGCCCGCCAGACGGGTGGCGGCGGTGTCGAACTGCTGTGCAAGGGTGCGGAGGGACGCGATATCCGCTCCGTAGAAACCACCGGCCATTCCAACCACTCCTCTGTGCATATCGAATCTGTGTCTGTCGAATCTGTGTCTTCAGCGAATCCGGAGACGACGAAGGCGGGGACCAGCGATCGGTCCCCGCCTCCGATGCGTGTTACGCGTTCGACGTTGCTTCCTGGTCGGAAGCGTTCTTCGCCGACTTCTGCGACGCGTCTTCGAGAGCTGAGATGACCTGCTTCAGCGCGGCGGTGTGGGTGGTGTTCCACTCGCTGCGGAAGCCCTCAGCGTCAGGACCCGTCCACTGCACGTTCTGCAGGGCGCTGGTGAGCGTGGTGAGGATCTGCTGCACCTGCTGCGACTGAGTGTTGAGCTGCTTGCTGAGTGAACGAACCTGCTCGACGTCGAGACCCCATACGGCCATTTTTCTCTCCTTTGTTAGCGTGAGACCGGAAACTCCGGTTCCCCCTGAATCCTGTGAGGTTTTTCTCTCACGTTTCAACAGTATGGGCGTGAGGCCGTCTGGTCGATGGGGAGAACTCCCCATCGGGGGGTCCCGCCCCCCGGCGGCTGTCTAGGACGCGGTGAGGCCGCCGTCGATGACGTGCTCCATGCCGCTGATGTACGACGAGTCCTCAGACGCCAGGAACAGCACCAGCTTCGAGACCTCATCCGCTTCGGCCATGCGTCGGATCGGTACCATCGCAGCGATACCGCCGCCGTCGGCATCCGTCGCCGCCGCCATCATGGGGGTCTTGATGTAGCCCGGGTGCACCGAGTTGACGCGGATGTTGTCGGGACCGTACTGCACGGCGACATGCTTGGTCATGCCGCGGGAGGCGAACTTGCTTCCCACATAAGCGAGGTTCGGCGCCCCGACGATCGAAACCATGCCAGCGGTCGACGAGATGTTGACGATCGTGCCGCCGCCCGCTTTCTGCATCGAGGGGATGACCGTCTTCATGCCGTAGAACTGCGAGTGCTGGTTGACGGCGACGACCTTGAGGTAGTCCTCCTCGTCGAACTCGACGGTCGGAACGACCGGGCCGATGATGCCCGCATTGTTGACGAGAACGGTCACCGGGTCGCCGAAGTGTTCCTCGACCTCCGCAACGACGCGCTTCCATTCGCTGAGCGAGGTGACGTCGTGCTTGACGTAGAAGACGTTCTCGCCGAGTTCTTCAGCGATCTTCTGGCCGCGCTCCTCGTTCAGATCGGTGAGCGCCACTTTTGCGCCCTCCGTGACGAAGCGCCGAACGTGCGCCTCGCCCATTCCCTGTGCTCCGCCGGTGATGATTGCAACTCTGCCGTCTAGCTTTCCCATGTCGGGATTCTCCTTGGATCTGTCGGCACCACCCTGTGCGGAACCGAGTCGGTAGCGGCCCTCATGGGGTCCTGTCGGCACCTTTCAGCATAGTGGGCCTCAGTACCACAATGCTGTGAAGCGGCCTCCAATGGCGCCCTGTTCGCTCGTCGCGCCTAGATTGGGGGCATGACGACCGACGGTGCTCCCCGCAGCCCGGGACGACCGCCCGCGGCTTCGCGGGCAGACGTCGAACAGATCGCACTCACGCTGATGCTGCGGAACGGGTACGACGGGGTCAACGTCGATGACATCGCGACGGCATCCGGAATCAGTCGCACCACGTTCTTCCGCTACTTCGGTTCCAAGCCAGGCGTCATCTGGGCGGCGTTCGACGCCACGATCGCCGGTCTGCAGGCAGCGGTCGACAGCCAGGCTCCCTCTGTGGGGACCATGGATGCTCTGCGGTACGCCGTCGTCACCTCGACCCTCTCCGCAGTGCGCTCCAGTGAGGTCTGGCTCGAACGCTTCCAGCTGCTCGATGGCACCTCCGACCTGCGTGCCGAAGCACACGAGCACTGGGAGCTGTGGAAGCTCGTGCTCGCCCGGTTCGTCTCGGCCCGTTGCGGTCAGGTCGAGGCCGGCGCGGTGCCGATGGCGATCGCCGGGGCCTTCCAGGGCGTCTTCCTGTCCGTGCTCCGCGACCCCCGGAACACCGACGACGGTCGGGAGGAACTTCTGCGCTCTCTCGACCGGAACCTCGCCGAGGTCGGGGCGGCGCTCGGCATACTGCTCCCGCGCTGAAGCTCCCGAGTCAGAAGCCGCCAGGGCCGGCGCCGTTGCCGCCGCCCCGGTGGATGCCGGCATCGAACTCCCGGCTCAGAGCGTCCTTCTGACGGGGCAGATCGTGCGGGTCGAGTTTCTCCTGGAAGTCCTTGGACCGGTGCTGGCGGATGATCAGCAGAACCGACATCAGGACGAGAAGTGCCGCGAAACCGACGGTGAACCAGAACATCATCATGAGAGCCTCCTCAGGCTTCTGTTCAACGCTAGTCCGCGCGCGGAACGCTGTACAGGTCGACCCGGGACGCGGGGGATTCGCAGCGGACGCTGCCACGATGGTCTTCGGCGCAGACCGCGCCGACGCAGAGCAGAGGACGAACGACTCATGACGGTCATCAAGATCAACGCCATCACCGTGGCAGCCGACAGCGGCGACGAGCTCGCCCACCGGTTCGCCGCCCGCGCCGGGGCAGTCGACGGACAGGCCGGCTTCGAGGGCTTCGAACTGCTGAAGCCGGTGGATGATCGCACCACCTGGCTCGTCGTCACCCAGTGGAGCGATGAGGAGTCCTTCCAGGCCTGGGTGAGCTCCCCCGCCTTCAGCCACGGGCACCGGAGCGAAGCGGAGCGTGAAGGCAAGCCTGCGCCCGCCCATGTCGGTGTCAGCAGCGAACTCTGGAGCTACGAGGTCGCCGGCGGCTCGCGCTGACGGCGGCTCGGCCGTCCGCGCTCACGCAGCGTCGCGCGGGCGGCGCGTCTCGAAGGCGAGGGTGACGTACGGGAGGTGGTCGCGAGCGACGACAGCCGTCAGCATCCTGTCTCCGAGGTCGGCCCCGACAGCGTAGACGTGCGGGTCGGTGTCGATGCCGAGGCCCGGAACGTCGACGCCGTCGATTCGCACGCTTGTCGGCCGGATGTGGCGCTGCTCGACGGGAGAGTCCAGCTGCCCCGGGAAGGCGCCGACGACCCGTTCGTCGCGGAAGGTGTTGGTCAGGATGTGGTTGGCGTGCGCCACGAGAACCGCTTCCGGGGTCTGGCCGGCGGCTGCGGGCATCCGCGTCGTCAGCGTGCCCTCCCAGAGCGCCGGGTAGTGCATCAGCCGGCGGAGTTCGAGCATCCAGGGTGGCAGCGGTTTGATCGGCTCAGCGTCGAGGGACTCGCGCAGGGCATCGGTGAGGTCCGCGAGGTTCACCGGGTCGGCAGGATCGGCCGGATTCCGCCAGACGGTGTAGCTGAGGGCGACCGAGTCGAGCGACGTCGGCCCGCCGTTCGAAGACGATCCGACCGTCGAGACCCCGAACTCGGTGAGTGACGCCTGCCTCGCGAAGCCCATCAGCGGCACCCCGAACCGCGCGGCCGCGGCGTCGGCGGTCTCGGGCGGGGGTGCATCCATGGGGTCGCGGTCGACGAAGTGCATGCCACCAACGTACCCAGACAACGCGCCTAATTGGTGAAGACTTATCGCTTTTGGGAATCATGATAGTTGATCGCATCACGATCAGCCCGCTCGCCTCAAGGCTAGGGCTAATTTTCGTCAATGAGGATCATCGTGAACAGATATACGAAACGACGCTCTCGATTTACGGTCGGCCGAACAAGCTCGAGTCGCGAGGTTTTCGGTCTCTTGATTGCGAGTCGTCGGCCGCTTTCTGGTCACGACCGGGTATCGCGCCACGGGTCACCGCGATCCCTCATCGGAATTGCGGATCGCGTCAGTGCGTTACGGGTTCGCACAACCCGTCCGCGGCCATCCCCGACCCGCTTTTTGGCTCAATTTGAATCGTCGCTTGCCTCAAAAACGAAATCCGACGTCGCTGGTTTCGAGCTCCCTTGTGGCAAGCTGGACTGAAATCCACGGGACGGTGTTGGGCCTTTGACCGGCTGGCGCCTGATTGGTCTCATCCAATCAGTTAACCCGCTTAGCCCCCTCGGTGCGGTGCATCAGTGCGGCAGAGACAGAACAAGGGGGGCGTGATTTGATGGAGCAATTTGGTTCTCCGAGGCTGATTTCCGAATCTGCAGTACGCAACGCTCTGCGTGTTCGTAACCTACCCGACGAGGTGGTAGAGGAGATTGTCGTCGCGTTGCCGACTCGCGCGGTCGGAGTAATCCTGTACGGCAGCTATGCGAGGGGGGACTACACCGCATCGTCGGACATCGACCTTCTGGCTGTGAGTCAGCATCCTGGATCGACAATCGCATCGGGACGAGCAAATCTCTCCACGTATGATCTTGAACAATTTGCCACTGCGATACACACCCTTTTTGGAGCTCATTTGGCACGGGACGCCGTCGTCCTACATGACAGTGACGGTGTCGTTATCGATCAACTGGCGACGTTTGGTGGCATCGATCTCGAACGGCTTTGGAGTCGCGTACGGAACTTGGCCAAACTGCTCACCCTCCCCATTGACGAACAGCACTTTAGACTCGATGGGTTTGTGCGGCACGCGAGATACGTACTTCGGACAGCAACTTACGCGAGAGCCTTCGAAACTGGCTCTCCGTGTTTTTCGGTTGCAGAGCTTGCGGGACGTTTTAAAGACCCCGATCTCATCAAATTACTGTCGTCGCACTCTGACGTCCAAGGGCCTCCGACGCCAGAATTGCTGTACGAACTAAGGGTCAGGATTGAGACTTTGTCGGGAGAAATCGAGTCGCTCGCCGCCGAAACTCTGACTGACGTCATCGTAGAGTTCGATGACACTGACTTGGGAGATGCGGCGATCCTGATTCTTGGTAACCACGACGGCTCCCCCTACACGATCATTCCAAGGGTGATCCTTTGAAGACTGCGTTTATCGGTGACATTCATGGATGCATCATCGAGTTGCGAAGCGTCATTCGACAGGCGTTGTTGACGACCGACCACATAGTATTTCTCGGGGACTATGTCGACCGGGGGATGGACTCTAGGTTGGTTATAGAAGAGCTGGTACAACTTCAGGCGCGATTTCCGGCCCGAACCACTTTCTTGCAGGGAAATCATGATTTGGCTTTTTTGAAGGCCTTGGATGGCGACGGAGAGATAGACGATTTCCTCAAGATGGGCGGGGCGAAGACGATTCGGTCATATCTCACTCCCCCATTTTCGAATTCGATCAAACGATTCCGCGCTGACGTGCCTGAGTCGCACAGATCCTTTCTCCGATCACTTAAACCGGCTTACTTCGAGCGGGGTTTAGTAGCAGTTCATGACGCAAGGTTGGCGCCAGACAGTGGTGCATTCGTCGTTTCTGGGCACATCACACAGGCAGAGTTAATCCCGAAAATATCTGAGACCTCCGCACTAATCGACACGGGCTGCGGGACAGTCGCAGGTGGGCGCCTGACGTGCTTCGTGTGGCCCACACAAGAATGGTGGCAATCAGACGCCTGGCTTTAATTTCCTGCTCTCGGTGGAATACCTAATCCATTCGCCGCCGCAGCACCTTATGTACGGTTCTTCTGGTCAATGTAGGCTTCGAACCAGTGAGCGATGGCTGTTTCTAGTGGTTTGTTCGCTCCATCTCTAGCAACTCGCAGGGCCGACTCGGTCAGCTCAGCGGCTTCTGTCAGATCATCCTCCGCTGCGGCTATTTGCGCCAAGTTCCAGTATCCGGAAGCTTCTCCGGTCCGGTTGCCAGATTTGATCCCGCGCTGCTGACTCCTGTCAGCATAGGTACGGGCCTGACGTTTGTCTCCGAGAGACAAATAAGCACGGGAGATTAGTGACTCGCAAATTGCGGCGCCATCATCGTTCTTCACCTTCTCGTTCGACGTCAAACTTTCGCCGGCGGAGACAATACATGCTTCATAGTTTCCAAGTTCGAACAGAGCTCGCGCCTCTACCGCCTTTGCAGAGGCGAACATTGCCGGATCTTGATCCGGCTCGAACCTGCTGAGAACCGCTTCGATCAACCTCAGTGACTCCTTGCGATCTCGGGATCGCAGCTTTTCCCGCGCCTCATTTACAAGCGTCATCGTGTCAACTTCGAGGGCGTTGTCATCACGAAGTACCTCTGAGCGATCGAGAGACCTCTGAGCGCCAGCTACATCCCCGAGTTGTCGGAGTGTGTGAGAGAGGTTGTCGATCACGTAAGCCTCGGTAGAGGCGGAGCCTGACTTTTGCGCTTCCCCAACCGCTTCTTCAAGCGCCGCTTTGGAAGCCCCGAGCTCACCAAGTTTGCGCTTCACGATTCCAATACCCGCAAGTGCCATTGCTCTTCGAGACGCGGACTCGTTGTCAAGTCCATCAGCTATGCTGGGACTTGTAAGAATGAGATTGTTGAGCTCTTCAGATCGCTCGTAACGGCCTGCTCGTCTCATAAACTTTGCGTAAGCAGCAAGACTGTCAGGATCTCCGTCTGCAATCGCAGCGTCGAAGAGCCGCTCGGCTTGCACCACCAATCCACTGTTTAACTTGGATTGCGCTATGTCCAGGAGTTCCCTCGGCTGGCGATCGCCAGATATTTCGGGCAAAGAAGAGGGTTCAGGCAAAGTTACCTCTCGAGCAAATGGGGCGATGTCTTGAGGCGCCCAGTTCTGAAGTGCTCCTCGGACAAAGCCAGCAAATGCGAATTCATTGTCAAACACGTTGAACAGGATTTGACGGCTTCGTTCGAGCCGGTCGCGAAACTCATCAACCTTCTTGCTCTGGGCGGTGGAATCCGGCTTGATGCCTTGATCCTTGAACATGACGAGCATGTCTCTCATCGGCGCTTTGATGTCAGCGAGAAGGCGTAGCGCCTCAAAGAATTCTTCTTCAGTGCCGGAGTCATATCCCCCGCCAACTTGAGGCGGAGTTCCCCAGCGCGATCCGAGGATAACAATGAGATAGTCACAGTCACGCAGAACTAGTTCATTGATTGCTTCCTGCGGGCGTTGTACAGTCCCGCTGAGATGCTCCCAACCTCGGACAAAATATGCCGTCCCCTGGTTGAAGCCTTCCGTGGAGTTAAACTCGTCGACAATTTGGCTCACCAACTTGCGCTCATCAGCAACGTCTCCCGGCGAGGCAACGAAAATACGTCTGCCGATCAATTTCCGCCCCATACGTCGACTGTAGGGGACCGGGAGTTCCGCTGTCTCGTCACTACCGATTGTGAGTCCAGTCCGGGTCGTAAGCACTGATTAGCTCACGAAACCTGCCAAAGAGGAGTATTCGACTCGATTGGTCGCTCAGATGCCGTTGGGCTGGCTCCGAGCCAGCCCGCTTCGAGTGTGGTGGCCAAAGCGCACCGTTCTCGGCAGGCGGCGGCAGGGGCGGTCAGGCGTTCGCGAGGGCGATCTGCACTTTCGTGACGCGGCCCTGCTGCACGAGGAAGCCGCGCCCCGGCGGGAAGTCCGTGCGCTTGAAGCGCCCGAGCGAAGTGCCGAGCAGGGAGTCCCCGTCGAGTTCGCCGGGCACGAGCAGCAGGCCCCGTTTGGCGGTCTTGAAGGGGCCGGCGAGGGTCCAGGCGCCCGACCAGGTGGAGGATTCGCTCTCGCCGATGACGAAGACGTCGTCGCGGAGGGCCCGTTTCACGAGGCGGTCGACGTCGGTTTCGAGGGGGGATCCGTTGAGCTCGCCGATGTTCTCGAACACGAGCACGAAGTCGGTGGGCGCGAGGGTGCCGGCGTCGAGCTGGGCGGCCACGTCGTCGGCGAACGCGGTGAGCTGCGCGGGGTCGGAGATCGACAGCGCCCAGAACGGCAGCTTCGTCAGGGTGGTCGGGCGGGGCGAGACGTGCACGAGCCTGACCGCGGGGCGGGCGCGGTGGATGGCCGTGGCGATGGTCGCGAGGGCATTCGATCGGCCGCTGCCGGTGGAGCCCGCGACGAGGAACCCGCCGCGCTGGGCCACGCCGAACGGGGCGAGGTCCTCGTCGCGGAGGCCGAGAGTGGGGTGGCCGGATGCGCCCGACCCGGCGAGCACCGGCAGTTCTGAGAGCGACACCGCGTCGGCGAGGCGCCCGACGGGCGTCGCGGGGGTGACACCCTGGCGGCGCATCGAGTCGGCGAGCCGGGCGATCTGCCGGGCCTGCACGGCGATGTTGGAGTCGCCGCCGAGGACGGCGATCTGCACTTCGTTGCCGCCCATCAGGCCGCGACCGGGTGGGGAGACGGCGGAGAGAGCGTCTTTGGGCGCCCCGACCAGCGAGTAGTCGTCGTCGTTCGCCATCCGGAGCACGATGCGGCGCTGGATGGTCGAGCCGAGCGAGGCGGGCACGGCGTTCGGGCGGTCGCCGGCGACGACGATGTGCACGCCGACCTGGCGTCCGTCGGTGGCGATCTGCGAGAACACCGTGAACCAGGCGGAGTGGCCGCCGAACTCGTACTGTTCGCGGAACGCACCGATCCCGTCGACGAGCACGAGGATGCGCGGCTCCGACGCGGCGGAGGGCTCCGACGCCATGGCGCGGTACTCCCCGATCGAGCCGGCCCGTACCGCCGCATACCGGGTGGACCGGTCATCCACCAGGTCGCGCAGCATCCGGAGCAGGCGGATGACGCGTTCCTGGTCGTCTCCCGCGATGATGGCGCCGACGTGCGGCAGTTCTTCGAGCATCGCGAGGCCGCTGGAGCCGAAATCGAGACCGTAGACGTGAACGGGTCCGCCGCGGGGGGTGACGGCGGCGGCGACGGCGATGCTCCGGAGGGTCGCGCTCTTGCCTGATCCACCGGTGCCGTAGACGGCCATGTTGCCGTCGCGGTCGGGCTCGTAGAAGACGGTCGGCTGGGCCTGGTTCTCGGGCTCGTCGATCACGCCGAGCAGCAGACGCTCGTCGGTGCGCGGGTTCGGCAGCAGCGAGAAGTCGTAGAGCGGGGCCAGTTCGTCGAGCCAGGGCTTCCGGGGCTCGGGGATGCGCGCGAGAGCGGAGGCGGCGGTGATCGACGTGACGAGCCTCGCGATGTCGTTCGGCCCCTGGTCGGTGAGGGGGGCGGCGTCTTCGGGCACGGGGGCCTCCCACGCGACACCGGATCCGAAGTTCATCTCGACGATGTCGATGCGGGGAACGGGGGGCTCGTCTGTGGTCCAGCCGCCGGCGTAGCCCGTCTGGAAGGCAGCGATGCGGCCGGGCCCGGTCTTCGCAGCCCCGCGCCCGGGGATGGACTGGTCGAAGTACGCGGCACTCGGGTTGCCGAGGATGTCGCTGGAGTCGTCGGCGTCAGCCATCCGGAGGGCGATGCGGAGGTTGGTGTTGGCGCGCAGGTTGTCCTTGATCACGCCGGCCGGGCGTTGCGTCGCGAGGATGAGGTGGAGCCCCAGCGAGCGACCTCGCTGCGCGACATCCACGACGCCGTCGACGAATTCGGGCACCTCGTTGACGAGGGCGGCGAACTCGTCGACGACGATGAGGAGGCTCGGCGGGGCATCCGGGTCGCCGGTCTTCTCGAGCGAGGCGAGGTCCTTGGCCTTCTTGCTGTTGAGGAGGTGCTCGCGGTAGCGGAGCTCTGCCCGCAGCGACGTGAGCGCGCGGCGCACGAGGTGCGGCGAGAGGTCGGTCACGAGGCCGACGGTGTGCGGCAGTCCCACGCAGTCGGCGAAGGCCGCGCCACCCTTGTAGTCGACGAAAAGGAAGGTCGCGCGGTCGGGTGAGTGGGCGGCGGCCATGCCGAGCACCCAGGACTGCAGGAACTCGCTCTTGCCGGCGCCGGTCGTTCCGCCGACGAGGGCGTGCGGGCCCTGGCTGCGGATGTCCAGATAGAACGGTTCGGTGCCGGTGTGCCCCACCAGCGCACGGAGGTTGCCCTCTTTCGAGCGACGGATGTGCGGGGACCCGTCACGGCGGCTGATCGAGTTGTTCTCGCGCCAGCGGTCGAGCACGGCATCCGGAGCCTCGGCGAGCTCGGTGCCCGCCAGCGCCAGGTACGAGATCGACTGGGGGAGGTCGGAGGCGTCGTCGATGGGAGCGCCGACATCGACGACCGGGGCGAGCTGTTTGGCGAAGCGGTGGGCGAGGGCCGCGTCGACGACCTCGCAGACGACAGGGAAGGTGTTCTCGCCGAGCCTCACCTGGCCGGCCGTCGCACCTTCGGGGGACTGCTCGATGCTGACGAAACTGCGGCAGGCGGCAGGCAGGCTGCCGATCGAGGGGGCCGACCAGACGATGTGGATGTTCGCGTCGGCGCCGCGCTCGACGAGCCGGGTGAGCCGACCGCGGTCGATGGGGGCGTCGTCTTCGATGACGAGGATGACCGCCGGCACGATCGGGGCGGGTTGTTCGTCCTGCTTGGCCTGGCCGCCCGTGGCCGCACCGGCTGCACGGCTGGAACCGATCGTGACGCCGGTGGCCGAACCGCCTGCAGGGCCGCCCGCGCCGACGGGGCCGCGGAGCGAGACGGCGTTGCGGGTGCGTGCGGCGACGAGTTCTTCGAGCCGGGCGAGGAGGGCGAGGCCGCTGCCGGCGTTGTCGGTGAGGTGGTCCCCGCTCAGCGGGCTGTGCGGGGAGGAGGTGTGCGGCAGCCACTGCAGCCACTCCCAGGCGGCGCGGGAGGTCGGCGACACCAGGGCGCAGATGACGAGCTCGGCGGGGGAGTGCAGCCCGGCCAACTGCGCGACGAGCGAGCGGGCGACGCCGCTCCGGAGTTCGGCCGGGCCGGCGACGCCGAGCGCCCCGGCGCTCCGCAGTTCGACCACCACAGGCACGTCGTCGATCACGGCGAACTGCTCGGCGACCTCCTCGAGCTGCGCCCAGTACTCGGGGAGGGTGTCGTTGTTCGACGGCAGCCCGACCCGGTCACGGCTGAAGGCGCGCCCGATGCCGAGCCGCACGGTCAGGAAAGCGTCGTGTTCGGGCCGGTGCGTCCAGAGCGGGGAGTCGAGGCGGAGGGCGGCCTCGACGGTGTCCGCGACGGCCGGTGCCTCGGTGAGCCGCACGGCCCGCTGCACGCGCTGGCGGTCGTGCAGCTTGGTCACGTAGGCGTTCAGGGAGGCCGTGAACTGCTTGATCGCGTCGCGGAGCTGCCGCCGGGAGGTGATGCGGTGATCCACATACGTGCCGATCATCAGCAGGGGGCTGAGGGCGACGAAGACGACGCTCAGGATCGACTGCGTGACGATGAAGAGCACGAGGCCCATGACCAGCGGCGCGAGGAGTGCGATCAGCGGGAAGCGCTGCTGCTGCGGCCGGGTGGGCGGGGCCGGCGCAGGGTACTCGGCGCCGGGGTAGCGCGCGACGACCCGCGGTGAACGGTTGTACTCGATGACCGGCGTGGATGGCGCGGCTCCCCCGAGACGCTGCAACGGGATGACGCTCACCGCCGTGTCGCCGAGCACGACGACGTCGGCCGGGCCGAGCACCGTGCGCGCGACCTGCTCGCCGCCCATCAGCAGCCCGTTCGCGGAGTTCAGGTCGATGATCTCGACGTTCTCGCCGATGTTGATGCGGGCGTGGCGCTTGGAGACGAGGGTGTCGCTGAGGCGCACGTCGATGCCGCGCTCGCGGCCGATGTGGCTGGAGCCGAAGGGCAGCTCGAACTCGGCTCCTGCGTCAGGGCCGCTCAGCACGCGGAGGGTCGCCGCGGCAGGCCCCCGCCCCTGGCCGGACTGGAAGCTCTCGCTGAACTGGCAGAGCTCGACGACGGAGCCGGAGCGGAAGCCGGATTCGAGGAGGTTCGACTCGGGGTCGAGCACGCGCGCCTCGCCGGTCGGGCCGGTGACCTGGAGCGTGAGTCGCGGGCGGGTTGCCGCGGGGGTGCTGCTGCCGCCCGCGCCCGCTGCGGCTGCCGCTGCTGCGGCGTTCTGCGGGTCGGCCGCGAACAGTGCGTCGGCGATGTTGCTGACCCGGGTGGTGGCGTCGGCGGTGACGGCGAGGTCGGCGCGGCTGCCACCGGGGCGCTGCAGGGTGATCTTGATTCGCACGGTCTACAGTCTCGCGTTCCGGTCGGTGGGGGTCTGGGAAGCGGCAGGCTGGGCCACGGATGCCCGGGGTGCTGCCCTCTCGGAGGCGTCCTGCGGCTGGTCGAGCAGGGGAAGCTGGTCGCGGGTCACGATGCGGGAGAGCACGGCGTATTCGACCAGCCGCGCGCGGCGGTTCGTCGCGAGGGCGCCGACACCACCCCGCAGGCCGTCGACACCGGAGCGGGCGAGTTTGTCGCAGACGTTGTCGAGTTTGCGGTTGAACCGGCTGAGAGCCCAGCCGAGCCGCTCGGCGGCGGCCGCCGATGACGGGATCTCGCTCGTGCCCGACCCGTCGCGCTTCAGCATCGGCTCCGCCAGGGCGAGGATGAGCAGCCGCTGCGTCGAGGTGAACGCGATCGCCCCGAAAGTGGTGGCGCCGTCGCCGTCGGGCGTCGTCGAGGTGTCGATGAACGGGGGCAGCGAGGTGTGCACCGCGAACTCGTAACTGGTCGGCCCGGCGGTGAACACGACAGTCGTCAGGCGGAACACGATCGGCAGTCGCGCGCCCGGGGCGAGCCACGCCTGTACCCCGCCGGCCGAATCAGACATCGACGCCGAGAGCCGCGACCCCACGTTGTTCAGCCACCACAGCCCGTCGCTGAAGGTGATCTGCAGGAATTGCCGGTGCAGGTACTGGTTGTCGTCGATGTCGAGATCCGCGTCGCGCCCCACGGTGAACGCCGTCGCGGGGTCGAGCCGGTACCACTCGCCGCAGTACTCGACGGAGGCCTGGTTGCCGTCCCCGGGCAGATTCTGGTCGGTCACGGCTGGCACTTCGTGACGGGATCGGAGGCCCGGCCATCCGTTCGCCGGATGCTCACCTCGATGCAGACCTGGCCCGACGCCGCGGCGGGCACGGTGACGGTCGGCTCCGTGATGGCCACGAGTTTCGGTTCGGCCCCCGGGGTGACGGTTCCCCAGAGGAAGACGTCGCCCGCCTCCGGCTTCGGGTTCTGCCAGGTGAAGACGACGCCTGCGGCAGACGTCTCGGCGGTGATGCCGCTGACGGCGGGAACACGTTCGGCCGGCTGGATGTCGACCGGCGCATCAGCGGACGAGGTGACCTGCGCTGCGGGGCTGCCGCCGCCGGAGTTCACCGCGAACACCACCCCGAGAACCACGACGACGACAAGCACGGCCGCGCCGCCGATGAGGAGCGGCAGGCGCGAGCGACGGGCGGGGGCCTCGGACGGCTGCGGGTCGTTCCCGGCTGGCCTCTGCTCGCGGCGCACCGTCTCCTCGACGGGCGGGGCGGCGGGGCCCGGCCCTGCCGGGGTGGCTGCGGACGGCTGCGGACGGACGGTGTCTCCGTCGGCGGTCGCGGACACCTCGGGAATCCGTGGTGGCACGATCACGGGTGGAACGGGTGCCATGGGCGCCACGGGGGCGCGCAGTGCGGGTGCGGGTGCCGTCGGCGCGGGGGCGGTCGGGTCGATCGTGACGATGCCGCGGATGCGGGTGTTCCCGTCGTCCTCGTCTTCCTCGGTGCGCGCCGGCAGCGCGTCGTCGAGCACATCGGCGGGGGTGACCGACAGGCTGAGTTCGAGCTGCACCTTCTGCAGTGCCCGCGCGAACTCCAGCGCCGACGAGTAGCGGTCGGTCTCCCGCCGGCTCATCGCGATCGCCAGCACCCGCTCGAGCGACTCGGGAACATCGGCCCGGCCGGTCGGTTCGAGCCGGCCGCTCTGGATGCGCGCGATCAGGTCGAGCCCGGCGTTCGACGCCCCCGGCAGTTCGAACGGCGAGCGGCCCGCGAGCAGCGTGTAGACCGTCGCGCCGAGGGAGTAGATGTCCGCCGCCGCGTTGCTGGTCGGGGTCTGGTCGAAGACCTCGGGAGGCGACCACGGGATCGACATGCCGACGGATTCCCGCTCGTCCCCACCCACCAGGGCGACGGAGATTCCGAAGTCGGTCAGGGCAGGACGGTTGTATTCCGTTGTGAGAATGTTCGCCGGCTTGATGTCCCGGTGCAGGATCCCGGCCCGGTGCGAGGTCTCGACGGCGCCGGCCACCTGCACCCCGATCCGGAGTACTTCGGCGACGCCGATCTTCTCGCGGCGGTACCGGGCACCGAGGTTCGGCCGCGGGCAGTACTCCATGGCGAGGTACGGCCGGCCGTCCGCCGAGATGTCGGCCTGGTAGATCGTGACGATCGACGGATGGGTGGAGAGCTGGGCCATCAGGTTGGCCTCGGCGTCGAAGCTGGCGCGGGCTCCCGCCGAGAGGGTCTCGGGCAGGAGGACTTTGATCGCGACACGGCGGCGCGGCATCCGCTGCTCGTAGAGGAAGACGTCGGCGAAACCGCCGGATCCGAGAAGCTCGACATAGCTGAACCCGGCGATCTCGGGTGGGAGCGACGGTGGGCGGCGCGCGCTCACGACAGGCCTTCGAAGGCGAGCGTCACGCCGTCCCCGATGTCGATCACGTCACCATCGAGCAGCAGCACCGGCTCGCTCGGTGTGAGGCGTTCAGGAGGCGTTCCCTCGCGGTGCAGCACGGAGCCGTTCGTGGTGTCGAGGTCGACCGCGAGAACGTGCCGCCCCTCGATGCGCACCTCCAGATGGTTGCGGGAGATGTCCTGCTCGGGGCTCGGCACGGTGATGAGCGCGGGCATCCGGTCGGCGTCGACGCGGTTCGCGCGCGGCCGGCGACCGACGATGACGGTGCGGTCGAGGGTGACGGTGTCGCCGGTGGAGAGGCGGATGCTGCCGTGCGAGACCGGGGCTGCCTGGGAGCCCGTCTCCTGGTCGGATCCGGTTCCGGTTCCGGATGCGGATGCGGCTCCGCCGAGGCGCCGCAGTGCGTCGAGCTCCGAGACGGTGATCGTGAGGCCGTCATGGTCGACATCCGCGCTGGACGCGGCAGACGCAGCAGCCGGGGCAGGGTCGGGGGCGGGAGCAGGGGTGGGCACGGGAACTTGTGCGCCGGGGGCCGGAGCGGGCGCACCGATGGCGGCCGAGAACCCGGGCACGCGGTCGATCAGCCCGGTTGCGGGTGGGGCGGTCCAGTCCGCCGGAGCGGCGGGCGTCTGGGCCGGGGCGGAGGGTGTCTCCGGAGCAGCAACGGGTTCCGGATCCCCGGACTCCCCAGGAGTGACGCCAGAGCGGGGTGGAGCGACGGCCGCCGCATCGGGCCTCTCGCTCTCGTCGTCATCGAGGTCGCGCACCGCCGCCGACTCGACGGACTTCACCACCGTCGTCCCCCACAGATGGTCGTATGCCTCATCGGGAATGTCCGTGCGCGTGTCCTCGACCGGATCGGTGAGAGGTTCGTGAACTTCCTCGACGGAGGTCGGCTGCACGGGCTCGAGCTCCGCCGGCGACGGAGCGGCCTGAACTGTCCCCGTGTCGGCCAGGGTGTCTTCTGCGACCGCACGCGACTCCACCGCAGAGACGGCGAGGATGTTCGTCGGAGCGGAATCGGCCGCTGCCGCCACGGGGGCTGCGCTGCTGGTCGCGGCCACATCGACCCGCAGCGAGCGGGCGAGCACGACACCGCTGCCGATACGGAGGTCGTGCGCGGAGGCAGAGGCACGATCATCCGGAGTCGCATCTTCGGCGGTGAGCTGCAGGGACTCTGCGCCTGTGGCCACACGTTCGCTCCACGTGGTGATGTCGGCACCGGAGACCGTGAGGGGTGCGCTGCCGGGCTCCGTCACCACGATCGAGAGAGGGCCGCGCACGGCGAGACGAACCTCCGGGCCGGTGAAGAGGGCCACAGCGAACGGGGGGATGGCGGTGAGACTCGTGCCGAAGGCGCCGGTGAGCGATTCCAGGACCGCGCCGAGCCCACGTCCGCCGTCGAGCGCCGCCCAGACCGTCTCGGCCAGAGTCGCCGGTACGTCGCCGGGCAGCAGCGCGACCCCGCGCTCGCTCACCACGGCGAACCAGGTTCCGGGGACATACGTCTGTCGGGGCATGTCAGGGTGCCTTTCCGGCGGAGAGCGGTGCTCGCGGGATCGTGTCCTCGTCGGAGTCGTGGCGGTTGTGCGTGTCGAGGGGCGGCCCGTCGTGCCCGGGCTGTGGCCGAGCATCCAGAGTCGCATCGAAAGCATCGATGACGACGGCCGTGAGATTGTCGCGACCCCCGCGCAGCACGCCTTCGCGCACCAGGCGGTCTGCCGCTGTCTGCGGGTCCCGCTCCTGCTGGAGCACCTCGAGAATGGCTTCGTCGTCGAGTTCGCCGGAGACACCGTCGGAGCAGAGCATCAGTCGGTCTCCCGGCTCGACGGGCACGAGCCAGTAGTCGGGCCGGTAGACGCCGCCCGCGCCCAGCGCCCGGGTGATGATGTTCCGCCCCGGATGCACGGCCGCCGCCGCGCGGTCGATCTCCCCCTCGTCGACAAGTTCCTGCACGACGGAATGGTCGACGCTGATCTGCTCGAGCGTGCCGCCGGCGAGCCGGTAGGTGCGGGAGTCGCCGAGGTTGAAGACGAGCCAGTAGGCCTGCCCCTCCACCTCGGAGACCGTGACTCCCGTGACGGTGGTTCCGGCGCGGCGCTGCCCTCCCGGCAGGATGGCGGCGATGTCGGCCGCCGCCTTGTCGAAGGCTGTGCGCACCTCCGCGGGGCTCGCGGACGGTGCTCCGACGAGCATGCGGAACGCCTCGACGGCCAACGCGCTGGCAACCTCGCCCGCGTCGTGGCCGCCCATTCCGTCGGCCACGACGAAGACCGGGGACTCGGCGAGGAACGCGTCTTCATTCGCGGCACGGCGGAGGCCGATGTCGGTGGCCGAACCCGCCCGCACGCCGAGGTCGCTGAGGGGGAGGGACTCTGAAGCTGTCATCGGGCGGGTACCTCCACGACGGTGAAGGATCGGGTGCCGATCCGGACGGTGTCGCCCACGCGGAGGGCGGTGCGCTCCCCTGCCACGACCACGGTGACGACGGTGCCGCGCACGAGGCGGGTGCCGTTGGTGGAACCGCGGTCGCTGATCCACGGAGCAGGGTCGACGTCGAGGTGGGTCTTCGAGACGGATGCGCTGTCCCCCGGTACGCGGAGCAGCAGGGCGGCGGGGTCACCGCTGGGTGAGACGGGGTCACGGCCGAGCACGCCGGCCCGGTCGACCGGCAGGAGCTCCCCGGTGTCGAGCCGGAAGGCGATGCCGGCCGGGCGGGAGGGAGCCGGGGCGGCGATGCGGGTGCTGTCGACGTCGGGCTCGTCGGCTGCGGGCAGGGTCTCCGGGGCGGTGGATGTCGCGGGTGGGCCGAATCCGGGCACGGCCGAGATGATCGGTGCAGGTGCAGGTGCAGGTGCAGGTGCAGGTGCAGGTGCAGGTGCAGGTGCTGGTGCAGGTGTCGGGGATGAGGCGGGAGAGGGTGCGTCAGGCGTCGCCGGAGGCTCGGGTGCGATGGATGTCGCGGGTCTCGGCTGCTGCAGCGGGGTGCTCGACGACAGTGCGGCCGTGCCGACGATCTCGCCGGTGCCGATCCGCAGCGGGTCGGGTCCGCGCACGACATCGATGACCCAGGTCTTCGCGACCCGGTCGTGCCAGCCCCGGTTCTGGCGGGCGGGGTCCCAGAGCGCGGAGAGGTAGACCACGAGCCGGCCGACGCCGAGCACGAGGCTGCCGGCCGCGACGATGAGGGAGCGCACGATCATCCGGAGCAGCCCGGGGGTGGTGAACGTGTCGGAGCGCACGAGGCGGAGGCCGAGCATCCGTTTGCCGAAGCTGTAGCCGAGGAAGGCCTGCATCAGCAGTGTGAGGAGGGGGTAGAGCAGGGAGCCGGCGACGACGATCACGAAGCTCCAACCGTTGATCGCGATCGAACCCGGGCGGGCGGACGTGAATCCGCCGGTCAGCGCGACGACGGTTGCGACAATGCTCGAGATGACCGCTGCGAAGGCGCCGTCGATGAGGTAGGCGAGCACGCGGCGGCCGTAGTTCGCGGCGACGAGGGTGTCGGCGTGGAGGGGCGGCACGACCGGGGTCGGTCGCCAGTCACCTGCAGCCGCGGCGAACCCACCGGCCGCCACCCCACCGGTCGCAACCCCACCAGCCGCAGCCCCACTGGCCGCCGGAGCACCATCTGCCCCGCCAGCCGCCTGCACCGTCGCCAGCCCGAGAGCGGTGGCGCGGGTGCGCGACGACACCGGCGTGCCGCAGGCCAGGCAGAACGGTGCGTTCGCGGGTACGGGGGATCCGCACTGGGTGCAGGGAAAGCTGCCTCCGGGGGTCGACGTTCCGACGCCCCCGCTCACCGGCGCTGCTCCTCTGCTCGCGCTGCGCGTCGGGCCGTTCGGCGTTCCGCCCGCCGGGCCCGGAACGAGGCCAGTGAGGTGCGAGCGCGGAGACGCCGCCAACCACTCTGTGAGCTCCCCATACCTCTGACGATAGCCTCAACTTCGGCCCAGAAACCGTCCACATCGGTAGGTGTCGGTTCGCCGGGGCCGAATATGCCGTTGTCGGCACGTTCCGCGACACCCACCATGCCGACGGTGGGATAGACGGTCGCGAGAGTGTTCGCGGACTCCCGCCGGGTCACCCCCTGCGGAACGGGAGTGCCGAGGTCTCCCGCGCGGTCGACGATCTCGTCCCATCCGCCGCTCAGGCGGTCAGCGGCACGCTCTGCAGTGCGACGGCGATTGCGGCGACGCACTTTCAGGGCCCCGATGATGATGAGGGGCGCGAGCAGTGCGAGCAGGAGCAAAAGCCCTCCACCGGCCGCGTAGTAGACGAAGACCGGGAAACCGTCCTGCTGGGGCTGCTGGTTCTCGTCGGAGTTGTCGGTGCGCACGTCGGGCGGCAACTCGGCCGGCTCCTGCGGCGGGGGCGGCGGCTGGAGCACCTGGGCCTTCGGGTCGGAGCGCGGCTTCGGTGCCTCGGCGGTCGGAACCTGGTTCTTCGGCGGGGTCGGGTCGAACGTCACCCAGCCCGCCTTCTGGAAGTCGACTTCGACCCACGCGTGCAGATCGTCACCGGTGATCTCCTGGCTCGCGGATGCTCCCGCGTACTTCTCCGGGTAGAACCCCATCACCACGCGGGCCGGGTACCCGAGCTCGCGTGCCATCAGGGCCATCATGACCGCGTACTGCTCGTCGTCGCCCACCATCTGGGGCGCCGAGAGCATCGATGCGAGCCGTTCCTCACCGTGGCCGGCCCGCGAGGGCGACTCCCCTTCGAGCCCGTGGCTGAAGAATCCGTTCTGGCTGAGCGAGGTGGCGACGTTCCGGAGCTGGGTCAGCGGGTCGGAGGCGTCGCCGGCGTAGTTCGAGCCGAGCGAGCTGACAGCGTCGGCCACACCGGAGACCTTCGGCATCGCCACACCGGCGACGGAGTCGGTCACGAGCACGTCATCGCCCGGAATCACGGGGATCGCGACATCCATCGTGTAGGTGTCGCCCTTCGCGAGTCCGACCGTACTGAGGCTGACGCCGGTCGCTGCGTTGTAGTGCAGCGAGTTCGCGAGGGTCGAGGCGCGATCGCTGCCGCCCGTGAAGGTGACCTTGTCGACGGCGCCGACGTCGGGAACCCAGGGCCCCGTGAGGTCACCGACCGTCACATTGAGGGTGGCGGGGGTGGTCGGCACGGGGCTGGTCTGAGCGGAGGCCGGCACCTCCTCGCTGACCCGTTTGAAGTCTCCGGATGCCGCCGACCCGTCGGCGGCCACGTTGTAGACGATGCCGTCATAGGCGTCGAGGGTGGCCAGCCTCACACGCGCATTGTCGGGAAGGCCCTGCACGGTGAACAGCACGTTCGCCTTGTCGTCGCGCACGTACTTGCGGAACGAGACCAGCGGGCTGGCGTAGTCGTGGATGTCGAGCGGCGGGTCGATCTGGTCGCGGAGCACGTCGCGGGTGGCGGGAGTCCCGGCGACTCCGCCCGCAACGGCACCCACCGCGAGGGCGACGACGAGGAGGCCGGCCCCTCCGGCCAGACGGGACGTGCGGAGGGAGCGCGCCGCGGAGAGTTGGGCGGCATCGGCCCCGTCACCAGCGGCATTCGGCCCGCCCGCGGAGGGCGCTCGATCGACCCCCGTACGCCGATCGGAGGCCAGCTCGGCGCGTCGCACGGCCCACCAGAGCAGGGCCACCCCGATGAACACGATGCCCTGGGCGACCGGCAGAGCGGCATCCCGGGTACCGAAGACGATGGCAGCCACGAAATATGCCGCTGCAGGCATGAGCGCCCAGGCTGCGCCGCGTCGGAACCGGAGCGCGAGGCTCAGCGCGAGCACCGAGGCCACAAGACTGAGCAGGAGCGGTACCACGAGCGTGCCGGGAAAACCGCCGACCGGCGTCTGGAGGGTCAGCACGTCCTTCCACGAGAAGACGATGCCGAGCACGAGCTGGCGGAGCGAATCGAGGGTCGGAACGACCCCCGCGAGGGCCGCAGACGGCGTGGCCAGCGCCGAGCCGAAGAGCAGGTACGCCACCAGGGTGAGCGCGGTGAGGATGAACAGGTTGAGCCGGAACCGGGCACCGATGACGGCGATCGCGCTTCCGAGAAGGAGGCCGCCGCCGGCCGCCAGAAGGTAGCCGCTGCCGCCGAAGGCCGGCCCGAAGCCGACGAGCCCCGCGACGAGGAGCGCGAGCATGGCCGCGCAGTCGAGCGCGGGCCGCCAGAACGGTCGGGGCGCGGTCGTACGTCCGGTGCCCTGCACCCGTCTGCCCGCCATCAGGCGTTCACCCGCCGGAGTGCGGGGGCGAGTTCGGTGAGGTCACCGATCGTGAGGAGGGTGAGTTCCCCGATCATCCGTCGCCCGACCGGTGCGCCCGGCTGGCATCGCACAGCGATGACCCTCACCCCGAACGGCAACTGCACCGAGGCCTGCCGCATCTGGGTGGGGGTGACCGAAGCGCCGAAGAGCAAAACGGCGACCGAGGCGTTCGGCACGGCTTCGCCGGCGGTCTTGGCGAGGTGCACGATGCTCTCGCGGTGCGTTCGTTGCTCCACGGCGGAGAGGTCGTCGAGCAGGCGCCGGCCGGTCTCGGTGTGGAGCGTCTGCGACTGCACCATCACGGTGACGTCCCGCTCCTCGAGGAGCGCCTGGATGCCGAGCGACCCGCACGACGACACGGCGAGCTCGAACTCGTCGGGGTCGCCGTAGTCCGCGAGGCTCGTCGACAGGGCCAGAGCGAGGTGGGAGCGGCGGGTCTCCTCGAACTGGCGCACCATCAGGGTGCCCGTGCGGGCACTCGTCTTCCAGTGGATGTTCCGCCGGTCATCCCCGGCCACGTACTCCCGGAGCGCGTGGAACGAGACGTCGTCGTTCGACAGGTCTTTCGTGGTCTGGCCCTCGAGGTCACGGATGAATCCCGACGACGACCCTTCGAGGCGCACGGTCCGCGGATGCACGAACAGCTCGATCGCGTCGGTCCACCGGATCTCGCGACGGAGCAGCCCCAGAGGGTCGCCGCGCACCGACTTCACCGGGCCCACGTTCAGCACGGCACGGCGGGCGGTCGGGATGCCGAACAGGTCGTCGTGCTCGGCGCCCGGGGCGAGGCGCGGCACGTGGAACGAGGCGAGCCCGGCTCCCACGGGGAGCTCGATGCGTGACGGCAGCAGCGAGCGGGTCGAGGAGTTGCCGATCACGATGCTGCCGACCGCCCGGGTACCGACGACGACCCGGTTCGTCGCGAGGTTGAGCTTCACCGTGTACGCCGAGCGGCCCACCACGAAGGCGACGGAGAGCACCAGCACGGCGAAGCAGGCGAAGGCGATGACGAGGAGCTCCTGCCAGCCGAACACCGTGCCCGCGATGAGGGCGGCGAGCCCTGAGGCGAGCACGACCCAGCCGAACGGCGAGACGACGGTGAGTACGGGGGAGAGCACGGGCCAGACGGCGCGTGAGGTGGCGCGCCAGGCCGGCTGCGCCGCCCGCAGCGCCGGCCGGCCGACGCGGTCGCCGACGATCCGCGTGGCGCGCCCCGCCCGGGCGCCCGCTCGACCCGCGGCGGCGCGCAGGCCACGGCCCTCCCCCGACCGACCCACGGCGGCGGAATCGACGAATGGGCGACCCTGCTCCGCTCCGGCGCGAATAGCGCGGCGGTTTCGCCTGGGGACGCCGGTTGTGTTCTGCCCGGGACCGGTTGCACCCGTGCCGGGCGCGCCGGAGGCCGCGGGCGCGCCGGCGGCGCTCTGCGGTTCGGGTGCGGTCATCGGGGGGGCCTGTTTCGTCGGGAGGAGGGAGGAGCGGGGGCCGCGCGGCGGGCGGCGCGTCAGACGCCGGCCGCGGCCGGCTGCCGCGCCTGCGGTGCCGCCACGTCGGCAAGCACCCGCGCGAGCACCTGCGCGGCGGTCGTGCCCGCGAACTCGGCCTCGGGGTCGAGCACGAAGCGGTGCGTCCAGACGTGCGGCGCGAGTTCTTTGATGTCGTCGGGCAGCACGAAGTGCCGGCCCTGGGCCGCGGCCCACACCTTCGCGGCCCTGATCAGGGCCATCGCTCCTCGCACCGACACGCCGACCCGGCTCTCGGGGGCATCCCGCGTCGCCTCGGCGAGCTGAGCCGTGTACCGCAGGATCGCGCTGTCCACGTGCACCGTCGCGGCGAGGTCGGCCATGTCCGCCACGGCGCTCGTCGTGATGATCGGTGTGAGCGCCGCCGATGAGTCGCGGATCGACGCGCCGGCCAGAATCTGCTCCGCCGACGCCAGGTCGGGGTAGCCGATCGACGTCTTGATCAGGAAGCGGTCGAGCTGCGCCTCGGGCAGCCGGTAGGTGCCGGCCTGTTCGATGGGGTTCTGCGTCGCGATCACGAGGAACGGCCGGCCGACGCTGTGCCCCACGCCGTCGACGGTCACCCGCGACTCCTCCATGACTTCTAGCAGCGCCGACTGCGTCTTCGGCGACGCACGGTTGATCTCGTCGGCGAGCACGATCGAGGCGAACACGGGGCCCTTGTGGAACTCGAACGCGTGGCTGTTCTGGTCGTAGATCGTGACGCCCGTGACATCCGACGGAAGAAGGTCGGGAGTGAACTGGATGCGCTGGTGCGTGCCCTGCACGGTGGCCGCGATCGCCCGCGCAAGCGAGGTCTTGCCGGTGCCGGGAGCATCTTCGAGCAGCACGTGCCCCTCGGCGATCATGGCCATGATCGTGAGCCGGATGACGCCCTGCTTGCCGAGGACGGCCTGCCCGACGTTGCCGACGAGTCGGTCGAACGTTCCGGCGAACCAGGTCGCCTGCTCGGTGGTCATGCTCATGTCTTCTTCTCCTGACCCGGGTTACCAGGTGATGTGGTTGGACTCGAAGGTTCCGCCGGGGCCGTCGATGGTCACGTAGACCGACGATCCGGTGTAGCCGAAGTAGGCGTTGTTGGTGAGGGTGGCGTTGCCGCTCGATCCGACGTTGACCGTCTTGGTCAGCCAGGTCGTCTTGCAGCCACCGCCGTTGGCGCAGTTGCTGCGGTAGGTCAGCGTGTAGGAACCGGGTTTCGCATCGGTGATGCTCACATTGACGTAGGCGCAGCCTGCGCTCGAGCACTCGGAGTTCCGCACGGAGCCACCCTTCGACACGCTCACCGCCGTCGTGATCGGTTCGGCCCGGCTCGTCGCCGCCGCGGAGACCGTTCCGCTGACCTGGCCGGCATTGTCGACCGTGCGGGCGTCGATGGTGTGCCGCTGGCTGTAGCCGTCACCGACCACACGGCTGCCTCCCGCGGCCCCCACGTTCTCCCAGCCGCCGCCGTCGATGCTGATCTCGATGTGGAAGTCCTGGCCGTTGCGGTCGGGTGCGCCCCAGGTCACGGTGACGCTCTTCGCGTTGTCGCTCGCGCTCGCGGTGGGATTGCCGGGCGCGCCGTACGGGCTGACGGTGTTGGACGCCCCGCTCGCCGGTCCCTCGTAGGTCTCGCCGTCGAGTTGGGTGACGGCGCGCACCTTCACGCTGTAGGAGCCGTTGTTGGGCACGCCGCTCCGGATGACCTTGTCGCCGGGCATCCCGGTCCAGCCACCGCCGTTGACGCTGTACTGGTAGACGAGTTCGCTCTGTCTTGCGCCCTTTCCGTCGGCCGCGCCGTACGAGATCGTGACGGTGTTGTCGCCCGCCGTGGCCTGCACGTTCGACGGTGCCCCCGGGGCCACGAAGGCCCGCCGCGGAGCGGACTCACCCGAGCTGTCGCTGGTGCCGGCCTTGTTGTAGGCGGTGAGCGAGAAGGTGTAGTCGGTCTCCGAGTAGTCCACCGAGACGGCCTGGGATGTCGCATCCGCACTCGGCGTGAGGGTGCGCACGACCGATCCGCCCTTCAGCACCTTCAGCGTGTAGCCCTTGATGGCGTCACCGTTGCTGCGGGGAGCATCCCAGTTGACCCGCAGCTGTGCCTGGTTGCCGACCGGGTCGAGGCGGGTCACAGTGGGTGCGGCAGGCGCATCCGGCTTGCCGGCGGGGATCTCCGCGGCCGAGTACGGGCTGAAGTCGCTGGGGGTCGGCGCCCGGTTCACGGCCTGCACACGCACCTCGTAGGGGGTGCCGTTCTCGAGCCCCTCCCATTTCACGGTGTTGCCGGTCACGCCGGTCTTCTGAATGGCGCCCTTCGCCGGCGCGGGCGAGATCTCGAGGTTGTAGGAGGTCACCGGCGAACCGGTGGTGTTCGGCGTGACCCAGTTCACGGTGAGGCTCTTGTCTCCGAAGACGAGCGTCGGCGCCGCGGGACGGTCGGGGCGGGCATCCGGTCTCGCCACTGCCGACGCGGGAGACGGATCGGAGACGCCGACCGCGTTCGTCGCGGTGACAGTGAAGGTGTACTCGACGTTGTTCGTGAGGCCGTTGAGCGTGCAGGTGGTCGAAGCGCACTGCTTGCTGTAGCCCTGTGGGCTCGACACCGTGTAGCCCGTGATCGGGGCTCCGTTGTCGCTCGGCGGGGTCCAGGAGAGCACGACCGTCCTGTCCTGGATGGACGTCACCGACGGCGTGGTCACGTTGTCGGGTCGGCCCTGCACCGTGAGCTGGATGCGCCCGTCCGCCTCGCGCGACGGGTCGTTCGTGGCGTCTGAGATGCGGTACCGCACCACCATCGTGCCCACGAAGTCCGCGGAGGGGGTCACGTCCACCTGGCTGCCGTTGATTTGGGCCGAGCCATTGCCGGTCTCGACGAAGGTGTCGATGATCTTCAGCGCGGTCTCGGGGTAGGGGTTGAAGTCGTTCGCGAGCACATCGACCGTGCGGGTCTTGCCCTGGTCGGCCTTGGCGACGCTGTCGTCGCGGGCCAGCGGAAGCGGTCTTGTGGAGGTCAGGACGTTCACCGTGACGACGCCGGTCCCTGGCTCGCTCTGGCCGTCGTCGGCCGAGATCTGCAGGCTCGACGGCCCCTTCGCGGCGGAGGCGCTCGCGGAGACGGTCAGCGTGTTGCCGTCGATCTTCGCGTCGATGCCTGAAGCAGGATCGTTCGTGACCTTGTAGACGAGCTTGTCGAGGTCGCCCCTGTCGGCATCGCGGGAGAGGGTGCGGAGGTTCAGCGTCTTCGCGTCCTCGCCGGGGGCGACATTGAGGCTGCCGCCGATGAAGGTCGGCGAGTGGTTGACCGTCGACACCACGGTGATCGGGATGACCAGGGTGGCCTTGTGCCCGGCGGGATCGTCTGGCCCCGAACCGTCGGTCACCTCGAAGTTGAGGGCGTCGGGTCCGAAGTAGTCGGCGTTCGACGTGTAGCTGAGGGTCATGGCATCCGTCACCAGCGAGGCGCCGTTCGCGTGCGAGGCGCTCACCTTGCCGGCCTCGGTGATGCGCACCGTCTTACCGGGTGCCACGAGAACGTAGTCGCTGAGGGCGACGCTCACGGTCTCGCCGCTGTTGACCGTGATCGCCTTCGTACCCGGCTTCAGGGTCGGCGCCTCGGTGTCGGTGCCCGGCGCGTAGACGAACGCCGACGCGGTGAGGCCGTCGACGTCGGTCACCGTGTAGGTGATGATCTGGGCGGCGGGCTGCAGGATGACCGTCAGCTGGTTGTCGGCAGTGACACTGGCATTCGGGTCGTTCACCGAGACCGTCAGGTCGTCGACGGTGCCGTCGGGGTCGTCGTCGTTCTCCCGAACCGGAACCGTCGTCGACGCCTTGCCCATCACGTCGGCGACGCCGATGATGTCGTCGCGCGCGATCGGCGCCATGAGTTGCGCGTTCGGGTCGACGCTCACCAGCAGTGCACCGACGGCGGTCGCGCCGTACTGATCGACCACCGTGTACTGCACGGTGTACTGGCCGGGGGTCGTCGGAGCATTCACGACGACCCGACCGCGTTTGATCTCGGCGGTCATGCCCTCGGGCAGCTGGAGTCCGTTCTCGCGGAGGGCGATCGGGTCGCCGTCGGGGTCGGAGTCGTTCGCGAGAACGTCGACAGCCACACTCCGCCCGGGCCGCACGCTGACCGCATCCGGCACGGCGTAGGGGTTCTGGTTCGCGGCCGAGCTCGGCACGATCCCGACCTGCACGGTCGCAGTGGCTTCGGCCCCCAGGCGGTCGCGCACGCTGTAGGTGAAGGTGTCGGTGCCGGTCGACACCGGGTAGGCCTCGTATTCGAGCCACGATTCGCCGACGTTCACGATGCGGCCCTTGGTCGGCGCGCTCGCCTGGCCGACCAGCTGCACGGAGTCGCCGTCGGGGTCGATGCCGTCGAGCACGATGGGGATCCGCACGGTCGTTCCCTGCAGCGCCCGAAC
The DNA here is from genome assembly GCF_006716115.1 of Subtercola boreus. Lineage (NCBI taxonomy): Bacteria > Bacillati > Actinomycetota > Actinomycetes > Micrococcales > Microbacteriaceae > Subtercola > Subtercola boreus. The sequence continues at coordinate 3,087,801 of NZ_VFOO01000001.1, read as the reverse complement.
CGTCACGTCGCGGGGTCGCGGCGGCGAGTTCGCGCCGGCATCGGAGCCGACGATCTGGATGGTCACGTAGCCGGCGTCACGCTGGCCCTGGCTGTCGACCACCTCGTAGGTCGCGTAGACCGTCTTCGCGACGGGGCCGGCCTTGAAGCGCAGGGTGTCCTGCGCGACGAACATGTCCCCGTCGGCCGGGTCGACGAGCGGCTCGACGAGCGTCGGCGAGAGGGTGATCGTGTCACCGTTGGGGCTGTAGTCGTTCGCGAGCACGGGGATGGTCGCGACATCCCCGGCGCGCACGGTCACGGTGTCGTCGACGGCCACCGGGGGCAGCAGCTTCGCCGGGGCCGGCACGGGAATGATGTAGACCTCGCCGACAGCCGACTTCGAACCGTTCGTGACGGTGTACCGGATGGTCGTGGGGCTCGTGATGCCGGGAACATCGGTGACGCGCAGGGTCTCGTGCTCCAGCACCTCCACGCCCACCCCGGAATCGGCGGGGTTGTCGATCGACTGCACGGCGAGGATGCCGCCGGCCGGGTCGAAGTCGTTGCCGAGCACGTTCACCAGCACGCTGTGACCCTTGGTGAGCAGGGCGACGTCGCGCACGGCGATGGGTGCGGCATCCGTCGGCACGTCGGCCAGAACATCCACCCGCACCAGGTTCGTCGACGACTTGGGGCCGTTCGTGACCGCGTAGGGCACGTAGTAGGTGCCGGGAGTTGCAGAGAGGAAGCTGAAGGTGCCCGTGGTGTAGTCCGGCACGACGGTGGCCCCGGCGACCTCGTTCACCTTGGCGAGCCGGAGCTGCGTGCCGCTCGGGCTCAGGTCGTTCAGCAGTGGGGACGCGGTGACCTGCTGGTTGGGCCGGGTGATGTAGTGGTCGGCGTTCGTCACGGGCGGCAGAGTGCCTGCGGCCCGCATCTCGAAGTGGATCGTGCCCTCGGTTTCGGCCGTGCCGTCGGAGACCGTGACCTTCACGTCTTTGCGACCGGGCTCTGCGTCGAGCGCGGTGAAGGTGATCTGGCCGTCGGCGCGGAACTGCACCTGGTTGGCGCCGTCGGCCGTCGCGCTCGTCACGAAGACGTCGTCACCGTCGGGGTCGATCCAGTCGGGCAGCACGTTGTACGACACCGTCGAACCCTGCTCGACGGGCACGCTGCCGATGCGTTTCTCGGTGGGCGCGCTGTTGGTGCCGGTGGCGCTGACGGTGAGGGTGACGGATGCCGCGTCCTGCCCGCCTCGCCCGTCATCCGCCGTGTAGCCGAACGTCGTGCCGCCTGTCGCGCCGGCCGGCACGCTGATCTGCAGGGCTGCGCCGTTCAGGATCGGCTCCACCGTGCCGAGAGTGGGCTGGCCTCCCGCGAGGCTCGCCGTCAGAACGTCGCCGTCGGGGTCTGAATCGTTGTCGAGCACCGGCAGGATGGTCGTCCGACCGGCCCGCACGCCGAACTTGTCGTTCTCGGCGATCGGCGGGTTGTTCTGCTCCGTGCGGTTCGGCAGCACCTGTTGCAGCACGTCTTCGGGGGTGTCGTCGTTGTCGTCCTTCTGGGTCTGGTCGGCGGGAGGCACGACGTCGTCCCAGTTCTCGACCTTCTTCATGTCCTGGTTGACGAGCCAGACCGCTCCGCTTGTGAGGTCGTTGAGCACGACGACGTTCCGGTTGACTCGGAAGAGCAGGTCGGCGTTGTCGGCCAGCCCGTCGATCGACCGCGCGACGTCGTTTGCCGTGCCGTCGCAGTCGCGCACATATGTGGAGGCGCCCGACCAGGCCGCATAGGCGCAGCCGCCGAGGGAGACGGGTGCCGTCGGCCGGCCCGCTCCACCGGTGCTCGACGGCGGAGCGTCGACCGTGGTTGCCTCACCGCCGTCGAGCGGCTGCTCGAGGAGCGCGCCCGCGGTCGCGATGAGCACCGTTCCGGACTCGGGGCCGTTCTGCTGCAGGATGCCGCCCTTGGCGGCGTCGAGCGTGACCGTCTTGCCGCCCGGCAGGAAGACGGTGCCGTTCACGCTGTCAAAGACGACCGCGTCGGTGCCGACGGTGGCGAGGCTGAGCTTGGCGTCGTCGGCGACGGCCGGCAGTTCGCTGGTGGTGATGTCGGGGCTCTTCGAGGTGGTTCCGGTGCGGCCGTCGAAGGTCGGGGTCGGGGTCGGGGTGGGCGTCGGGGTCGCGCCGGCCGCGGTGGTCGCGGTGCCGGCCGGTGGGGTGGCCGCCGGGCTGGCCGTCTCGGAGGCGGGTGCGTCGGAACTCTGCTCATCCGGAACCGGTGCCGCCTGGGCATCCGCCGGGATCGTGACCAGCGTGCGATCTGTGAGCGAGAGGCCGTGGATACCGCCGCTGCTGTCGACCGTGGCGGAAGCCCCGGAGCCGAGCCGGTACAGCGGGGCCTGCGGGGCCGGCAGGAAACTGGCGAGCGACCCGGGCGACGTGGCCCAGAGCATCCCACTCGCCGGGTCGAGCACCGAGACGGTGTCGGCACCGAGGGAGACCTGCGCATCGGCCGGCACGGCGACCGGGTTGCCGACCGAGACCGTCGCGGGGTCGACCGTCTGCATCGTCGAGGAGGCCGGGTCGACGGCGATAACCGTGTCGCCGTTCTGCAGGATGCCGAAGTTGCCGCTCGTCATCCGCAGCCCACTGTCGAGCACCTGCGACGGGTAGTTGAGGTGGCCGAGCAGTAGCCCGCTCGGCTTCGAGACCCAGACGCCGCCGTCGTTCAGCTGCACATTCGCGGTCGAGACGCCCTGGTAGAAGATCGCCATCGTCGTCACTGCGAGTGACACGGCAGACACCGTCGCCACCGAAGCAAACGTCGCCTTGTGGCGCCGAATGGCTTCGAAGAGCCTCACGTGAACCCCCGCTGTGAGATGTGACAAGCCGGACCATTCAAACATGACTTGTTGCCATCCCCTAAACAAGGGTCGCAACGTGACTGGCCGCCCGCAGCTCAACGCCTGCGGCCGCTGCGGGCGACCAGCTTATTTCCCGGTCCCGCGTAATGGATGAAGTCGTTCTGTATCTCCCAAGTGAACCAACCACTGGCCGTCGAGCTCCGCTCGGGCCCCGTCGAAGAAGGATGTCCCACCATGAAGAAGGCCAACGCGCTCCGCCGTGCGGTCGCTGTCGCATCAGCGACCGTCGCGCTCACCGCACTGATGTCGGTTTCAGGAGCGGGGGCCGCAAGCGCCTTCAGCTGCGGCCAGCACGTGGGGCAGTCCCCACTCTGCATCCCGCAGAAGCGGTGACGCTCCGGCGCGGGTGAAACGGGCGGCGCACGGCAGGATGGAGGCATGCAGCTCACCGTTCTCGGCACGTCCGCCCCGTTCCCCGTGCCCGGAAACGCCTGCTCGGGCTACCTCCTGCGGTCGGGCGGGCCGGTGGCTTCGGATGCCGCGGGTTCTGCCCTGTCGCTCCCCATGGCCGGGCCGGTGGCTCCGGATGCCCGCCCCACCTCGCTCTGGATCGACGCCGGCACCGGCACCTTCGCCGAACTGCAGCGGCACCTAGCGCCGGGAGACCTCGACGCGATCTTCGTCTCGCACCGGCACGCGGACCACACGGCCGACCTCCTCGTGGCCTCCTACGCCTACCGGTTCAGCACCGCGCCGGCCCTCGCGGCCCGCGGCTCACGCCGCATCCCGGTGTTCGGCCCGGAAGGCCTCGCCGAGCGCCTCGCCGAGTACCTCGGGCCCACCGCGCTCGCCGGCCTGGAGTCGGTCTTCGAGTTCACGGAGCTGCACGGCTGGGGCGAGGCCCGCGTGGGAGACCTCGACCTGTCGTGGGGGCCGGTGTCGCACGGGGTGCCGGCGTTCGGGCTGACGGTCGTCGAGCGCGGCGCGTCCGCGCCCGCTGCTGCTGCCGCCACTGCTGCTGCCGTGCCCGCTGCCGCTGCCGCTTCCGCTTCCGCTACTGCTACTGCTGCTGCCGTGCCCGCCGCCGCTGCCCCTGCTTCTGCTTCTGCTGCCGCCGACGGCGCTCCGGGCGCGGGAGCGGCCGCGGCATCCGGAACCGGCGGAGTCGCCGCCGGCACACCGCGGACGGCCTTCACCTACTCGGGCGACACCGCCCCCTGCATCTCGCTCGTCGAGCTCGCCGAGGAGTCGGCCACCCTGCTCTGCGAGGCCGGCTACGACGTCGCGCCCTCCGGGTCCGGCGAGGCCGCTTCCGGCGAATACGTGCACTGCACCCCCGAGGACGCGGGCCGCCAAGCCACCGAGGCCGGCGTCCGGATGCTCGTGCTGACCCACATCGCCGAGAACCTCGCCCCCGCCGCAGCCGTCGCCCGTGCCCGCACCACCTTCGCCGGAGACATCCGCGCCGCCAAGTCCGGCGCGACCTTCACGGTCTGACGCCCCCGCCCCCGCGCACTCCCCCCTCCCCCTCGCGCCTCGCACGCACTCCCCCCTCGCTCCCCCGCACCCCGCACTCGCACTCCCCGCCCCCCGCGCCGCACTTCCCCTCCGCGCGCCCCTGCCCGCCGCGTCGAATCGATTCGAAAGGACGCCAACTGCTCTTTTGCGGCCCGTTTCGAGCACTTCGGGTCGCATCGAATCGATTCGATGCGAGCGCCTCGCGAGGTGCGCTGGTGCGCGCGGGGGAGGGCGCAGGCGGGAGGGGCCTATGCGGGCGCGCCGACGGTCATCCACTTGTCGGTGCGCGCGCGGAGGCCGAGGGTGAGGGCGCGCGCACCGATGTAGCCGTAGCCGAACGCCGCCCACAGCCAGACGAGACCGGCGTCGCCGTCCGGCGCGAACAGCACCACGAGGGCGAGCAGCGGCGCGTAGATGGCGACGTTCGCGAGCCCGCTGAGCGCGAGGTACCGGGAGTCGCCCGCTCCGATCAGTACCCCGTCGAGCACGAACACGTACCCCGCGAGCGGGATGCCGAACCCCATCGCCAGCGCCGTGACAGCGAGTGCTGCCGCGACATCCGGACTCGAGGTGAACACCGGCCCGAGCAGCCCGAGCGCGGCGACCAGGGCGATGCCCGCCCCGAGCAGCGCGCCGACGCCCCAGCCCCAGCGCACGAGCCGCCGTGTGATGAGGCCGACTCGCACCACATCACCCGCTCCGAGCCCGTGGCCGATCATCGCCTGGCCCGCGATCGCGAGGGCGTCGAGCACGAACGCGAGCGTCGTGAAGAGGGTCAGCGCTATCTGGAACGCTCCGAGCTCGGCCGTGCCGAACGTCGCAGCGACGGCCACCGTCGCGAGGATCGCCGCCCGCAGCGATGCCGTGCGCACGAAGAGCCAGGCTCCGGATGTTGCGGCCGACAGAGCCCCGTCGAGTCCCGGCCGCAGCCGCGCTCCGCTTTCGCGGGCGGCCCGCACCGCGATCACGATGGAGACCGCGGCCATCGCCCACTGGGCGACGACGGTGCCGGCGGCGGATCCCGCGATCCCCCAGCCGAACCCGTAGATGAACACGGCGTTCAGCCCGGCGTTCGCGGCGAAACCGGCGACGGCGACGATGAGGGGGGTGCGGGTGTCCTGGAGCCCCCGCAGGAGCCCGGTCGCCGCGATCACGAGCAGCATGGCGGGCAGCCCGGCGAGCGAGACAGTGAGGTACGTCACGGCATCGGCCGCGACATCCGCATCGCCGGTGAACAGGCCGACCACGGGTCGCGCGAACAGCAGGCCGAGCAGCACGACGACGACGCCGAGCCCGAGGGCGAGCCACAGCCCGTCGATGCCGGCCCGGATCGCGCCGGTGCGATCGCCCGCGCCCAGCCTCCGGGCCACAGCCGGAGTGGTCGCGTAGGCGAGGAAGATCAGCAGCCCGATCACCGTCTGCACGATCGCGCTCGCAATGCCGAGGGCCGCGAGCGGAACCTCGCCGAGATGACCGATCAGCGCCGTGTCGGTGAGCAGGAAGAGCGGCTCGGCCACGAGTGCGCCGAGCGCGGGCACGGCGAGGCGAAGGATGTCGCGGTCGAGGCTCGGGCGGGGCATCCACCAACCGTAGCCAGCCCTCCCGACACTCGCGGCACTGTCAGACCGCGCGGCTATTCTGGACGCATGAGCGAAACCGGCATCGACACGACCGAACTCGACCCCGACACCCGTGCGCAGGACGACCTGTTCCGGCACGTGAACGGGCGTTGGATCGCGCGCACCGAGATCCCCGAAGACAAAGCGCGCTACGGGTCGTTCTACGAGCTCGCCGAAGAGGCCGAGAAGGCTGTGCAGCAGATCATCGTCGAGGCGCAGGGTGCCGATGAGGGCACGGAGGAACGCAAGTTCGGCGACCTGTACACGAGCTTCATGAACGAGGAGCGCATCGAAGAGCTCGGCACGGCACCGATCGACGCGCAGCTCGCGCTGGTCGACGCCATCGCATCCGTCGAAGACCTCGTGCGCACGGTCGGGCGTCTCGAGCGGCAGGGTGTGGGCGGGTTCTTCCACCTGTTCGTCGACAACGACCCGGGCAACCCCGAGCGGTACCTCGTGTTCGTCGAGCAGGGCGGGATCACCCTGCCGGATGAGAGCTATTACCGCGAGGAGAAGTTCCAGGGCATCCGGGAGGCGTACGTCGCGCACATCCAGCGGCTGTTCGAGCTTGCCGCCAGCGGATCGACCGCCACCGCTGACGCTGACGCCGGAAGCGCGCCTGACCGCGCCCAGCGCGTCTTGGATCTCGAGACCGCGATCGCGTCGAAGCACTGGGACAACGTGAAGACCCGTGACGCGCAGGCCACCTACAACCTGCTCTCCTGGGCCGACCTGCTCGCCCTGTTCGCCGGCGCGGCCGAAGACGACTCGCCCGCGGGCGCCCTCACCATCTGGCGCGACGCGCTCGACGTCCCGCCGGGGGTGCTCGATGAGGTCGTCGTGCGCGAGCCGAGCTTCCTCGAGGGCCTGTCGGGCCTCCTCACCGAGGACCGCCTCGGGCAGTGGAAGGACTGGCTGTCGTGGAAGATCATCCACGGCGCCGCGGCTTTCCTGCCGTCCGCCTTCGTCACCGAGAACTTCGAGTTCTACGGCCACACCCTCACCGGCACACCGTCGATCCGTGCCCGCTGGAAGCGCGGCGTCTCGCTCGTCGAAGGGTCGATGGGCGAGGCCGTCGGGCGCATCTACGTCGACCGCCACTTCGGCAGCACGGCGAAGGCCGCGATGGACATCCTGGTCGCCAACCTCATCGAGGCCTACCGTCAGTCGATCACCGATCTCTCCTGGATGACGCCGTCGACAAGGGAGCGGGCGCTCGAGAAGCTCGACAAGTTCACGCCGAAGATCGGCTTTCCGGCGAAGTGGCGTGACTATTCGAACCTCGACCTCGACGCGTCGAGCCTGTTCGACAATGTTCGGGCGACGAGCGAATTCGAGTTCCAGCGCGAACTCGGCAAGGTCGGCAAGCCGCTCGACCGCGACGAGTGGTTCATGACCCCGCAGACCATCAACGCCTACTACAACCCCGGGTTCAACGAGATCGTCTTCCCGGCCGCCATCCTGCAGTACCCCTTCTTCGACGAGGCACGGGATGCCGCGTCCAACTACGGCGCGATCGGAGCGGTCATCGGGCACGAGATCGGCCACGGTTTCGACGACCAGGGTTCCCGCTTCGACGGCGACGGACGCCTGACGGACTGGTGGACATCCGAAGACCGCGAAGCCTTCGAGAAGCTGACGGCCTCGCTGATTGCGCAGTACGACGCGCTCGCGCCCGCACAGGTTCCCGACCATCACGTGAACGGTTCGCTGACAATCGGTGAGAACATCGGCGATCTCGGCGGACTGGGCATAGCGTGGAAGGCGTACCTGATCTCGCTCGACGGCGCAGAACCGCCGGTGATCGACGGTCTGACCGGTGCCCAGAGGTTCTTCCTCTCCTGGGCGCAGGCCTGGCAGCAGAAGTCGAGAGACGAAGAGGTGATCCGCCTGCTGGCGATCGATCCTCACTCGCCGAACGAGTTCCGGTGCAACCAGATCGTGCGGAACATCGGTGAGTTCTACGAAGCGTTCTCTGTCGGTGAGACCGATGCGCTCTGGCTGGCTCCGGATGACCGTGTGACCATCTGGTAGCTTCGAGGTTTTACCGCTGGGGTCGTGGGGCCCCGGCACCCGTGCAGGTGACGCGGCTCCCGACGGCCGCAGACGAAGGAAACAACGGTGGCACAACCGATGCGCAAAGACCGGCGGCGAGCGTCGCCCGGTCTGCCGAGCGGGCGACGCTCGAGCGCGCCGCACGACAGTGAGACGTTCAAGCGCGGCTTCGTCTCGCTGACGAAGTTGGCGCTGTCCGGGGTGCAGATCACGGCGTCGGCTCTGGATGTCGCGAGCGAGAAGGTGCTCTTCTCCATCGACGACCACCTGTCTGTGCCGACCGCCAGTCTCGGCAAGGTTCTGTTGCTCATCGAGGTCGCCGCACGTCTCACCCAGCGTGACATCTCGGCGCACGGCCTCCTCGACCGCACCGTCGTGGACTCGGCCGCCGACACCGGCCTCTGGCAGCACCTGCAGGTGCCGACCCTGCCGATCGCCGACCTGGCCGTTCTGGTCGGCTCGTCGAGCGACAACCTGGCGACGAATGTCCTGCTCCGGCACATCGGGCTCGACGCGGTGCGGGCGCGCGGCGAATCGCTGGGGCTGCACCGCACGTTCCTGCTCGACAAGGTGCGCGACTTCCGCGGGCCCGATGACGCCCCGCACTTCTCCGTCGGCTCGGCGCGTGAGCTCGCGACACTGTTCCGCAACCTCGCGGAGGGCAGCATCGTCGATGTGGCGACCAGCCAGCAGGTGCTCGCCTGGCTCGGCCTCGGCAGCGACTTGTCGATGGTGGCGAGTGCGTTCGGGTTGGATCCGCTGTCGCACGTGCACTCCGACCACGGGCTGCTGCTGGTCAACAAGACCGGGTCGGGCGACGGCATCCGCTCGGAGGTCGGCGTGCTGCGCGGCCCCCGCGCGAGCGTCGCGTACGCGATCACGATGCGCTTCAATGACGCTGAGCTGACCGGTCGGCTCGCTGTGCTCGACGGGATGCGCACGCTCGGCACGGACATCCTGGAATACGTGTACTGAGCTGCGGCCGGGCGGTCGACGGGTGGCGGGTGCCGGGCGGCGGCGCGGGCCGGGGCGCCGGGCTCAGTCGATCAGGTCGAGGGCGACGAGGCGTGCGAGAGTCTCGACCCCGGCGGGTGGGCAGCGGCCCGCGTCGGCCGAGGTCACCCAGTGCACCGAGTCGACCTCGGATGACGCCGTGGGCTCGTCGGGCGTCGTCGCAGCGAAGAGCTCCATCGCGACCATCCGCCCCTCCGGCTCGCCGTGCGCCTGCACTGTCACCGTGAACAGGCTCTGGATGCTCGCCCCCTCCAGCCCGACCGCGATCTCCTCGCGGCACTCCCGCACGAGCGCTTCGGCGGCAGTCTCACCCGCGTCGATCTTGCCGCCCGGGAGGTAGAGCACGTCGCGGGCCCGGGCCGTCACCATGAGCACCCGTCGCTCCCGCAGCAGCACGACCGCCGCCACGCGGATCGGAGGGAGCACGCTCACGCGCCGCCCCCGCCGTCTGCGCCGCCCCGGTCGGCCACGAAGGCCGCGCGTTCGTCGCGCAGGACCCCGTAGATCGCGGTGTCCGCCCACGCGCCCTTGAAGAGCAGGTTCTCGCGCAGCAGGGCGTCCTGCTGCATCCCGAGTCGTCGGCAGACCGCCGCCGAGGCGGTGTTCCGCGGGTCGAGGTGGGCTTCGACACGGTGAATGTCGAGTTCCGCGAAGGCCCAGTCGAGCATCCGGCCCGCCGCCTCGCTCGCATACCCGCGACCCTGGACGTCGGGATGGAACGCCCAGCCGATCTCGGCCTGCCCGTTGGCGACGCTGTGCAGGAACACCGTGATCTCGCCGATCAGCCGAGGTGCCTGCGCCGGGATCCCGTCGGCCCCACCGAGTTCGACCCCGACCACCAGCACATCGCCGTCGTTCTCCAGTCCGGTTGTCAGCAGCCGGCGGGCGAGATGCTCGCGGGTCTCCTCGAGGGTTCGCACCTCCCAGAACATGTACTCGACAACCTCGGGCAGCCGCTGGTAGGAGTGGATGTCCCGGGCGTCACTCTCCCGCAGCGGTCGCAGTCGCAGCCGCGCGGTCTCGATCGGCGCAAAAGTGGTCATGCCTCCACTCTGCCAGCCCGCCCGCCTCCCGGCCCCCCACCCGCCCCCCACCCGCCCGCCCAGCCGCACCCACCCCCGCACACGAGGCCACCCCGCGCGTGGGCCCGGCACCGGGTGGGCGATTTGGGCCCCAAAAACCCTGCTTTAGGGCCCAATTCGCCCACTCGAGCACGGCGCGTGTGGGGGAGTGGGTGCCGCAGTCGCCCTCCCAGCCGCACCCACCCCCGCACACGACGCCACCCCGCGCGTGGGCCCGGCACCGAGTGGGCAATTTGGGCCCCAAAAACCCAGTTTTAGAGCCCTTTTCGCCCACTCGAGTACGGCGCGCGCGGAGAGTGGGTGGGCGGGACCCGCGGCGCAGGCGCCGGGAGTGGGTCAGGAAGCGTCGGCGGCGGTCGAGCCGGAGGCCGCGGGTGCGACGGCGGTGCGGGCTGCGAGCGGCAGCACGACGGCGGCCGGCTTCACGCCGAACAGGGACTCGAGGGCCGCGACGAACGCCTCGCCCTCACCGGCGCGGGCGAGTTCGCGGGCGCGCACCGACGGGGTGTGCAGCAGCACGCCCACGAGGTGGCGGAGCGCCGCCTCCGTCTCGGGGGAACTGTCCCCGCGACCCTGGGCGCGGGTGATCTCGGCATCGAGCACGTCGAAGAAGTGGGAGCGCAGCGCGACGACGGCGGGGGTGACTTCGGCCTCGACTCGGGCGGCGCTGTACTCCGCGGCGGCTTCGTCGACCATGGCGCGCGCGCTCGTGGTGGACGCGAACTCGTCGATGGGCGCGTGCAGGCTGATCGTCTCGAGGTCGAGCAGTTCGACGCCGGTGACCGACGAGACGGCTCCGTCGACGTTCCGCGGCAGGCCGAGGTCGATCACGAGGCGGCGCTGCAGGGCATCCGGAACCGCCTGCGCTTCCGTGAAGTGGGAAGCGGTGAGAACGGCCACGGGTGACTGGCTGGCGGTCACGATCACGTCGGAGGCGGCGATGGCGTCCACGAGGTCGTCAGCCCAGACCTGCGGGATCCCGTGGCGCGCGGCGAACGGCGCGACCCGGCCCGAGGGGGAGTAGACGGAGAAATCGGTGGCGCCCCGCTCCTGCAGGGCGAGGAGGCTGACGCGCGCGTACTTGCCGGTGCCGACGAGCAGGATGCGCGTGCCCGCCCAGCTTGTCACGCGGCTCTCGGCCAGGTCGAGTGCGAGTCGCACCAGCGACCTGCCGGCACCGCCGACACCGGTCTTCGTCTTGACGTCGCGGGAGGTGTGGGATGCCCGCTGGAACAGTCGCTCGAGCGCCGACGACGTGGTGCCCTCCACCCGGGCGGTCTGCAGCGCACGCTTCACCTGGCCCGCGATCTCGTCTTCGCCGACGACGACCGACTCGAGCCCGCTCGACACGGAGAAGAGGTGCTCGGCCACGGCGTCGCCCGAGAGCACGGTGACGGCCTCGAAGACGTCGGAGGCGTCGACATCGGATGCCCGGCTCACGGCCTCGATCACTTCGCTCGCCGCGAGGGCGCTCCCGGCGGTCAGCGGCTCGTCGACATCGAGGTAGGCCTCGAAGCGGTTGCAGGTCGCGAGAACCACAGCACCCTGGATGAAGTCGCTGTCGCCGACCAGCGAAGGAGCCACGGACGGTGCGCCGATGGAGAGCTTCTCCAGAAGGGTGAAGCTCGCATTGCGATGGCTCGCAGTCAGGCAGATCAGCACCAATACATCGTATGCGAGATTGCCGAGGATCTACGACGTCTTGTAGAACTCACACCAGCGCTGCGAACACCAGCACTCCGCCCGACGGCCCGTTGGGGAAAACAGGAGCAAACCCTGAGACACTGGAGTACGTGAGTCTTCCCACGATTGAGGCCGATGTGCAGGTGCTTCCGGCCGACCATCCGCTGCAGAGCGGCCGAACATCCGCGAGCCCCCTCGTCACCACGTATCAGGGTACCCGCGGGCCGGTCACCCCGATCTGGATGATGCGGCAGGCCGGCCGCTCCCTCCCCGAGTACCGGGCGCTCCGTGTGGGCACCGACATGCTCGACGCCTGCCTCGACCCTGCGATGGCGAGCGAGATCACCCTGCAGCCGGTGCGCCGCCACGGCGTCGATGCCGGCATCTTCTTCAGCGACATCGTCGTTCCGATCAAGTTGGCGGGCGTCGACGTGTCGATCGTCGCCGGCAAGGGTCCGGTTCTGCCGCATCCGGTGCGCACGGCTCTGGATGTCGCGGCCCTCCCCGAGCTCGACGAGAAAGCTCTCGCACCGATCTCCGAGGCCGTCGCGCTCACGGTCGCCGCGCTCGGCGACACCCCCCTCATCGGTTTCGCCGGCGCGCCGTTCACCCTTGCCGCCTACCTCGTCGAGGGTGGGCCGTCGAAGGACCACATCGCCGCCCGCACGATGATGCACTCCGACCCGAAGACCTGGCAGGCTCTGATGCGGTGGACGGCCTCCGTCACCGGCGCGTTCCTCCGCGCCCAGCTGCTCGCCGGGGCGAGCGCCGCGCAGCTCTTCGACTCCTGGGCGGGAGCACTCTCGCTCGCCGACTACACCGCAAAGGTCGCCCCCGCCTCCGCCCTCGCACTCAGCCGCGTGCACGGTCTGCAGTACACGGCGCCGGATGCCGCGACCCGCACCGTTCCGATCGTGCACTTCGGCGTGGGAACCGGCGAGCTGCTCGGCGCGATGCACGACGTCGGCGCCGACGTGATGGGCGTCGACTGGCGGATCCCGCTCGACGTGGCCTCCCGCCGCCTCGGCGGAACGGTGCCGCTGCAGGGCAACATCGACCCGGCGTTTCTTGCTGCGCCGTGGCCGGTGCTGGAGGCGCATGTGCTCGACGTGCTGGAGCGCGGGAAGGCCGCGCCGTCGCACGTGGTGAACCTGGGGCACGGCGTGCCGCCCGACGCCGACCCCGCCGTGCTCACGCGCGTGGTGTCGTTCGTGCACGAGGTGGCGGGCGAGGCGGCTGCGGCTGCGGCTCCTGCCCCGACCGCGAACCCCGCCTCCTGACGCGCGTGCCCGCCGGTCGGAGTGTCGTCATCGTCGGGGCTGGCGTCGCCGGCCTCGTCGCCGCGCGCACCCTCGCGCGGAAGGGTCTGCGGGTGACCGTTCTCGAGGCGTCGGCGACGCCCGGCGGTTGCGTCGCCACCCACGAGGTTGCGGGCATCCGTCTCGATGCGGGAGCCGAGAGCTTCGCGACCCGCGGAGGCACGGTCGCCGCGTACCTCGACGGACTGGGTCTCGGTGGAACCGTGGTGACCCCGAATCCGAAGGGCGCCTGGGTGCAGCTGGAGGGCGATGCGGCCCCGCTGCCGAAGAACACGGTGCTGGGCATCCCGGGCGTTCCGCTCGCGGACGACGTGCGCCGCATCATCGGCTGGTCGGGGGTGTTGCGCGCCCAGCTGGACCGTTACACGCCGCTGGTGCGGGTCGGCAAGTCGGCGTCACTCGGGGAGCTCGTGCGGCGGCGCATGGGCCAGAAGGTACTCGACCGGCTGGTCGCACCCATCGTCTCGGGGGTGCATTCCGCTCACCCCGACCTCGTCGACGTGGATGCCGTCGCGCCGGGACTCCTCGCGGCGATGGGCGTGCAGGGCTCCCTCTCGGGCGCCGTGATGTCGCTGATCGCGCGTCGCGGCAAGCCGGCGGCAGCCGCCTCGGGTGGTCGCCCCGACCCCGCGACCGGTGCAGGCGCGAAGGCGGGCTCGGCGGTGGGCGGCATCGACGGCGGAATGTTCCGACTCGTGGAGGCGCTCGTCGCCGACTGCGAACGGTTCGGCGTCGACCTGCGGTTCGGCGTCGGCGTGCGGGGGATCCGCCGCGTCGACATGTCGCACGCGGCATCCGCGTCGCCGAAAGGACCCGAACTGTTCGAAAGCGACGCCCTTGGAGCAGTTGGCGTCCTTTCGGCGCCTGGTGCGGGCGGTGATGACGGCGCGGGTGGCGATGCGGGCGGCGCCGATGCGGCTGGCGCGGGTGCGGGTGCGGGTGCGGACGGCGCGGGTGACGCGGGTGCGGGCGGGGTGGGCGGCGCTGGCGCGGGTGGCGCGGCGCCTGCCGAGTGGATGACCGTGCTCGACGACGGCTCGGTGCTGGGCTCCGACGCGGTCATGGTCGCGGCCGGTTTCCGGGCGGCCCTCACTCTGCTGCAGGGGCTCGACGGACTGAGCGAGCAGGCGTCGGATGCACGCTGGCCAGGTTCCTCGGCCGTGACCCTCGCGACCCTCGTGCTCGACGCCCCCGAGCTCGACGCGGCCCCGCGCGGCACCGGCGTGCTGGTCGCGGAGGATGTCAGGAGCGTCGGCGCGAAGGCGCTGACCCACGCAACCGCCAAGTGGCCGTGGCTCGCGGCGGCCGCCGGCCCGGGCCGGCACGTGGTGCGCCTGTCGTACGGCCGGGGCGAGAGTGCGGGCGCTGGCCCAGTGCCGCCCGGCGCCAGCCCCGCGACATCCACCGCCCCCACCGCCACCGGCCCCACCGCCACCGGCCGCCCGGCCCAGCGCACCGCCGCCGCCCCCACCGTCACGCGCGCCCAGGCCCTCCGCGACGCCTCCACCCTCCTCGGCCTTCCCCTCGCCGACGCGCAGGTGCGCGGCTTCGCCCTCGTGGAGTGGCGCGACTCCCTCGCGTTCGCGACCGGCGGCCACCGCGCGCGGGTCGACGCTCTGGTCGAGGCGGTGCACGAGCATCCGGGGCTCGGAGTCGTCGGGGCCTGGATCTCGGGCACGGGCCTCGCCTACGTCATCGACGGAGCGAAGGTCAAGGCCTCAGAGCTAGCTGCGAGTCTCCTCAGTTCATAGGGCTACGATTTACCAACAGGCAATTCACGACTGATCGGAGTAATCATGCGCGGAAAGCTACTTTTCGTGGTCGGCATCGGTGCAGGCTATGTGCTGGGCTCCCGGGCAGGTCGCCAGCGGTACGAGCAGATCAAGGCGGGCGCAGACAAGGTCTGGCAGTCCCAGCCCGTGCAGGCCGGTGTCAGCCAGGTGCAGGGTTTCGCCAACCAGCGACTGGATGCCGCTTCGGGCAGGATCGCCGATGGCGTGCGCAAGGGTCTCGGAGCTGTGCTCCGCCTCGACAAGTCCTCTGCCAGCGCCCAGAAGAACTCCGCCTGCAGCACCCCCGGTGCCCGCGCGGGTGGCGCGGGAACGAGCACCGGATCGGGTTCCGTCGTTCCCCCGTTGACCGGTTTCGTCGAGTAGTCGGAGTTCACTGTGGCTGATCCCGGCGCGTCGTACACGAACCCCCGCAACCCGAAGACGAAGCAGTCCCTCGCCGAACTGGTGAGCGCTCTGCCCAGCCTGCTCACCACGCTGGTCAAAGACGAGCTGACCCTGCTGAAGTCCGAGGTCATCAGCAAGGTCTCGAAGCTCGGCATCGGAGCGGGGCTCATCGCTGCGGCGCTGTTCCTGCTTTTCTTCGTCTTCTCCGTGCTGGTGGCGGCAGCGGTGCTCGGCATCGCGACCGCGCTTCCCGCCTGGCTCTCGGCGCTGATCGTGGCGGGTGCGCTGCTCGTCGTCGCGATCATCCTGGCGCTGATCGGCCTCGCGCAGATCAAGAAGGGCGTGCCTCCTGTGCCCGAGGATTCGATCACCAGCCTCAAGAAAGACGTCAACGCCGTGAAGGGACTGGGTGAGACCCATGAGTGACAAGAAGGCGCTGACTGCCGGATCGCGGACGGGTGCGGCGTCGAAGGCCGCTGCCGCCGGGCTGAAGAAGAACCAGCCGCCAAAACCCGACAAGCCGAAGGACACCCGCTCGCACGAGCAGATCAAGAGCGACGTCGTGAAGAACCGCGACAGCCTCGCGCAGACGCTCGACGCGATCGAGTTCAAGCTGAACATCCCGAAGCGCGCGAAGTACGAGACGGCGCAGCTGAAGGCGAAGGTGCTGGCTCTCCGTGAGGAGAACCCCGCCGCCCTGGTGGCAGGCATCGCGGGAGTCGCAGCGCTCGTCGGCACCGGCATCTTCTTCGGCGTGCGCTCGGCCACCCGCCGCTGACCGGAGCGCCACCAGCTCCGAACACCACACAGCCCAGCACAGACACACAGCGGGGGTTACCACCAGCATCGGGCGCGGGGGGTCGCGGCCGCTCCAGAGAGAAGACCATGACAGACCCTGCCCCCAGCACCATTCCGTCGACATCCGAGCCGATGGGTGAACTGGTCACCGCGTACGCCCTGTGGGCGGTGTTCCGTCGCAACCCCGACGCGCCGTTCGAGATCGACGGGTATGACGTGCCGTCTGTCGTCGAAGAGTTGGATGACGCGGTGCTGAGCATCGAGGGTGAAGACGTCACCGTGCGCGGCTTCTACGACGTCTCGGGGCTCCGCGCCGACGCCGACCTGATGGTCTGGATCCACGGCGAGACTCCCGAGACCCTCCAGTGGGCCCTCCGGCAGCTCCGTCGCACGACGCTGCTGAAGAGCCTGCTGCCGGTGTGGAATGCCATGGGTGTGCACCGCGACGCCGAGTTCAACAAGCGCCACATGCCGTCGTTCATGCTCGGCAAGCCGCCGCAGGGCTGGGTGACGGTCTACCCCTTCGTGCGGTCGTACGAGTGGTATCTGCTGCCGGAGGAGGAGCGGAGCGCCATGCTCCGCGACCACGGCATGAAGGGCGCAGCGTTCCGCACGACGCTGGCCAACACCGTCGCGAGCTTCGCGCTCGGCGACTACGAGTGGATCCTCGCGCTCGAAGACGACGAGCTGCTGAACCTCGTCGACATGATGAGGGACCTCAGGCAGACGGATGCCCGCCGGCACGTTCGCGAAGAGGTTCCGTTCTACACCGGGCGCCGCATCGGCACCGCCGAGATCGTGGAGGTACTCCAGTGAGTGATGCAGCAGCCGTCGACCGTCCTGCGCCGGTCGGTCCCGCCACCGACACCGCTCCCGCCGCGGATGCGAACGCCTTCCCCGAGGGCGTCATCGTTCGCGCGGCGACCTCCGCCGCGGCATCCGGAGCCGAACACGTCGAGGAGGCCGTCGCGTACGACGCGATCCTGCTCGCCTCGTTCGGTGGGCCCGAGGGCCAGGACGATGTGATCCCGTTCCTCCGCAACGTCACACGCGGTCGCGGCATCCCGGATGAGCGCCTCGAGGAGGTCGCCCACCACTACCGCGCCTTCGGCGGCATCAGCCCGATCAACGAGCAGAACCGCGAGCTGAAGGCGGCCCTCGAGGCCGAACTGGCCCGCCGCGGAATCGATCTGCCCGTGCTCTGGGGCAACCGCAACTGGGCTCCCTACCTGCCGGAGGCTCTCCGCGAGGCGAACGAGCGCGGCTTCACCAAGCTCATCGCCATCGGAACGAGCGCCTACAGCTCGTACTCCAGCTGCCGCCAGTACCGTGAGGACTACGCGAAGGCGCTCACCGAGACCGGGCTCGAGGGCACCCTGCAGATCGACAAGGTGCGCCAGTTCTTCGACCACCCCGGCTTCGTCGCCCCGTTCATCGACGGCGTCTCGGCGGTCTTCGACGAGATCGAGGCAGCCCTGCCCGGCATCGACCTGGGCACCGAGGTCGAGGTGCTGTTCTCGACGCACTCCATCCCGTCGACGGATGCCGACCGCTCCGGCCCGCCCGAACGCGGCTTCGGCCCGGGCGGTGCCTACCAGGCGCAGCACCTGGCGGTGGCCGAGGTGGTCATGGAGGCGGTCGGCGTCGGCCGGTCATCCCTGCCGCAGTGGCAGCTGGTGTTCCAGAGCCGGAGTGGCCCGCCCACCCAGCCGTGGCTCGACCCCGACATCAACGATGCGATCGGCGAGCTGCCGGCCCGTGGCATCCGCGCCGTCGTGATCGTGCCGCTCGGCTTCGTGAGCGACCACATGGAAGTGAAGTGGGACCTCGACAAGGAGGCGACCGACACGGCGAACGAGAATGCGTTGTACAGTGTTCGCGTGCCGACGCCGGGAGTACACCAGCAGTACGTCAGCGGGCTCATCGACCTCGTGCTCGAACGGGTGAACGGTGTGCCGACCGCCGACCGGCCTTCGTTGACCCCCCTCGGGCCCTGGTACGACGTCTGTCGCTCGGGCTGCTGTGAGAACGTGCGCCTCGGCTTCAAGCCCGCGCTCGCCGGGCTGGCCCCGTGACCGGACCTGTTCTATGAGTGGTGCGGCACGATGATCGGTAGGTCCACATGACGCGAACGCTCAGAATCGCCACCCGGGGGAGCGCGCTCGCGTTGGCCCAGACCGGGATGATCGCCGACGAACTCCGACGACTCACGGGGGTCGAGGTCACCATCACGGTCGTGACCACCGAGGGCGACACCTCGCGGGCGTCGCTCGCCAGCATCGGCGGCACAGGGGTGTTCGCGAGTGCCCTCCGGGCCTCCCTCACAGCCGGTGATTGCGACCTGGTCGTGCACTCGCTGAAAGACCTGCCGACCGCTCCGTACCCGGGTCTCGTGTTGGGTGCGGTGCCTCTCCGCGAAGACCCCCGCGATGCTCTCTGCTCCCGCGACGGGCTGACTCTGGATGCCCTCCCCGAGGGTGCGCGTATCGGCACGGGCTCTCCCCGCCGTGTCGCCCAGCTCCTCAGCCTGAGACCGGATGCGACGGTGGTGGACATTAGAGGTAATGTCGACACCAGGCTGGCAAAGGTGTCGAGCGGGGAATTGGACGCTGTGGTGCTCGCTGCCGCAGGTCTCACTCGTCTGGGACGACTTGATGCTGTCTCCGAATTCTTCGATCTCTCCGTCTGGCCCACCGCGCCCGGGCAGGGGGCGCTGGCGATCGAAGCACGCGAGGAGGACAGCATTCCCGAATTGACGCAGATCCAGGACGAACGCACCCGCGTCCGCATTGTGGCGGAACGGTCGGTGCTCGCCGCACTCGAGGCGGGTTGCAGCGCGCCCATCGGTGCCTCCTCGACGCTCGACGGTGACACCCTCACCCTCACCGCCGTGGTCTACAGCGCGGATGGTTCTGCGGAGCTCGGCAGCACGCGGTCGGTGACGCTGGGTGGTGGTGGTGCTGGTGCTGGTGCCGGCTCGGCGCTCGCCGCCGACGAGGCCGCCGCTGTCGGGCTCGGTTCTGCCATCGCCACTCAACTCCTGGGCGATGGCGCCGGCGAACTCGCGCAGCTGGGGTCGAGCATCCGATGACGTCCCACTCTTCGGCACCGAAACCGCTCGCCGGCTGGCGCATCCTCGTTCCCCGCGGCGGGCCCTGGGGCCACGGCGTCGCCTCCGACCTGCGGGCCGTCGGCGCCGTTCCCGTTGTCGCTCCACTCATCAACTTCGCGCCCACCGAGGACTCGGCAGCACTCGAGAGCGCCCTGCAACGCCTCGCCTCCGGTGCCTTCGACTGGCTGACAGTCACCAGTGCGACCACGGTCGACGTGCTTTCGGCGCACCAGGCGCTCGTGCCCACGTCGACCCGCATCGCGGCCGTCGGTGAGACCACTGCCGCCGCGCTCACCTCGGCCGGCTACCGCGTCGACCTCGTTCCGCTCGAGGACAACTCGGCAAAAGGCCTGCTCAGCGAGATGAAACAGTTCGAGGAGGCCGGCGCTTCGCTCCGCATCCTCACCCTTCGGAGCGAGATCGCGAAGCCGGTGCTCACCGAGGGGCTCATCAAGCGCGGGCACTCGGTGGAGTCGGTGGTCGCCTACCGCACGATCGGCGTCGCCGTCGATCCGAACATCCGCGAAGAGGTGATGGCGGGCTTCATCCGCGCCATCCTCGTCACCTCCGGGAGCGTCGCCGAGCAGGTGCAGTTGCAACTCGGGCCGATTCCAGAGACGACGATCGTCGCCTGCATCGGCCCGGTAACGGCGCAGGATGCCCGCAGCTACGGCCTCCGCGTCGACCTCGTCGCGGCGGAACGCTCGGCCGAGTCGCTCATCGAGACGCTGATCGAGGCCGCGGCCGCCCTGCGCTGACGCGCCGCCGTCCGCGCGCTGAGCCACCCTGCGCTGACGCGCGTCGGGTGTCAGGCGGCAGGCTTCGGCGCCGTCAGCTCCAGCGCGATGTTGTCGGGGTCGCGGAACTCGAGGATGAACCCCGACCCGATGTCCTTCACACCCTCGTGCTTCACACCGAGACCGTCGAGCAGTTCGACGGCGTCGTCGAGATCGCTTCGTTCTGCCACGGCGAAGCTGAGGTGGTCGAGCCCGACACGGTCCTCGTCGTAGACGTCGTGGGCCGGCGCGACCGGACGGAGACCCAGCACACCCCCGCCGAACTGGTAGATCACCCCGCCGAACACGAAGGCCAGCTTCTCCTTGGTCTCCGCATCCGCATCGGCAGGGGGCGCCTCGACCAGCACGTCGAAGCCGAACACCGCGTCGTAGAAGGCGCGCGACCGGGCGATGTCGGTGACGGTCAGGCGGAGGTGGGCGAAATCGATGGCGGCAACGGGCACGGTGTGCACTCCTTCGGGTGAGGCTGTCAGCTGCGGTCGGCCGCGGGGCCGATTCCTGCGGCTCTGGATGATCGCGGGGCCCGGGCTCCGCCCCGACCTCGCTGCTGCGACTCTGCCAGCCCCGGCCGCGCCGCGCCTCCCCTTGCGCCGACACCCCGCACCGGGCATCCTGCGCCCAGCCGCGGAGCGTAGGCTTGAGGCATGAACTCCCCCCGGGACGGCGCCCGCGCCGATCTGACCGTGCGTCCCCGCCGTCTCCGCGCCACGCCGGCAATGCGCCGCCTCGTCGCCGAGACGCGCCTGCACGCCGCCGACCTCATCCTTCCCCTGTTCGTGCGGGAGGGAACCGAGCCCAGGCCGCTCAGCTCGATGCCCGGCATCGTGCAGCACACCACCGAGAGCGTGCGCGCGATCGTCAACGAAGCGGCCGACCTCGGGCTCGGCGGCGTGATGCTGTTCGGTGTTCCCGATGCGAAGGACGCGATCGGGTCGGGGGCGACAGACCCCGACGGCATCCTGAACCAGGCGACGCGCGTCGTGGCGGCGGAGGTCGGCGATGCGCTCGTGGTGCAGACCGACCTCTGCCTCGATGAGTTCACCGACCACGGGCACTGCGGCGTGCTCGACTCCGAGGGGCGCGTCGACAATGACGCCACCCTGCTGCGCTACCGCGACATGGCCGTGGCGCAGGCCGAGAGCGGTTCTGAGCTCGTCGGTCTCTCCGGCATGATGGATGGCCAGGTCGCTGCTGTGCGCGATGAGCTCGATGCGCGGGGCTTCCAGAACACCGCGATCCTGGCCTACTCGGCCAAGTACGCCTCGGCGTTCTACGGGCCGTTCCGGGAAGCCGTCGGCTCGACGCTGAAGGGTGACCGCAAGACCTACCAGCAGGATCCGGCGAACCGCCGCGAAGGCCTCCGCGAGACGCTCCTCGACCTCGAGCAGGGTGCCGACATCGTGATGGTCAAACCTGCCATGAGTTACCTCGACGTGCTCGCCGACGTGGCAGCTGTGTCCACGGTGCCGGTGTGGGCCTACCAGGTGTCGGGTGAGTACTCGATGATCGAGGCCGCGGCAGCGAACGGCTGGATCGACCGTGAACGGGCGATCTTCGAGTCGGTCACGGGCATCCGCCGGGCCGGTGCCGACGCCGTTCTCACCTACTACGCACCCGAGATCGCCCAGACGCTCCGCGACCAGTGACATATTCCCCAACCGTTTTCGAAAGGCCCTCCGTGTCCGAGTCCGACGTTCTGTTCGCCCGAGCAAGCATCTCCATCCCGGGTGGGGTCAACTCGCCGGTGCGCGCGTTCCGTTCGGTAGGGGGCACGCCGCGCTTCCTCGTCTCGGCCAAGGGCCCGCACGTGACCGACGCTGACGGTGTGGAATATGTCGACCTTGTCAACTCGTGGGGTCCCGCCATCCTCGGCCACGCCCACCCGGAGGTGGTGCAGGCGGTTCAGGATGCCGCGGCCCGCGGCCTCTCGTTCGGGGCCTCCACCCCGGGCGAGACCGAGCTCGCCGAGGCCATCAGGGCGCGGATCTCCGCGGCAGGCCTCTCTCCAGTCGAGAAGGTGCGGCTCGTGTCGACCGGTACCGAAGCTACGATGACGGCCATCCGGCTGGCCCGCGGATTCACCGGCCGTGACCTGCTCGTCAAGTTCGCCGGGCACTACCACGGCCACTCCGACTCCCTGCTCGCCGAGGCGGGTTCGGGGCTCGCGACGCTCGCTCTGCCGGCCTCCGCTGGGGTGACCGCGGCGACGGCCGCCCAGACCCTGGTGCTTCCCTACAACGATCTGGATGCCGTACGGGAGGTCTTCGCCACGAATGAGGGTCGCATCGCCGCCGTCATCACCGAGGCCGCAGCCGCGAACATGGGCGTCGTCGCCCCCGACCCGGGCTTCAACGCCGCGCTCGCCGACATCGTGCACGAGAACGGCGCTCTGCTCATCGTGGACGAGGTGCTGACCGGCTTCCGGGTCGGCCCGGCCGGCTGGTGGGGGCTGGATGTCTCGGGCGGTACCTCCGGCAGCGGATCGACGCCTCGCGCGGCGGGGTCTGCTGCCCCGGGCGTCGGTCGAGCATCCGGAGCAGACGCGGCCGACGCGCGCGACCGCGGCGCCGAACTGCCGTACCGGCCCGACCTCTTCACGTTCGGCAAGGTGGTGGGCGGTGGCATGCCGCTCGCCGCCCTCGGCGGGCGAGCCGACGTGATGGATTACCTCGCCCCCCTCGGGCCGGTCTACCAGGCGGGAACACTCTCGGGCAATCCGGTGGCGGTCGCTGCGGGATTGGCCACACTGCGGCTCGCCGACGATGCTGTCTATGCGAAGCTCGACTCCGCGGCATCCGCTCTCTCGAACGCCGTCTCCGATGCCCTCGCAGCCGAGGGCGTCGCCCACTCGGTGCAGCGCGCCGGCAACCTGTTCAGCTTCGCGTTCGGCGACTTCGCTGGCGGCGGACCGCGCACCTACGCCGAGGTGCAGGCGCAGGAGTCGTTCCGCTATGCGCCCTTCTTCCACGCCATGCTCGACGCAGGAATCTCCCTCCCGCCGTCGGTCTTCGAAGCCTGGTTCGTGTCCGCGGCACTGGATGACGCGGCAATCGACCGCATCGTCTCGGCGCTCCCGGGCGCGGCTCGTTCCGCTGCCGAGGTTTCCCGGGCAGACTAGTCGCATGGCTGTTCTGTTCGTTCACCCCGATCGTCTCGAGATCCGGTTGACGCGAGCCGAAAAGCTGATGTCGCTGCGGCGGAGCGACATCGAGGTGCCGCTCGACAGCATCCGTTCGGCTGTGCTGACCGAGGATCCGTGGATCTGGGTGCGCGGCATCCGCGCTCCCGGCACGGCGATCCCGTTGACGCTCGCCGTCGGTTCGTGGAAGTTTCACGACGGCAAGGACTTCCTGCTGATCAAGGGCACACGCACTTCTGTCGTGATCGATCTCGACGGTGCGGAGTTCTCGCGCGTGATCGTGACGACGAGGCACTCGCTCACACTGTTGCGCGCCCTGCGGCTTCCGCCGGTCGAGGCAGCGCACGCCACCGAGATCGCGGCCGACTAGGCGTTCCGGGCACCCCGCAGGTCAGACCGAGACCGCGGGCGTCGGTCTCTTTCCGGCGGCGATCGCGGCCAGCCCTGCATGCACCGACTGCCACTCCTGGGCGGCCAGTTCCACGACGGGTGTATCGGCCGGCAGCAGGTCGAGGCACCGGCGGTAAAGCGGCAACGCCTCCTCGTGTCGTCCGAGCGTGACGAGCAGCCGCGCGGTGAACAGGTGGGCGCGGCCGGCGGATGCCCGGTCTGAGAGCCGCTCGTAGAGCCACGCCGCGCGCGCCGCGCTGGCCAGCGCCTCCGTATCGAGACCGAGGTCGTCGTAGGCCCGGGCGCGCGATTCGGTGATGTCAGCGAGGATCCCATCGATGTCGAAAGCCGTTGCCGAGGCCAGATCGAGAGACCGGTCCAGCGTCGCGAGTCCGGCGGTATCGCCGAACGCGCACTGGGCGACCCCGAGCAGGTGCAGCGTGTCGATCTCCGGGCCCGGGTCATCCAGAACGAGGCGCGCCTGATCCAGCGCATGCGCCAGCACGTCAAGGCTGTCGGTGTCGTCGTCGTCGAGCAGGAGCCTGCCGAGCGCGAGCCCTGTGCGAACGGCCCGCCGGGCATCCCGGGCAGCGGAGGTGAGCCGCAGCGCCAGGCTCCAGGTGGCGTAGGCGGCGGCGTCGTCGTCGGAGAGCCGCTGGGCGTGCCCGAGCCAGAACAGCACCTCGGCTCGGTCGGGCTGTTCGTCGGTATGTGCCGGGCCGGCTGGCGTGCCCATTCCGCCCGCGTCGGCCAGCGACCGGTACATACGCGTCAGCTCCGCCACAGCCTCCTCGCCCCGATCGGCAGCGACGAGAGCCCGGGCGAGCCGGAACCGCAGGGCAGGCAGTTCCGGGTGCTGGCCTCCCTGCCCCTCGGCGTTTCCCCCGGCCCCAGTCGGCGCAGATCCGCGTACCGCCTCGGCGACCGCCATCCGCCACGCCTCGGCCACCCCGGCCCGGATCCCCAGCGCCTCGAGCAGCGAAGCAAGCGCCACGCAGGCGTCGATGATCCCTTTGCTGTAGCGCAGTTCGAGGTACAGCGAGAGCGCGCGGTCGGCATCCTCGACGGCCGCGCGAAAGTCCGCGGCCTGCTGCAGCACGCGCGCCCGCATCAACAGCGCGTTCGCGCGGAGCGCCCGGTCGAGGTCGTGCCGCAGCAGACGGTCGAGCGTCGCCCGCGCCCAGATGGCCTGGCCGGCCTCGACCTGCGCGTGCGCGAGCAGCGCCAGCGGTCGTTGCACCGCGACGCTGTCGGGATCATGCCCGCACAGCCCGACCGACGACAGCAGGTACCCTATGGCCTCGGAAGGTTGCCGCCGTCGGAGGCGCAGTTCGCCGAGGGCATTCAGGATGCCCAGCTCCACGTCCGCGCCGTAGCCGTCGTCGCGCACGATGTCGAGCGCGCGTTCGAGGTCTCCCTCCCGGCGTTGGGGGGCGACGCCGAACAGCAGAAGTCCGAGCTCGCGCTCGGCGTCGGCCTGGTCCTGCCTGCCGCCGGTTTCGAGCAGGTCGATGCGGCAGGCAGCGAGTCGTTCGGCACCCGTGAGGTCGTCGGCCTCGACGGCGATCCGGATCCCGAGGTCCCACAGGGCCAGCCGTGCGTCCGTGGTGGGGTTGCCGGGCAGGCGGGCCGGGTGAGTCGCTCCTGCGGCGGGCGGGTTGCCGGGTGGGCGAGTCAGCGGATGAGGTGCGTTGTTGTTGCTGCTGTTGCCGGCGGATGTCGCACCCGAGAGGAGGTCGTCGAATCGCGAAGGCTGCGTTCCCCACCGCGCGTCAGCATGCTCGAGGGGCCCCGTCCGAGCGGTCGCCGCCGATGTTTCCGGCTCCGGCAGCGCGTGCGTCTGATCCTGCACCCGGGCCCGGGCCCGGGCCCGCGCTTGCGGCTGCGGCTGCGCCTGCGCTTGCGGCTGCGGCGGCGGCTGCGCCTGGGCCCGCGCCCTCGGTCGCGCGAGACTCCGCGAGCTGGACTGCATCACCCGGCCGCGCTCAGCATCCTCCCGGTCCAGCTCTTCGTGTGCGCGCCGGAGGGCCTCCTCTGCCCCGCCCCGATCCTCGACGCTCGCCCGTTCCCTCGCTGCCCGCAGCCAGTCGGCGCTCGTGAGCGCGGCCTGCGCCTCACCGAACCACGGAGTCAACGCAAGATCGAGTGCAGACGTGCGGCCGGCCGTCGAATTCTCGGCCGCGTGCGCCAGCGTCGTCCCAGAGGCCGGCGCACGCCCGGACGCTGGGGCGGGAACCGGCGCCGAACGGTGTGATGCGTGGCTGGCCAACGCCTCGCACCGCGCGTCGCTCCGGGCTTCGGCGCGCGCCAGCCGGTCATCGAAGGAGGTGTTCCCGTTCCGCCGGTCGAAGGCGGCGGCAAGCCGCCCGGCTGCGGCCCAGCAGGCGTCCGCCAACGCCTCGGCCGTGACGGGCGCGGCGAGCTCACCGAGAACCGCCTGCAGCGCCGGATGCTCGGCTGCGAGCATCCGAAGCCCCGGCCCCAGCGCGCGGACACCGCCCCCCGCAGCGGGCACCGTCGCCGTCTCGCAGACCACGTCGAGCAGTTCGCCGATCGCGATCAGCACATCGAACTGGCCCGACTCGTCGAGCGGATCCCAGGCGATCGTGTCGAGATGTCGCTCCACCAGCAGCAGCGCGCGTTCGATGCTGCCGCTCTCGAGGAGAAATCTGAGATGAAGCGCGAGCACCGAGAGCTGGCCGGAATCCTCCCGGATCAGTTCGTAGCCGCGGAGGTGCTCGAGGTAGGCGTCGGAGAGCTGCCCCCCGTCGAGAAGTGGTGCCAGCGACTCGGCGATCCGGCGGGCGGGAGTGAAGGCGCCACGGTTCTGGAGCAGTGGATGCCCGGCGGACCCCGTGTCGGACTCCTCGACCAGGCGCAGCACCCGTGCGCGTTGTTCGCTCGCCTCCCTCGCTCGTCCGCAGGCCTCGAATGTCTCCGAGCGTGCTGCCGCGAGGAGGATGTCCGCCTCACGTTGGCAGTCCCCGGACTCGATCGCCCGGGCCTCGATCTCCCCGGCCTCGATGGCCCGGGTCTCGATTGCCCGGCCCGAGCGTTCGTCGAGCAACTGCCTGAGCTCGGCAAGGGCCTGGTCCACCAGCTCGAGAGAATGGCGCGGGCTCCGGGCGAGCGCCGGTGGCACGGCCGCGAACTGCTCGGCGAGGTCGACGTCACCCCCGAAACTCTGCGGTGCGGCGGGGAATCTCTCTGGGTCTTCGAGGTGCGTGTCGAGGCACCATTCGATGGTGTCGAGCAGTTCGCTGGTGTCGCCCGACTGCGCGGAGGCCACCACCACCCGGAGGCGCGCGCTGTAGTGCAACCGTTCGTCACCCGAGAGGCGGGCAACGCGCACCGCTTCATCGAGCAGCTCGCGTCGGAGCGTGCCCGCGGGCAGACGGTCACTCTCGCGGAGAAGGCGCTCGGCATGCTTTTCGTACTGCATGGAGGAGGTCTCTCACCCGGCTCTCTTACTCTGGATCGTCGCGGACAGGGTCTCGCCGACGAGCGGGTCGGGGGGTCAGTAGGGGAGCCGGCCGAGCGACTGGCCGGGGCTCCAGCGGGGACCGGGTGGGGCACCGGAAGTGTCCGAGCGGGGAGTCTCCGGGCGATGGTCGGGGGTGAGGGCGGGTTCGGGCTCGCGACTGTTGCGGAAGCGCTTCGGCCGGGGCTCCCGTTCCGGTCGCCTCGTCTTCTGCTTCGGAGCCCGTCGGCCGCGACCGGGGGTTCCGTTCGTGTCGGTCGGCTCGACGAGTTCCGGCCTCTCAATCCGAGGCTGAACCCGGCGCTGAACCCGTGGCTGTGCTTCGGGCTGGATCTGGCGCCCGGCCTGCGGCACGGGCTGGGCATCGGCGGCTGTCCGGTTCAGCGAGAAGCGAGCCCGCGGTGCGGTCGCAGTCTCCAACGGGGGTTGCTCGGCCTGATTCTGAGTCTGGCGGTCGGGGGTCATCGGGGGTCGAGGCTGTGGACGCTCTGTTCGTGCGTCGACCGGATGATCGTTCGGCGGAAGTGGGGTCTGCTCGTCCGCCGCACTGAAGGACGATCGGCGCAGGGGCGGGAGTGCGCCCACGCCGTCATCCGCGGGTATGCCGCTGCCGGCTGCAGCGAGCGATCCCACGGCCGAAACCAGCCGCTCCACCGGCCCCTGACCGAGTAACGCCCGCCAGAGCGCAGCGAGAAGGGCGGAGGCGACCAGCACCACCGCAGCGGCAAGGGTCAGGCCGAGTCCCGGCGAGACTCCAACAGCCCGGGTGGACAGGGCGGACCACGCTTCACCCGCCGCCGCTGGTGCGAGCAGGATGATCGTGAAGAGCGCGGTCGACGCCGTCAGCGCGAGCGAGCCGAGCGCCGCGACGGGGAACACCACCCAGCGGAGAGCCCGTGACGCCAGGAGGCAGAGCGCCAGGAGGGTCAGCGCCACCGCTGTCGCACCGAGCACCTCGAGCGCGCCCGCAACGCCCGTCGTCCCGACCGCGTCAGTCGACGCCGGTGTCGTCGAGAGGAGGAAGCCGATCAGCACCTGGCTCCGACTTTCGGTTCGCAGGGCACCATCGGCGAGAAACGAACCACCCACGGCCACGGCGAACAGGCCTCCTCCCACAGCCAGAAGGGTGAAGAGCCGCCAGAGGCGACCCCGGGGCAACCTGCCGATCGCCAGCCCGGCCAGGAACGGTGCGCACCAGGTCAACAACGGGAAGGCACCTGTTGCCAGAAGGGTGATGAGATCGTGGAGCGGGGCGACCGCTCCGCTGCCGTTCGTGAGCCCTGGCGCCGCATCGCCCTGCGCTCCTCCGGAGCCAGCTGTCTCACCCGCACCGGCGCCGGTTGCCCAGAGCAGCAGGAGGCCGTTCGCGGCCGGAAGCAGAACCAGGCACACCCCGGAGAGCACGAACAGGCCTCGCGCGTGCCAGCGCCGGACCAGCAGCGCCAGGAAGGCCAGTGCTCCGAGAAGCTGGAGCAGCACAGCAGGTTCGACGACCGACCCGACGCCCGTGCCGACTGCTCCCGCGACAGCACCGAGCGCGAAGATCACTCCGGCGCGCATCGCCACCCGGAGAGCGGCGCTATTGCCGCCGGCCCCCGGGATGACGCCATGCGGGTCGATGCTATCGGAGACGATGCCATCCGGGTCGCCTGCCGAAACGAGCATCCGCGACACCGAGACCCCGCCGACCAAGACGAAAAGGGCCGTGGTCACCAGCGCGGCCAGTCCCACTCCGCCCGCCAGTCCTGGTCCGGCTGCGAGTCCCGATTCGCCGGCCAGCCCCGAGCCCTCCGACGGCAGCGCCCCGCCGGGCATCCCTGCGAGCACCCCGAAGAGCAGCCCGAGCACGGCAAGCCCGCGCGCGACGTCGAGCCCGATCATCCGCTGGGCACCACCGAACAGGCGCTCGGGCGTCCGCGCGAACCAGCCGCCCCTGCGAGCGCCGTCTCCGGTGCGCCCGCCGTCACCGGTGCGCGCGTCCTCACCAGCGCGCCCGCCATCGTCGTCGCCGTCAGGGCCATCCCCCTGCGACCCGCGCACCCCCTGCGAACCGCGCACCTCCCGCGTCGACCGCGCCGCCCGCGAGTGCACGACGGCCACGCCCACGGAGTAGGCACCCGTCTCCCGGCTGCGGTGATCACGGGTCACCGAGCGTGTCGTGCTGCTCGACATGGGCTTCTCTCTGGTCGTGGGTTGTCCCACCCCGAATGCTAGAGCACAAACGAGCGTAATGTGAAACTTACTCAGTTGCTTCCCAGTCGTGGTCGTGGCGCCGGCGGTGCCCTACGGTTGAGGCATGACGCAGATCGAGACGCCCCCGGCGGAGCCCTCGCCGGTGCCGTTCGTGCCGCGTTCCACCCGCGGTCTTCCCGTGCCGGAGCGCCGCCGGGCGTCGCTCGAGATCGTTCTCGACAACGTCTTCTTCTTCCTGGGTGCGGTGGCCGCGGCCTGGCTCGCCTATCTCCTTCTGTCTGAGACCTTCAGTCGCGGGTTCGAGTACGTCTGGTTCCTCCTCGTCTTCTGGTTGCTGCTCGCGTACCTGCTGCTGCCGCGCATCCACAGCATGCTGACGCTGATCTACGTGCCCGACTACTTCATCGGGCGGGCCCGCACGCACGAGGGACTGCTCGGCGACCCGGTGAACCTCGCGCTGTTCGGGTCGGAGGCCCAGCTGCACACGGCGATGCTGGCCGCCGGATGGCACAAGGCCGACGAGGTCGGCTTCCGCAGTGCGCTCCGCATCGTGACGTCGACGATCTTCCGCCGCAGCTACTCCGATGCGCCGGTCAGCCCCCTCTACCTCTTCGGCAACATCCAGGACTTCACCTACCAGCAGGAGGTCGCCGGCAATCCCGCGAAGCGCCACCATGTGAGGTTCTGGAAGACGCCGACCGGGTGGCTGCTGCCCGGCGGGTATTCGGCCGAATGGATGGCCGCCGGCACCTACGACCGCAATGTCGGTCTCTCACTTTTCACCCTGCAAGTCACACACCGGATCGAGCGCGAAACGGACATCGAGCGCGACCACATCGTGACCACGCTGGAGCAGGCGAACCCGCAGGGCGTCTTCGAGGTGATCCGCAACTTCTCGACCGGCTACCACGCAGTGAACGGCGGTGGTGACGCGATCACGACAGACGGCGATCTGCCGATCATCGACCTCCGCGCGGTGCCTGCCTCGGCGGCCGGTCTCCAGAGCGCCACCGTGGTCGACTCCGCTCTCCTGCCTGCCGATGCGCTGCTGCTCGGGCAGAACGTGATCCAGACAGCCCGCGACTCGGGGTCGTCGAACCGCGTCAAACGGCCAATCTCGATCTACGTGAGCTACCTGCTCATGGTGGTGCGCGGCGCGATCGGAGTGGGTTCCGTCATCGCGGTGCTGACGACCTGGGCCGAGAACATCGCCACTGTCACCATCGAGCTCCCCGTCGGTCTGGATGTCGACTCCCATGACCTGGCGAACGCCGTGCTCTGGGCGGTCATCGGTGCAGCGATCTTCGGGTACCTGGTCTACCTGCTGCTGGCCCAACTCGTGTTCGCGGGCTTCAACTGGGCCCGCTTCCTGGTGCTCGGCATCAGCCTGCTGGGTGCGGGTACCGTGGCGATCGACTACTTCACGAATGGCACAGCGATCACGCTCACGACCGGGTTGGTGAACCTCTCCTTCGACATTCTCGTGCTGTTCTCGCTGTCGAGCGCAGACGCGCGGGTGTTCGCGCGCCAGCGCCGCATCCGACGTCTGGCAGCTCGCGAGGCGCGCCGCAATGCTGCGCTGACCGTGGGTCGGGCGGAACTCGCCTCCTGACATCTCGCATTTCTTAAACTGACGTTCCCTCAGTATAGTCCTCGGTGGGGAGGATCTGAGGGCTTCGGCCAGTTGGGGTGTGGGAGTGCGGTCGACGCGTTCTGTTGTCTCTGTTTCGTTCGCGGTCTCGCTCGCGGCGGTGCTGTTGGTGGGCTCGCCCGTGCGTGCGACGGCGGTCGAGCATCCAGAGCCGACGCTTGCCGTGCCGGCGGCGGACTCTCCCGTCGACCTCTCCGCGTCTCCTGAACTCCCGGTCGCCGAGACTCCCACGGTCTCTGCGGCCGATGTTCCGCCTGACACGGCTTCACCCGATGTGCCGCCCGCAGGTCCCTCGGGCGATGCAGCGCTGCCGGTTCCGACGGATGACGACCTGCAGGACTTCGACCCGGCCGGCAGTGCCGTGGTCGCGCACGACGAGTACTCGGATTCGTACGAGGGCCCGAACGGGTCGAGGATCTCGGCGGTGTCGTCGACGCCGATCAACGTGCAGAACGCCGGCGGCGCATGGGTTCCGATCCAGACCGACCTGCAGACCACCGGCGCCCTGTCGTTCTTCGGGCAGGGCGGTGCGAAGGTCGACGACCATCCGCTCCATCCGGAATTCGCCGAACACGCCGACGATCGCAATCTGCTCCGCCTGACGAAAGGCGGCGAGACGATCGGGTTCACTCTCCGCGGCGCGTCGGCCTCCGTGCTGGAGCGGGATCTCGCCCCGTGGTCGTCGAGGAAGAACCATCTGGAGTACCGCGCCGTCTTTCCGTCCACAGATCTCCTCTACGAGGTCCATCCGGCCGGAGTGAACGAGGTCCTGCGGCTCAACCAGCGGCCCGCCGACACCCCGACCTGGACCTGGGAGGTGGATGCGCGCGGTCTCACGGGCGCGATGGATGCCGACGGCGGCATCACGTTCTCCGACGCCTCGGGCGCCCCGGCCTTCTCGATCCCGGCGCCGACGATGTGGGACTCCTCCGGTTCCGGTGGGATGGGCGACGCTGCGGCCGGGCCCGTTCGACTCGGCCTGCGGCAGGAGAACGGCCACCAACTCGTCACCGTCAGCCCGGATGCCGCGTGGTTGGAAGACCCGGCCAGGGTCTTCCCCGTCTCCGTCGATCCAGCGGTCGGTTCTAGCGACAACGACGAGGAGCTCGCCTACCGGAGCAGCGACGGCAGAACCGTCAACCTCACGAACACGAATGCGGGTGTGTGGGCCGGCAATTCGAACGGCCACGGGATGTGGCGCACGATCGTGCACTACAACTACGAGCAGTTCTTCGGCAAACAGGTGCTGGGAGCAACCATCGGCGTCACCGGTGTGTACCCGGGCTACAGCTCGGATCCGCACCCCATCAACGTCAGTGACATCACCTGCACGGGTTTCCCCTGCCCGGGTACAGGGCTCGGAACGATCCCGGCCGACAATGTCACCGGTGGGCAGACCAACCCTGCCGACCCACGGCTGCAGTACAAGATCGCCGACTGGATCCGCGGCGGCAGTTCCGGCTTCCGGTTCATGCTCGGGGGCGATGAGACCCCGGGTCAGTTCACCCTGAAGAACGTCGAGACCCGCCTGCTCGTGCAGTACCTCGACTACCCGTCGACCGGGGACAGCCCCTCGATCGCGTCCGGCTCGAAGAACGTCGGGCTGACGCCCACCCTCAAGGTCGACGGATCGACCTCGCCGGACGGTCTGCCGCTGAATCACCTGTTCCGGCTGAGCACGAATCCGAATCCCGATCTCGACATCGTCTACGACTCGGGCTGGCTGGGAACGACCGACTCGATTGTGGTGCCGGCCCTCCGCCTGAGGCCGAACACGACCTACTACTGGAAGGAGCATGTCTACAACGGGTACTTCAACGTCTACCCGGCGTATCCGGTGTGGCCGAACAGCAGAATCTACTCGTTCACCACGAACAATCCGGCCGTCACCCTGCAGTCGACGGCATCACCGGTCGACCGAGCCGTCGTCTCGACGACCACACCCGACTTCCGGGTCGCGCCGACGACGCATCCGAACGGTCTCGCGTTCACCTACGACTTTCGCATCGCGACGGGAACGGATGCTGTGACCGGCGCCGTGCTCGACTCCGGCTGGCAGACCGGCACGACCTTCACGCCCACCGACGCGACATCCCTCCAGGACGGCGGCACGTACAGTTGGTCGGTCCTGACGAAGGATTCGAGCGGAATCTACGGGCCGAGCTGGGTGAGCACCTTCACGGTCAACAAGCGGCTCGGCGCCGGCGGGCCCTCACCCTCTGATTCGGCGGGCCCGGTCTCGGTGAACCTCGCCACGGGAAACCTGTCGATGCAGGTCGCGTCACCGATGGTGACGACGGTGGGCGGACCGATGGGGATGTCGTTCAGCTACAACTCGCAGGCCCCGTCCAACGCCGGTCTGAACGCGCGGTACTTCAACGCCCAGGCCCCCGGGGCAACGTCGCCGACGTACGACATCGACCACGCGACATCCGTGATGTCCCGGGTGGACCCGTCGATCAACTTCAGCTGGGGTGTGGGCTCGCCTGCCGCAGGGGTCGACGTCGATCACTTCATGGCGGAATGGGACGGCTTCGTACGTTCACCCGACGAGACGGCCACGTCTTACCAGTTCGGCTGGAGCAGGGACGACGGGGTCCGGGCACGGGTCGGCGGCAGCACAGTGATCGACCAGTGGACGACGAGCGCCGGCAGCGGGTGGGGTACCTCCAGTTCCCTGTCCCGCATCCCGGTTGCGCTGAACGTGCAGTACTACGAGAACGAGGGCGGTGCATCCTTCCATCTGCTCGCCCGCAAGACCGGCGACACCGGGGCGGGCTTCATCGTGCCGGCGAGCTGGTTCACCAGAAGCGTCGCAACGCTCCCCTCCGGCTGGTCGAGCTCCACCCCGATCGCGGGGCCGAGCGGGTACTACTCGAGCGCACGAGTGGCCGAGGGTTCGGTCATCCTCACCGACGCCGCCGGTGCCACGCACACGTATACGAAGTCCGCCACCAGCGCCGGCACGTACACGCCGCCCGTCGGTGAGGCGGGGATTCTCGCCATCGACGCCTCGGGGCAGATCAGCCTGACCGACGAGGCCGGCACAACCTACTTGTTCGGCGCAGACGGGAAGGTGAGGGAGGTCACCAACCCGGCGGAGGCCCGGAAGCCGGCAGCACCCGTCGTGCGCTTCCGGAGCGACACGGGAGCAGTCGACACGATCAGCGACCGGCTCTCGGCGAACTCGTCGGGCGGTTACGACCGACAGGTGAGGTTCATCTACACGACCGACACGCCAGCGACGGCAGGACTGGATGCGGCGGATCTCTCGAGTTCCCGCGTGTGCAAGACCAACCCGGCGACCTTCACCCCCGCGGCACGGCAGAGCGTCGGGCCCCTGCTCTGCCGGATCGTCTATCCGAATCACCAGGTCGGCTCACCGGACTTCACCGAGCTCGAATACGACACCAACGGTTACCTGGCGCGCATCACGAACCCGGGCAGCGCCCGTACCTCCTTCGCGTACGACAGTGCCGGCCGGCTCGCCTCCACCCGTGATGTGCTCCAGAACGACTGGCTGCTTGCCGACAGCTCGCACACCGGGGGCGGGCAGAACCGCACGGACATCGCCTACGACCCGGATCCGGCCAGGAACAGGGTCGTGAGCGTCTCGCTGTCGTCGGCGGACGGATCCAGCACCACCGACAAGCCGACGAAGAGGTACACCTACTCCAGCGCGCCGGTCGCGGCAGCACCCGGGGTGGCGGCCGCCGACGGCACGACCTTCGTCGACCTCGTCGACTTCTCGACCGGCGCTGCCCTGCCGAACACCACGGGCACGACCGGGCACGCCCAGACCGTCACCTTCGACGCGAATGCCCGGGCGACGAGCGCCACGTCGGCCACGGGTCTCCGCGCCTCGACCGTCTGGAACGAGCGGGACCAGACGCTCTCCGTCACCAGTGCGCAGGGACTCACGAGCACCACCCTCTACGACAGGGCCAACCGACCGAGCGAGAGTTACGGCCCCGCGGCGACGAGCTGCTTCGCGGCGGGCCGCTACATCCCCGATGCAGCCTGTCTGACCACCACTGCTCACACGACGACCGCTTACGACGAAGGGCTGACCAGCCTCAACGTCGCCTACTACGACAACGCCTCCTTCTCAGGCGCACCGAAGGCCTACAGTCTGGGGATCCCCGGCAGTGCGGGTGTTGGCGTCATCAGCAGAACGTGGGGTACGACCTCCCCAGCGACAGGGATCCCCGCCTCCGCGTGGGCGGCCCGCCTGACGGGCCGGATCAGCTTCCCGGTGGCAGGCGACTACACCTTCAGCACCGTCGCTGACGATGGCACCCGGCTGTGGATCGACAACGTGCAGAGAATCGACGACAACGTCTCGTCTGCGGCGCATCGCTCGCCGGCCAGTACCCGTGTAGCGGTCACGGCGGGGCAGAGCCTTCCGATCAGACTCGACTACGCTAACCAGACCGGCCCCGGTGCCAGTCTCGTTCTCGAATGGACGCCACCCGGAGCATCCGCACCGGTCACGATTCCCGCCGCACAGCTGACTCCCGACTACGGCCTCGCCACCACAACCAGCTCCTTCGACTCCGCGCCCCCCGGAATCCCGGGCATCAGCGGCGCGCGGGTGCCCGGCATCCAGACGAGCACCGACTACGGCAGTTCGCCCTGGCTCGGCCAGGTGACCGCGACGATCGTCAACCCCGAGGGCGTCAAACTCACCACGACCACCGGTTACGAGACATCCGCCGACGGCTACCAGCGGCGAACCTCCCGCACGCTCCCGGCGGGCAGCGGGTCCACCACCTACAGCTATTACAGCCCGAGGGGCGCGTTCGAGGAGCTCTACCCCGCCGCCCACTACACGGGCCCGGTGTGCGGTGTCGCCCTCGGCACCCCGCAGTACGGACTGCTCCGAAAGGTGACCAGCCCGCTCTCCGCCGGCAGCACGGTCCCCGTGTCGACGTGGTACCTCTACGACCGGATGGGCAGAGTGGTCGGCACCACCGACGACGACTCCGGCACCTGGTCGTGCATCACCTACGACGCCCGCGGCCGGGTCGTCAAGACGACCGTCCCAGCGTTCGGCGTGGGGGCCACTCTCCAGCCCGCCCGCACCGTCACAGCGAACTTCGCCGTCGGGGGTGATCCCCTCCGCAACAGCATCACCGACTCGGGCGTCAGCTCGACGACCACGGCGGGCGCCGTCACCTCGACCGTCGACTTCCTCGGTCGCACCACGTCGTACACCGACGTGTGGAACACCGTCACGACACCCAGCTACAACGCGCTCGGGCAGGTCACGCGCACGGTGACGGTCGCGAACGGCCGCACCGCGACATCCACCGAGGAATACGACTACGACGCCGAGGGCCGGGCCATCCGCGTCACCGACAACGGCAAGGTCGTGGCCGCGCCTGCGTACGGCACCTCAGGAGTCAGCCTCGGGCAGCTGGTGTCGGTCGCCTACCCCTCGGCTGCCGGCGGGGGCGGCAACGGATCAGCCCTGGCGGGCGTCGGGCGAAACAGCGTCGGTGCGACATCGTCTCTCAGCTGGACCTTCCCGGCGGGGGCAGCGATGACCGACGCGGTCATCCGCTCGCAGTCCGGCCGGATCCTTCGCGACAGCACCACCGACGGCACAGCCGCCGCAGAGAATTCCACCTACTCGTACGACACCGCTGGCCGGCTCGCCACCGCAGCGATCCCCGGCCACGATCTGACCTACGGCTATGCTGCGGCGGGCGGATGCGGCGTGAGCAGGGCGGCTGGCCTGAACGGCAACCGCACCAGCTCGACGGACACCGCCGGCGGCGTGACGACC
Organism: Subtercola boreus; assembly: GCF_006716115.1. Taxonomy (NCBI): domain Bacteria; kingdom Bacillati; phylum Actinomycetota; class Actinomycetes; order Micrococcales; family Microbacteriaceae; genus Subtercola; species Subtercola boreus. The sequence continues at coordinate 3,051,135 of NZ_VFOO01000001.1, read as the reverse complement.
ACCACCGACTACTGCTACGACAACACTGACCGGCTCACGTCCTCCAGCGTGACGAATCCCGTTTCGGGTGCCAACCCGGTGAGCGATGGCCTGGCGGCCGGTGATCTGGCCTACGACGCGCACGGCAACATCACGAAGCTCGCCGACCAGACCCTCGGCTACGACTCCGCCAACCGCCACATGGTCACCATCCTCGCCAGCGGAACCACGATCACCTACTCCCGCGACGCCTCCGGCCGGGTCATCTCGCGCACCACCGTCGTGCCCGGCACCGGTCCGGGAACAGGCACCTCGACGGTCACCTACCTGTACGCCGGCGGTGGCGTGCCGGTCATGGTTGTCGACGGGTCGGGTGCACCCTCACGGATGCTCTCCCTCCCCGGCGGCGTCAGCGTGGTCATCCCGCCGACGTACAACCAGACCTGGTCGTACCCGAACATCCACGGCGACATCATCGTCACCGCGAACCAGTCCGGCGCGCGCTCGCCGCAGTACCGCTACGACCCGTTCGGCCAGCCCCTCTCCGCCACCGGCGCGATCGGCACCGCAACGAGTGACGACGCCACACCCGACAACCTCCCCGGCTCCGCCGACCACGCCTGGGTCGGCGCCAACAGCAAGCTGTACGAGCACGAAGGTTCCGTGGCGACCGTCGAAATGGGCGCGCGCCAGTACGTGCCCGCCCTCGGCCGCTTCCTCGGCGTCGACGCCGTCGAGGGCGGCAACTCGAACGCCTACACCTACCCCACTGACACCATCAACGGTTTCGACCTGTCCGGCAACCGCGGTTGCGTCGGCTCGGAGTGCAACGGTCTCGCGATCGGTCGGAACGGAAGCGTGAGTGGCGGAGCCCAGAAGCTCAGCAGGGCCATGATCACGCAGCGGACTTGGCAAGCTAGGACGCCATGGTCGGGCCACTTCGACAACGACTGGTACTGGCGGACGGTGGCATCGATCGACAACTTCGCAGCAAGCATCGCCTCGTTCGCGAGCCTAGTTCCAGGCCCGACTTCGATCCCCCTAGCGGGAGTATCTCTCGTCCTCGGAGGAGTGGCGACAGGCGTTGATACGACGCGAGCTGCGAGCGGTGTAGCCGGTGCGTCGTGGGGTATCGTCTCGCTAGATGCGATCTTCCTGCTTCCCGCAGTCGGCGATGCATTCCGATTAGCAAAGATGAGGTCGATTTCGGAGGCTTCCTCGTCGTTCACGGCGATTTGGGGCGGTCAGTGGTCTGCGGCCGCAGCCATATTTGGGCTTGCGGACCGGGGATCGATCTCTGCGACGTGGCAGCCGTGAGACTTTGCGTACATTCAGGACGGAGTGTGTTGTGGCGCGATCAATGTTGCCCGGCCGTTCGGCCGGGGCCTTAGCGGTCCCGCTCGCGATCATTGGCCAGATCAGTTTCCTGTTCCTTCTTATGGTCGTGGCCTCAATTGCGATTGGTCTGCCGGAGACTCATCCGGGTGTGATTGTCGTAGTCACGTTCGTGGCAATCGCGCTTTCTGGTGTGGGTGCGACGGCCGTCCTCTACGGGATTGTGGGTTACCGAGCCGCCAACGAAGTACGGTTCGGCTACACCACCCTTCGAGGGGCGCATCAGGAGGTGGAGGAGCTCGATCCGGCAACGGGTCGAACGATCCGCGGTGCCGGCGAACCCTTCCTAGACAAGCAAACACGAGCCCGACGAATCGAGGATCGGTTCGACCTCTCCGAGTCAAGTTCTGTCCCCGCTAGACCGGGCAACCCGTATGCGCGCAGGCGAACGCCAGGACAATGGGTCGTCTGGAGTATGGGAATTGCTGCTGGAGTGCTGGCTGTTCTGGTTCGCACCGGTGTGCTCAAATGAGTACCGAACGTGCTGACCTCGCGGAGCAGGCGGCGAAGACGGTTGAGCCGGTCGGGCGGAGTGTGGTTGGCGAGCGGAACAAGAGCGCCCGCGATCTGCGGCATCGAGCACCTCGATACGGTGCCGTGAGCACTCTTAGTTTGCTAGCTAGGGCCGTGCGAGTTTCTGCCGATAGCAACAATTCTGATCACGTTTTTGTCGTTTCAGACCAGCAGATAGGTACGACGTACCCCAATACTCCTGGCAATAACCGATGAACATACCGTCGTACAGCCAGGTACGCGAGCTCTTCGCCTATCTCGCTCAGCTGGCTGAGGTGATGAGTTCAGATGACGCTGCGCTTCAACTTCGAGCTTTCTCTCCAGTAAGCAAAGGCTGGGCGATTGTGGTGCATTTAAACAAGGAGTCACTGGGAGCCGCATTGAGCATGCCTGGAAATCGGGCCTTGGCGCGCATCGTTGAGGGCGAGTCTGCCAATGGTGAAGATTCCGACCTAGTGCTCGAACTGAGAGACGCCCTACAGACAATCAACATAGGAACGCATGAACTGTTCCTCAACAATGATGGGAAGTCGTTCATGCCTGGCCTACCGTGCAAACTTCCGCCGTTCAGGGCTGACTAGGGCCATTCGCGGTAGCCATCTGGGGGCGTGACGCGGACGGAAAGGCGCTAACGATCATGAATATCAATGTCAACCGCCGTCAATACAACGGGAGGAATCGATGGGCTCATCGAGAACAACTTCTCGCGGCATCATTGCGGTTAAGGTATTGCGCGATGGTTGCCCGTGATGCCTAACGGTCGCCTGAAACTACGCGCGGCCCCAGTCCTGTTTTTTGTGCTCTTGATCGGGGCTTTGGTTTTCCGTGTGACGGCTGGATTTGATCAGTCGGCCAACAGGGGTTTTGAACTCCTTGGGAATGGGGCATTGACGGCCGTCGGTGTTATCGCAGCTGCTTGGCTTTGGATTGCGTTACTGAAGCGACGAAGTCGACGCCTGATGTCCCGCAGCTGGCGCGGCGGAGCGAGGTTGGGTATGAACCTTCCCTCGCTGACGAGTGGTCTAAGGGAGCAGAGCGGGTGGCAGGCTTCTGAAGAGGTCGTTCCGGATTTCTACGCCTTGGTGCCCACGCAAAAGTCACTTGAGTTCTGGGGAAGAGTCGGCGAGAAGGCCCCTCGTGCTGAGATTGCCTACGTCGATATCTCGAAAATCACCCTCGGAGTTGTGAGGGCGAATCGCAGGTTCGCTGCGATTCTGCTCACTCTCGGAGGTCGATCGCAGCCGATACCTTTGGTGCTGTTCAGCGCGAGACTGTTCCGGTTCACTCCGATGCGAAGCAGAGAACTCCAACAGTATCTAGACCTGGTGCTATCAGGCCCGCTCAATGGCGAGAGTGACAGATGGCGCGATTGATGATCCCTGGCAGGTCCGCCGGTGTTCTGGCTCGGCCTGCCGCGGAGATTGCACGACTCGCGATCGGATCTATAGTCGTGCTTCTGATTCTCACGGTGGTGGGTATACACCGTTACCCGGGAAGCGAGCTTGTCTTTTTTGTGGTCTTGGGTGTGGTCGGCACAAGCGTCCTTGGCGCTGGCACTTTGCACTATGTCGCGTTCTACCGGGCTGCTGACGAAGTGCGTCATGGGTACACGACCCTCGAGCGCAGTTATCAAGAAGTCGAGAAGTTGGATCCGGTGTCGGGCCGCACGATAAGAGCTGCGGGGGAACCGTACCTCGATCAGAAGACAAGAGCCGACCGGATTGCTACGGGATTCGACCTTTCGGCTCACAGCCCCGCAGCAGCGGTGCCGAGCGATCCATATCGGCAGTACCGCAGCCGGTGGCAGTGGACGTTGTTGGGCGTCGGAGTCGCCGCCAGCATCCTGGCCTTTCTTTTTCGCTTATCGGAGGGGACGAGATGAGAGCCCGTTGGCAGAAGGGTTCTCGGTTCGGGACGGCCGGTACTGCGGGATCTGTGGGCTCACTCGTGATCGCTGTGGGGTCGCTTATCGTTTTCTTTCGTAACGGAGGGGGCGGCGAGGCGTCTGGCGCCATCCTCATCCCTGCTCTTTCGGTCGCCGGATTCGGGATTGCCTTTGGGATTTTGATCGTCATGAGAGCCGTTTCGAGAACTCGGGAACGAAGATATGAGCGTTCGAAACCCCATGCACTCATAGTGGGTTGTCGTCTGGCAGCAGTGAGTAAACCATCGCTCGCCCTGATCTCGGACTCGCAGACTGTTCGGTACGGGGGCTACTTCCTGACGTTGATCGGCGATGATCACGGAATACGAGTCGTCGGAGGAGGGAGAGAACCGCAGGATGTGCTCAACGTTCCGTGGTCGCGAGTAGCGGGCGAAATCGAACCGATCTCGGTCATGGAGCAGACCACTGCCTCGAACGGGATCGGCGTTCCAATACTTCTCTCAGATCGCACCGAGCGGCTCCAGATCGTCCTGCAGAAAACGAGGTTTACCGGCATCACGCCGCCTGGCGCACGGGCGACGGAGGAAGTGGCCCAAGCCCTCAACCTCCGACGCGAGGTTGCGTCACGAGTCAGTCGCAATGGTGGTGAAACGTGAGCGAGATGTCGACTCTCGGCCTGTTGTTTCGTGCGCTCTACAGAATCGGTCGAGTGCAGATTCCCCCTCGGGTGAATCTGATGGGAATCTCGATTCACGACAGAGGGGTCCACTTGGTTGCTGCGTCCGGATCGCTGTATCGCTGCCGATCCCCCTGAACATCGACGATCTCTATCAGAAGCTCCATCAACTCGACCTCACGATCAGAGTCGTCGATTCGGGAGACAGATTGGCGATGCTTCCGGCGGATTCCGTTGAGAGCAACTGGATCGAGCTGCTGTACGACCTGTCGACGTGGGAGTCGGGGCTGACGAAGAACGGGCAGCAAGTGTCGTACACGGCCCTGCGCCGGATGGGCGCGGTCGCGATCGTCTCAGTGGCGGCCCACGGGTCAGTGTATGAGTTTCATCAGTCGTTGGCGCCGGGAGTTGAACCGGTCGGAGTGCCTTTCGAAATCGCCGATTTCGTGTTCACCGCAACAGGGGAAACCGTCGGAGGAAGAACTGATCGGTCCGGGTCAGGGTCAGGGTCGACGCGATGCCTGCTCGCTCCGGCCACTGCGAGCGAGGGTGGCCGGCACGACGAGAGCTGTCGGTTGGGCATAGTCGGCTACGCCGTCGTCATGAGTATGTTCCTTGCCGCCTGCCTGGCCTTTCTCCAGGTTGCTGCTGTCTTCACGCCGGAGAACCAGTCCTACTTCGTGGAGTTCGGTTTCTTCTTCGGGCTGGTGTGCGCTCCCCTGGGCGCGATTTCCGGAGCGGTGAGCGGCCTCAGCGCGCACCTCGCCGTGCGACGGGTTGGCAACGACCGATCGGTCGGAGTGCGCCCGCTCACTGCTGCGGTGGTCCTTGCGCTGGGCAGTGCGCCGGGAGTGTGGTTGGCCATCTGGATGTACGGAATCTTCGATCTGGACATCCATACTCCTTCCCCGCAGTACCTGGTCGAGCTCGCGGCGGCGGTCTGCGTGCTCGCCTGCGGCGGCGCTCTCCACCTTCGCTCTCGACTGGACCGCGCGAACGAAGGCGCGATACCGGGAGGCCTCGAATGATCGACGCTCAGATGAAGTTTCCGGGCGCACTCATCCTGGTGCTCATCCGAATCTTCGCTCTGTAGATCTGCGCCACATTTGGCTTCATTGCACCTCCGCTCTGCGAATGCCTCCGTCCTGGAACGGAATCTCGCCACTTCGAGTGGGCAGTTTGGGCCCCACCCCGCGGATTTTAGGGCCCAAACTGCCCACTCGATCATCTCGGTGCGCGTAGGCGGCCCGCGTCAGTTCAGGGGGCGGGTGCCGCCCGGGAGCTCGCCGTTCGCGTAGAGGCTGATCGCGAGGTCGGCGAGGGCCGTCAAAGCGACGCGCTGGGTCCAGGGGCCGTAGGAGATGCGCGCGACGCCGAGCTTCTCGAGGGTGGCGGGGGCGAGGGAGCCGGGCACGTTGATGACGCTGACGCGCTGCTGGCCGATGCCCTCGACGAGACGTTCGACGGTGGTGAGGTCGAGTTTGCCGGGCACGAAGACGCAGGCGGCGCCGGCGTCGAGGAAGGCGCGACCGCGGGCGATGGCGTCGGCGACGACCTCGTCGTGGGGGCGGTCGCCAGCCTTGACGAAGGCGTCGGTGCGGGCGTTCAGTACGAAGTTCACGTTCTCGGCGGCCGCGGCGGCGACCACGGCGGAGACGGCGGCGACGGCCTCGTCGAACGGCTTCATCTGGTCTTCGAGGTTGGCGCCCACGATGCCGACCCCGATCGCCTTGCGCACGGTCTCACCGGGAGCGCCGTAGCCGGCCTCGAGGTCTGCGCTGACGGGGAGGGAGGTCGATGCGGCGATGCGGCCGACCATGTCGATCATCAGCTCGACGGGGATGTTCTCGCCGTCTTCGTAGCCGTAGAGTGCGGCGATGCTGTGGCTGGCGGTCGCGAGGGCGGTGGTCTCGGGGATGTCGGCGATCGCGCGGGCGCTGATCACATCCCACACGTTCACGACGGTGAGGATCTCGGGGGAGGTGTGCAGGCGGAGGAGCTCGTCGGCCTTGGACTGGATCGAAGTGGTCATGTCCTCAGCCTAGAACGGAGGCCCGCGAGCAGGTCAGGGGGTTGCGAGGGCTGTGTGGAACTCGCAGGAAACCGTGGTTGTGGAGGAGCAGGCCGCGCACACCACGAGCTGGGTGCGGCAGGCGAGGTCCGCGCAGTTCTGCATGTGGCTGGTGGATGCTCGACAGTGCACACACGAGCCGATCGGCCGGGCATCCGGAGTGAAATCGACCGACATCCGGTCGTCGAACACATAGAGCGAGCCCTTCCAGAGCCCCGCGTCACCGTAGGTTTCGCCGTAGCGGACGATGCCGCCGTCGAGCTGGTAGACGTTCGAGAATCCGCGCGACACCATCAGCGACGAGAGCACCTCGCAGCGGATCCCGCCCGTGCAGTACGTGACGACAGGCTTGTCTTTGAGGTGATCGTAGGCGCCACTGTCGAGTTCGGCGACGAACTCCCGCGTGTTCGCAACGGAAGGCACGACGGCCCCCTCGAACTGGCCGATCTGTGCTTCGAAGGCGTTCCGTCCGTCGAAGAACACCACGTCGTCGCCCGCCAGGCGCTGCTGGTCGACCAGGGCGTGCAGTTCGGGAGGCGACAGGCGGGTCCCGCCGCCGACGACACCCCGGTCATCCACCACCAGCTCGTCGGGAGCGCCGAAGCTCACGATCTCGTCACGCACTTTCACGCTGAGGCGCGGAAAGTCGAGCGAGCGACCCGCGGCATCGAGCCCGCTGCCCTCGCTCCACTTCACGTCGACACCCTTGAACGCCGGGTACTCGCGGGTCTTCCGCAGGTACTTCTTCACCGCGTCGAGCTCGCCACCGAGCGTCGCGTTGATGCCCTGCGCCGACAGCAGGATGCGGCCGCGGAGCCCGAGACTCTCGCAGAGGTCGCGCTGCCAGAGCCGCAGCGCGTCGGGGTCGGGGAGTGGCGCGAACACGTAGAACAGGATGATCTTCGAAACGGCCACCCCCCGATTTTACAGGCTCCGGATGCCCGGCTCCCCGATCGCCGGGGCGCTCATGCCTCTCGCGCGAGCCACTCCGCAAACGTCGCGGAACCCTCCGTCGCAGACGCATCACCCCGCAGCACACCGCTCCGCATCCCGCGCCAGTACGCGCCGGGAAGCGAGACGCCGACGATGGGCTTTCGCGAGTTCCGCTTCCGGGCCACCCTCCGCACCATGTCGAGCAGGATCTCGTCGCGCGGTCCGCGGAGGTCGGGGTGGCGTCCGTCGGCGGGGGCGGGTGCCTCCGCGATGGCGACGAGTGCTTCCGCGACATCCAGAGCCGCCACCGGCCGCAGCAGCCCGGTTGGAACGAGGGTGAGCGGGCCGACCGCGCCGCGCACCAGGATCTGGTCGGCGAACTCGTGGAACTGCGTCGCACGCAGGATGCTGTGCGGCACGGTCGCGTCGGAAACCAGTCTCTCCTGCTCGACTTTCCCCGCGTAGTACCCGAGAGGGAGCTCGTCGATGCCGACGATCGACAGCGCGACGTGGTGCGTGACGGTACCGCGGCGCGCGGCGTCGAGGAGTGTGGAGGTCGCGGCCCGGAAGAACTCCCGCGACCGATCCGCGGAGGTGCTCTGGATGCTCGTGACGTCGATCACGGCGGTGACCCCGGTGAGTGCCTCGTCGATTCCGCGGCCCGTGATGACGTTCTGCCCGGTCGAACGCGAGAGCGGAACAACGTCGTGACCGCGGCGGGCGGCCACGGTCACGACGTGGCGGCCGACGGTTCCGGTGGCTCCGGCGATGGCGATCCTCACTGGATGGCTCCGCGCCGGCCGGCGGTCGTACTGCTGAGGTGGGCGCGGTCGTAATCGATGATCGACAGAAACAGCGCGATCCGATGGAGTTCTCTCATACTCTGTTCGACGACAGAGCCGCACCGAATGTGAGGTGCGGGCGCAGCAGCCTGCCGCAGGGGGGAACAGAGATGATCGGCGACAACGACGCTGACGCTGCTGAACGACGCCAGTTGGCCTCACTCGCCTACCGGATGCTCGGAACCGTGGCCGATGCGGAAGACGCCGTGCAGGAGACCTACCTGCGCTGGTACCGGCTGCCGGCGTCCGAACGTGACGCCGTCGCCAATCGGGCCGCCTGGCTGACCAGGGCCGCGGGACGAGTCTGCCTCGATGCGCTCGGCACGGCGCGGGCACGCCGGGAGCGGTACGTCGGTGAGTGGCTGCCGGAACCCCTGCCGGCCTTTGCGGGCGGGGGAGCATCCGGAGCCGTGCGCGCCGCGAACGGGAGCGGCGACCCGCTCGAGGAGGCCGCGCTCGACGAGAGCGTCAGCACGGCGCTGCTCGTAGTGCTCGAGATGATGACTCCCGCCGAGCGGGTGGTCTTCGTTCTGCACGACGTGTTCGCGGTGCCGTTCGCCGACATCGCCGAGGTCGTCGGGCGGTCAGCCGCGGCTGTGCGGCAGCTGGCGGTCTCTGCACGGCGCCGCGTCAGCGAGGATCGCCGCGGCGAGGTCAGCCCTCGCCAGCACGCCGAGGTGGCCCGGGCGTTCGGTGCGGCGGCGCGTGGCGGAGACATCGCGACGCTGATGACCCTCCTCGACCCCGATGTGGTCGTGCGATCCGACAGTGGCGGGTTCGTCAGCGCTGCCCGGCACCCCGTGCGCGGCGCATCGAACGTTGCACGCTTCCTGCTGGGTGTGCTGAGGAAGAACCCGGGGGCGGTCGTCGAGGAACGACTGACGGCCGACGGCCTCGGCTATGTGACCGTCGTCAGCGGCCGGGTGACAGGCGTGGCGACGCTGGCGGTGCGCGCCGGCCGGATAGTCGACGTGTGGATGGTGCTGAACCCGGAGAAGCTCACGAGCTGGAACTGATCTTCTCTCTCACAGCCACCCGCGCTTCTTGAACGCGAAATACAGCGCCACCCCAGACCCGAGCATCAGCCCCAGCGCCAACGGATAGCCGAGAGGCCACTTGAGCTCGGGCATGTTGGCGAAGTTCATCCCGTAGATCGCCGCCACCAGGGTCGGCGCGAACAGCACGGCCGCCCACGACGAGATCTTCTTGACCTGTTCGCCCTGCGCGAGGCTGGTCTCGGTCATCCGCGTCATCTCGTCGTTCTGCCGTTCGGCGATCAGGGTCGAATGCACGGTGAGCGCGTTCTCGAGCAGCGATCGGAAGGAATCCGTTCGCTCGGTGATGCGCACCACATGGTCGGCCACGTCCCGGTAGTGACGTTTGATCTCCAGCTCGGCCTCGCCCTGCAGGCCGTCGACGAGACGGGACACCATGTCCTCGAGCGGGCGTGTCGCGCGCTGGAAGGCGATCACCTCGCGCAGCAGGTCGTAGATGCGCTTCGAGACCGCGCGGTCGCCGTTGAACAGCTGGTCTTCGATCTCGTCGATGTCGTTCTCGAGCCCCGCCAGAACGGGCGCGTACTCGTCGACGATGAGGTCGAGGATGCCGTACAGGATCGTGTGCGGACCCTCAGCGAGCAGCTGCGGATGCTCCTCCAACCGCTTCCGCACCGCCGCGATCTCGGGAAAGTCGGAGTGGTTCACCGACACGAGGAAGTCCTGCCCCATGAACACGTGCACTTCGCCGAACTTCACCTTCTCGACATCGTCGAGGTAGTGCGCGGGCCGCAGCACGACGAACAGCGTCTCGCCGTACCGTTCGAGTTTGGCGCGCTGGTGGCCGGTGAGGGCATCCTCGACCGCGAGATGGTGCAGGCCCAGCTCGTCGGCGACGGCCTCGAGCTCCTTCCTGTCGGGGTGGCTCAGGTCAATCCACGCCACGCCGCCGGCGGCACGCATCACCTCGAACGTCTCATCGAGGGTCTTCGGGTCGACCTTCCGCTGTCCGTCGACGTACACCGCGTTGTCTGTGATGGTCACTGGATGCCCGTCTCCTGGTTGTTCGTCTCGCGAAGGTGCCCTGCGGCACGCCCGCTGCTCATTCTGCGCCGGGAAGCTGCAGGCCGAGCGCTTCGAGCACGGCCATGGCGGCACTGTGCCCGCCGAGCCCGCTCACCGCTCCGCCCCGGCGCGAACCGGAGCCGCAGAGAAGGATACGACGGTGTTCCGTCGCGACGCCCCACCGCTCGGCGGGCGTGTCGAGCGGTTCGTCGTCGTCGGCCCACGGCCACGAGAGCGGGCCGTGGAAGATGTTTCCCCCGGGTATCCGCAACGCGTGCTCGAGGTCGAGCGTGGTTTTGGTCTCGATGCACGGTTCGCCCGCGGCATCCAGCATCAGGCAGTCTTCGATCGGCTCGGCCAGAACGCTGTTGAGCGAGGCTAGAACGGCGGCCTGCACCTCAGCGCGGAAGGTGTCGTTCGTGGCCTCGGTGACCAGCCGGTGCGGGACGTGCAACGCGAACACCGTGAGGGTCTGGGCGCCGGCGGCCTGCAGTTCCGGCGACAGGATGCTCGGATCGGTGAGCGAATGGCAGTAGATCTCGGCGGGCAGCGGATCGGGTAGGGCGCCGCCGTCGGCCGCGAGCCAGGCGTCGTCGAGCTGCCGGTAGCCCTCGTTGATGTGGAAGGTGCCGCCGAACGCGGCCTCGGGCGTGACGGTCTCGTCGCGGAGCCGCGGGAGGCGCGAGAGCAGCAGGTTCACCTTGGCCTGCGCGCCCTCCGGCCCGCGCTCCGCCCACGCCGCACCCGCCGCCGCGATTGGATCGGTCGAAAGGACGCCAACTGCTCCATCGGCGCCCCTTTCGAGCAGTTCGGGTCCTTTCGATCGATCAAATGGGGCGGGGGTGGCGGGGGACCTCTGCGCAGTGGGGGTAGTCGCCGCGGCGAGCAGGCGGGTCAGCACGGCGGGCGCGACGTTGGCGAGCACGGTGGTGGCGCGGAGGGTGCGGGTCGGGCCGGCTGGAGCCGCGGCGGCGGCGAGGGTGGCGGTCGCGGGCGCGCCAGCGGGCGCGGGCGCAGCGGGGGCCGCCGCGGCGCGGTACGTCACCACGCCGTCGGGCGTCAGCGCGGTGACCTCGGCGTTCCGCACGACGGTGGCTCCGGCATCCAGAGCCGCCGTGTGGAGCGCCGCCGTGACCGCGCCCATGCCGCCGACCGGCACGTCCCAGTCGCCGGTTCCGCCGCCGATGAGGTGGTAGAGGAAGCAGATGTTCTGGGCGAGATCCGCGTCGTGTGCGCGCGCGAAAGTGCCGATCAGAGCGTCGGTCAGCATCACCCCGCGCACGGTGTCGTTCTGGATGTGCGCCTCGATGAGTTCGCCGATCGGATGCTCGACCATCGCCTCCCAGACGTGCGGTGCGCCGGCGTCGACGACCTGCGCCCGAAGCTCCGAGCGGCGGCGGAGCGGCTCGGTCATCGTGGGCCAGAGTTCGCGGGCGAGGGCAGCGCAGTGATCGTAGAACTCGAGGAAGAGGGCGGCGTCCCGAGCCGCGCCGATCGCGGCGAACGAGGCGGTGGTCGCCTCCACGTCGGCGGTGTCGACGAGGAGGCCGCGATCCGACCCCGGAACGGGCGTGTACGACGAGAAACGGCGCCTGACCAGGGTGATGTCGAGGCCGAGGTCGTCGATGATCCTCCGGGGGAGCAGGCTCACGAGGTACGAGTAGCGGGAGAGCCGGGCATCCACTCCCTCGAACGGCGACGCCGAAACGGCCGCGCCGCCCACCTCGGGCAGGCGTTCGAGCACGGTGACGGCCAGGCCCGCGCGGGCGAGGTAGGCCGCGGCGACGAGACCGTTGTGGCCGCCGCCGACGATCGCGACGTCGACGGCCGCGTCGACGGCATCTGCGGCGATCGCGCTGGCGTCAGCCGCGGCGTCGCCGACGGCGGGTTCCGGATGCTCGTTCATCTGCTGAGCATACGCACGCCGCTCGGGCGGGGTACAGTGGTGGCATGCACGGTCGTTGGTATGCGTATTTCGGGTTGGCTCTGGGAGGGCTGACGCTGTAGTCGCGCGCACCATCCTCCAGAGCCATCCAGGCAGAGACACCCGTCTCTGCCTTTCGCCTTTAACGGGCGGGTAGGCCTGGAAGCCGCTCGCCGGAACGGAACCGTTTCATGAGCACCACCGAAGACCTCCGCGTCACCCGCTTCTCTCCGCTGCCGACACCGCTGGCGCTCCGCACCGAACTGCCGCTCACACCGGCGCAGTCCGGGCTCGTGTCGTCGTCGCGCGCCGAGATCGAAGCCATCCTGCGTGGAGAGGACCCGCGGCTGCTGGTGGTGGTCGGGCCGTGCTCCGTGCACGATCCGGATGCCGCACTCGAGTACGCGCGCCGGCTCGCCCCGATCGCCGCCTCCGTCGCGGACTCGATGCTGATCGTGATGCGGGTGTACTTCGAGAAGCCTCGATCCACGGGCGGATGGAAGGGTCTCATCAACGATCCGTACCTGGATGGAACGCACCGGGTGGCGGACGGGCTCCGCATTGCGCGGTTGCTGCTCCGCGACATCCTCGACCTCGGGCTGCCCGTGGGGTGCGAGTTCCTCGAGCCGACCAGCCCGCAGTACATCGCGGACGCGGTGAGCTGGGGCGCGATCGGAGCCCGCACGACGGAGAGCCAGATCCACCGCCAGCTGGCCTCGGGCCTGTCGATGCCGGTCGGTTTCAAGAACGCCACCGACGGGGATGTGCAGGTGGCGGTCGACGGGTGCGTGTCGTCGGCGCAGCCGCACGTCTTCTTCGGCATCGACGAGCTCGGGATGGCTGCCGCCGTCGAGACGACGGGCAACACTGCGGGGCACGTCATCCTGCGGGGTGGGCGCGGAGGCCCGAACTCGTCGTCGGCTTCCGTTGCGGCGGCGACCGCGCTGCTCGCTCGGGCCGGGTTGCCGCCCCGCGTGATCGTGGACGCCAGCCACGCCAACAGCGGCAAGGACCACGTGCGCCAGGTAGCGGTGGTGCGCGAGCTCGCCGCGCAGGTTCTCGCGGGCGATGCGATCTCGGGGATCATGATGGAGAGCTTCCTCGTTGCGGGGTCGCAGAAGCTCGAGCCGGGTGCGGATGCGTCGTCGCTCGTCTTCGGCCAGAGCATCACTGACGCGTGCATCGACTGGGCCACCACGGCGGTGCTCCTCGCGGAACTCGCGGCTGCGGCATCCACCCGCATCTCGTCGCGTGTCGCCTCCCTCTCCGCGTGAGCGGTGCCGCGTACGTGGCTGCGAGACGCGAAGGGTCGCAGATCGCGCTGCGGCGGTCGCGTTGGGACGTTATGGGTCCCTTGGGCGTGGGCGGGTTGGGGGCGTGGCGTGGGCGGGGGTGCGAGCGGGGCGCGAGTAGGGCGCGAGTCTGGTGCGCGCAGGGTGCGAGTGTCGGGCGGGCGAACTAGGGTGGCGGGCAGGATGGATGCTCTGCTCGCCGATCCCCGGCCCCTCACCAGCGCGTACGCGCCCGCGCGCCCGGTGAACCTCCGCCAGACGGTCGGGCCGCTGCTGCGCGGCCAGCAGGAGCCGACGATGCGGTTCACTCCGAACGGGTTCTGGCGAGTCATCCGCACGCCCGAGGGCACCGCGACCCTGCATGCCGAGACGCGTTCGGGCGACGGGCAGGTGCACGCGACCGCGTGGGGCGCCGGGGCCGAGTGGGTTCTGGATGCTCTCCCCGAGCTCCTCGGAGCCGGCGACGACTGGAGCGGGCTCGACCTGTCGCGGGTTCCGCCGTTGGCTGAGGTGCGGCGGCAGCATCCGGGACTCTGGCTCACCTCGACGGCGCTTGTCTTCGAGTCGCTCGTGCCGACCATCCTGGAGCAGAAGGTCACCACGATCGAGGCCCGCCGCGCGTGGCGCTATCTGGTGGGCAAGTACGGTGAAATCCCGCCGGGCCCTGCACCGGAGGGGATGCGGGTGCAGCCGAGCCCCCGGCAGTGGGCACTGATCCCGTCGTGGGAGTGGCACCGGGCCGGCGTCGGCCCGAACCGGTCGCGCGCTGTGCTGGCGGCGGCCGCGGTGGCGGCGGGCCTCGACCGGTTGGCGCAGAGGGCGGGTGCGGGTGGCACCGGTGCAGTCGACGTGTCGGGGGAGCGCGGTGGGCTGGCCGGCGAGGCGGCGGGCGTGAGTGCGCGCCCCGCTCGCACGCACGAGGGCGTGCTCGAGAAGCTGCAGACCGTGCACGGCGTCGGCGCGTGGACGGCCGCGGAGACGAGCCAGCGCTCCCACGGGCATCCGGATGCCGTGAGCGTCGGCGACTTCCACCTCGCCGCCCACGTCGGCTGGGTTCTCATCGGCGAACCGGTCGACGACGACGGGATGCTCGAACTGCTGGAACCGTGGCGCGGGCACCGGCAGCGCGTGGTGCGCCTGATCCTCGCCAGCGGGGTTCCGAAACCGAAGTTCGGGCCGCGCGCCACCATCCAGGATCACCGCTGGCACTAGCTGACGTGCGCCGAGGGCGTGTCCCCCCGGTGCGCGCCTGTCGCGCCGCGTTAGGGTCGGAACATGGTCGACCAGAAGTCCGAGGAACGCGCGGCCGAGACGGACGAGGGAGTCGGCGGCGACCCCCGGGGCGACCGGTCCGCCGGGCGGGATGGCCTCGGTTCTGATGACCCCGGTGCTGATGGCTTCAAGGCTGATGACCTCGAAGCTGATGGCCTCGCCGCCGACGACGATCGTGACGGCGTCAATGACCTCGGGGCCGATGACCCCGGTGCCGGTGACCTTGGTGCCGGTGACCCCAGTGCTGACGGCCTCGGTGCCGGTGCCGTCGCACTGGTGCGTCGCTGGCTGAACGAGAGCAGCACCCCCGGTGACACTCCAGGCGACGCGCCCGCACGCGGGGCCGCGGGCGAGACGGGTTCCGGCCCCGATTCTGCGGCGACGCGCCTTCTGCACGTCGTGCGCGAACCCGCCGGGCTTGCCTTCGTGACCGCGTTCGTCGACGGCGTCGTGCGCCCCGAAGACAACGCGGTCGCCGCGAGGAACCTCGAGCGGCTCAGCGCGCTCACACCCGAGTTGTTCCCCGCGCGACTGCGGTCGGCCATCCGGGTCGGAAGCACCGTCGGAGAGGCGCTGCCCTGGGCCGTCGTGCCGACGTCGAAACGGGTGCTGCGCCGGATGGTCGGGCACCTCGTCGCCGACGCGACCCCGTCGCGGCTGGCCGAGACGATCGCACGTCTCACCGCTGACGGCTCCCGCCTGAACCTGACCCAGCTGGGCGAACCCGTGCTCGGCGGGGCGGGGGCGGCGAGCCGCCGGGACGGCATCCGCGAGCTGCTGGTGCGCGGCAACGTCGACCGCGTCATGTTCGCGGTTCCGGATGTCGCGGCCTCCCCCTCGCCCTGGGCCTTCGAAGAGGCGGTCGAGCGTGTCGCCGAAGCGCTCCTGCCGGTCTACGAGCTGGCGCTGGCCGGCGGTGGGGCGGGCTCAGCGCCGAAGATGATCACGCTCGATGTGCGCAGGCCCACAGACCTCGACCTGACGATCGCCGTGCTGCAGAGCATCCTCTCCCGACCGCAGTTGCTGTCGCTGGAGGCCGGCATCACGCTGCCAGCGGGCTCACCCGAAGCGCCTGCCGCGCTGGAACGACTGATGGAGTGGGCGCGGGTGCGCGTCGACGCCGGCGGAGCTCCGCTCACGGTGCGAATTGTGGCGGGGCCCGGACTCCTCGGGCTGGTGGATGCCGCGCTGACCCCGGAGCGCACCGAGTCCGTGCGCGTGGTCGTGGCGGGCCAGAACCTGTTCGATGCGGCATACGCGTGGCTTCTGGCCGCACAGCGGGGGGTCTCCGATCGCCTGGCCGTCGAACTGCAGCTCGGGGTGTCGCCCGGCGTGGCCGCTGCCGTGCGCCGGGAGGTCGGCGGGCTCGTGATCACTGCGCCGATCGTGGCTCCCCGGGACTTCCCGGTCGTCGCGGCCGATCTTGTGAAGCGCCTCGGTGAGGACGCCCGGGACGAGAACCTCCTCGCGGAGGGCTTCGACCCGGCCACGGACCAGCCGGTGTTCGTGCGGGAGCGGGACCGGTTCCTCGCTTCGCTCGGCGAATCGGGCAGGCCCGACGCAGGTGGCGGTCTGGATGGCGCTGCGGGGTCGGCAGCGCACGACGGGCTGGCTGGGGCCGACGGGCTGGCTGCTGTCGACGGGCTGGCTGGGGCCGACGGGCTGGCTGCTGTCGCGCCCGACGCAGCATCCGACGCCACCTCGACTCGTGCTCCTCGGCGCGGGCTCGACCCGGCGGTGCCGGCTGACCGCGATCGCGCCCGCGAGATCCTGGCGCGTGTCGAGGGCTCGCGGCTCGGCAGCGAGACGATAGCCGCCGCCCGGATCTTCGCACCGGCGACGCTCGACGCTCTCCTCGAGCGAGCCGCCGTGGCGGGCGCGCAGTGGGGCGCAGCACCGGCTGAGACGCGTTCCGCAGCACTCCGGCACGCGGGCCTCGCGCTCGAAGCGGGCCGCGATCGCCTGGTCGAGGTGTTGGCGAGCGAGGTCGGCACGATCCTCGGCGAGGGTGATTCCGAGGTCAGCGAGGCAGTCGACGGAGCGGTTCGGTTCGCGGCGGCCGCCAGCGGACTCGAACAGGTGGACGGGGCGCGCTTCGTCCCGCCGGCCCTGATCGTCGTCCGTCCGGCGGCACCCACGCCTCTCGCCGATGCGGCGGAAGGCGTGTTCTCCGCGCTCGCGGCGGGCGCGGCCGTCGTGCTCTCGCCACCGCCCGAGGTTCGCCGAGCATCCGCGGTGTTCTGCGAGGTGCTCTGGGAGGCGGGGATCCCACGGGAGGTGCTGCTGCTGGTCGACCTCGCCGAGCGCGCGGCCGAGGGCGGGCATCCGGATGCCGCGGCCGACCTCGCGACGGACCCGGCCGTCGCCCTCCCCGCCCCGGCCGCCGCAGACGCCGCCGCCGCAGACGACGACGACGCCGACGCAGACGACGCCACCACCGACGACGCCGCCACCGACCACGACGACGCCCATTCGGTCGCCCCCGAGCCCGCCCGCCCTGTCGGCCTCACGCGCCAGCTCCTCACCGACCCGCGCGTCGATCGCGTTGTGCTCACGGGCACGTACGAGACGGCGGAACTCCTCCGCTCGTGGCGCCCCGACCTGCCGCTGCTCGCCTCCACGGTCGGCCGGAATGCCATCGTCGTGACCCCGAGCGCGGATTTCGACCTCGCCGTCGCCGACATCGTGGCGAGCGCTTTCGGTCGCGCCGGCCAGGGCCGCGCTGCGGTGAGCCTGGTCATCCTGGTGGGGTCGGCGGCGAAGTCCAGCCGGTTCACGCGCCAGCTCGTCGACGCCGTGACCTCGCTGAAGGTCGGGGCGGCGGGGGATGCGGCGAGCGAGGTCGGTCCGCTCATCCACCCCGCCGAAGGGCGAGTGTCGGATGCCCTCACGAAGCTCGACGACGACGACCATAGGATCGTCGAACCTAGGCAGTCGGGCGATCAGGGACTCCTGTGGTCGCCGGGCGTGCGGTCGGGTGTGACGGCCGGCTCGCCGTTCCACCTCGGAGCGCCATCGGGGCCGGTGCTCGGAGTGATGCAGGCGTCAACGCTCGACGAGGCGCTCGCGCTGCAGAACAGCAGCGACTTCGGGTGGAGCGCAGGGCTCCATTCTCTCGATCCGATCGAGGTCGAGGCGTGGCTCGCCGGCGTCGAGGCGGGGAACCTGTTCGTGAACGGCGCCCTGGCGGGAGGTGCCAGCGGCCGGCATGCCGTCGGCGGTTGGAAGCGGTCATCCGTCGGCCCGGCTGCGCAGGGCAGCGGAGCATCTGGCGACGAGAGCTCGGCCGGCACCGGCGCCCTCTTCCGCCTCGGAACCTGGACCACCGAACCCGGAACCGAGAGCACCGACCTGACGCTCGGCGCTCTCGACCCGAAAGTGCGGGAGCTCATCGAATCGGCGACAGCCGGGCTCGACTGGCGGCAGTTCGACATGGTGCGGCGCTCAGCGCTCAATGACGAGGAGGCGTGGGGCGCGGTGTTCGCGGCGCGCGACCTCGGCGGTGCACCCGACCTCGGCGAGGCGCCCGACTCCGGCGGCACGCGCACAGTGCTCCGCCACCGCCCGGTTCCCGTCGTGGTGCGGCTCTCCGAGGGTGAGCCGTTCGATGCCCTCGTGCGGGTTCTCGCCGCGGGAACGCGGGCCCGGGCATCCCTCGGCCTCAGCACAGCACTGAAGTTGCCGCGTCCGCTCCGCGCACTGTTGAAGGAGCGGCGGGTGCGCGTCTTCGTCGAGAACGACGCGGCGTGGCTCGAACGGGCGGCGAAGGTGGGCGACGGTGCGTCCCGGATTCGGATGATCGGGGGCGATCCACGCGCCCTGGCCGAAGCCCTCGGCGGTTCGCCCGACGTGACGGTCTACGCGGGAGACGTCACACGGGCGGGCCGCATCGAGCTGCTGCCGTTCCTCGCGCCGCAGGTGGTGACGGTGGCGGCGCGGCGGTTCGGCGGAGCCAGCCCCGTCGCGGCTGTGCGGATCGGCTGAGCGGGCGAGTCGCACCGCGACGCAGCCCCGACCGCGATTCGGCCCCGACCGCGATTCGGCCCCTACCGCGACGCAGCCCCGACCGCGACTCGGCCCCTACCGTTTGATGAGGTTCGACAGCACGATCGCACTCCGCGTGTGATCGACGTTCGGCGCGATGCGAACCCTCTCGAGTGCCAGCTCCAGGCTCGGGATGTCGCGCGATCGCATGTGCACGATGGCGTCGGCACTGCCGGTCACCGTGCCAGCGTCGACGACCTCGGGCACGCCCGACAGGATGCGCTTCAGCTCAGCCGGCGCGACGGTTCCCCGACAGAAGAGTTCGACGTAGGCTTCGGTCACCTTCCCGTCGAGCGAGGTGTCGAGCAGAACGGTGAAGCCGCGGATGATCCCGTCGGCGATCAGCCTGTCGATGCGCCGTTTCACGGCCGAGGCCGACAGCCCGATCACCTGCCCGATGTCCCCGTATCCCGTGCGGGCGTTGAGCTTCAGGAGGTCGATGATGCGAAAATCGAGGTTGTCCATTCGATCGAGCATACGACGTTTTGTTGCATCGCGCCGCATTCAACGCAGTTTTTCAGCGCTGGATGATCGACTATTGACATTACGAGCGTGTCAGACTAGCTGCCTGGCGTGCTCCTCGGAGCCTCAGGACGACGTCCGCCATCCGTCGAACGAAGGATGCCCGTGTCTACCTCGTTGCCCGTTTCCACCACTCTCGAAGAGGTCTTCCCCTCCGAACCTCGCGTTCGCCAGGCGAAACCCCACACCTACCTGATGTGCCGCCCCGAGTTCTTCACCGTGACCTACAAGATCAACCCGTGGATGGATCCGGCCCTCCCCACCGACACCGCCCTCGCGGTGGCCCAGTGGCAGACGCTGTACGACACCTACATCGCGCTCGGCCACACCGTCGAACTCATCGACCAGATCGAGGGCCTCCCCGACATGGTCTACACGGCCAATGGCGGTTTCGTCATCGACAACGTGGCCTACGGGGCCAGCTTCACGCATGCCGAGCGCCAGGCCGAGGGGCCGGCATTCATGCGCTGGTTCGAAGGCGCCGGTTTCGCGGTCGCCGAACCGCAGAACATCAACGAGGGCGAAGGTGACTTCATGCTCGTGGGCGACACGATCCTCGCCGGCACGGGCTTCCGCAGTGCATCCAACTCGCATGAGGAGGTCGCAGCGCTCTACGGCCGTGAAGTCGTCACCCTGAACCTCGTGAACCCGAACTTCTACCACCTCGACACCGCCATCGCCGTGCTGAACGAGTCCGCCGATGAGGCTCCGGATGCCGCGACCATCGCCTATCTGCCGAGCGCCTTCGACGCCGCAAGCCGCGCCGAACTCCAGCGGCGGTACCCCGACGCGATCCTCGTCAGCGAGACCGACGCCGCCGTGCTCGGGCTGAACTCGATCTCCGACGGGTACAACGTGGTCATCGCGTCGCGTGCCACCGGATTCGAGGCGCAGCTGCGGGAGCGCGGCTACAACCCGATCGGCGTCGACCTGTCCGAGCTGCTGCTCGGCGGCGGCGGGGTCAAGTGCTGCACGCTGGAGCTGCGCCGATGAGCACGGTCGGTACGGCATCCGGAGCCGCTTCGCCCGCCACCCTGAACGGGGACGCCACCCTGACCGGGGACGCCACCCTCACCGGGGACGCCACCCTGACCGGGGACGCCACCCTCACCGGGGACGCCACCGCGACCGACCGGGCCATCGCCCGCGAGGAGGCGCACGCCGCGCACAACTACCACCCCCTGCCGATCGTGGTGGAATCCGGCGACGGGGCCTGGGTCACAGCCGTCGACGGTCGCCGTTACCTCGACTGCCTCGCCGCCTACTCGGCCGTGAACTTCGGTCACTCCAACCCGGTGCTGCTGGATGCCGCCCGCGCCCAGCTCGGCCGCATCACCCTGACCTCGCGCGCCTTCCACAACGACCAGCTCGGCCCCTTCGTCGAGGCGCTGGCCGCCCTCACCGGCAAGGACATGGTGTTGCCGATGAACACCGGTGCCGAGGCGGTGGAGTCCGGAATCAAGGTCGCCCGCGCCTGGGGCTACCGCGTGAAAGGTGTCGCCGACGGGCGGGCGAACATCGTCGTCGCCGACGGCAACTTCCACGGGCGCACGATCTCGATCGTGAGCTTCTCCGACGACGCCTCCGCACGTGACGGCTTCGGCCCCTTCACGCCCGGTTTCCGCTCGGTGTCGTACGGCGATGCCGCGGCGCTCGAGGCGGCAATCGACGAGAACACGGTCGCCGTTCTGCTGGAGCCGATCCAGGGCGAGGCCGGCATCATCGTGCCGCCTGCGTCGTATCTGCCCGCCGTGCGTGACATCTGCACCGCCCACAACGTGTTGATGATCGCGGATGAGATCCAGTCCGGCCTCGGCCGCACCGGAACGACTTTCGCGTGCGACCGCGTCGGCGTCGTGCCCGACCTCTACCTGCTCGGCAAGGCGCTCGGCGGCGGAATCGTTCCCGTCTCCGCTGTGGTCGGCAACGCCGACATCCTCGGGGTGCTCCGCCCCGGCGAACACGGCTCGACGTTCGGCGGCAATCCGCTCGCCGCCGCGGTCGGCAGCGCTGTCGTCGCCATGCTCGCCACCGGCGAGTACCAGCGGCTCGCGGATGCCCGGGGCGCCCTTCTCGCGGCGCGCCTCGAGGCGCTCCTCGGCCACGGAGTTCTCGCCGTGCGCACCGCCGGTCTCTGGGCCGGGATCGACATCGACCCCGCGCTCGCCGCCGGCCGCGAGGTCTGCGAGCGACTGATGGAGCGCGGCGTGCTCGCAAAGGACACCCACGGTTCGACCATCCGCCTCGCGCCGCCTCTCGTGGTCTCGGAGGCCGACCTCGACTGGGCGGTCGACCAGCTCGCCGCGGTGCTGGAGGAGCTCGGCGGGGCGTAGCCCCGCCCGACTTCCGTGGCGAATGCCCTAGTTCCCTCGTCACCCCCCGTCCGGGCGAACGTCGATCCAGATCCATGGTGCGGGGTGCATCTGCGTGCCAAGATACGACTGTGACCAGCGCAGGAACCACCACCGAACTCGATGACGCCAACCGCGGCACGAAGACGTTCTTCGGCCAGCCGAGACAGCTCGCCCACATCTTCGGTGTGGAGATGTGGGAGCGGTTCTCGTTCTACGGCATGCAGGGCATCCTGCTGCTGTACCTGTTCTACCCGGCCGACCAGGGCGGCCTCGGCATCCCGAAGGACACTGCGGCCGGCATCGTCGGTGCCTACGGCGGGGCGGTCTACCTCTCGACGATCCTCGGCGCGTGGCTCGCCGACCGGATTCTTGGTTCCGAACGGGTGCTGTTCTTCAGCGCCATCCTCATCATGTTCGGCCACATCGCCCTGGCGCTCCTCCCGGGCGGGCTCGGCGTGGCCGTCGGCCTGGTGACCATCGCGATCGGCAGTGGTGGCCTGAAGGCCAACGCCACGTCGATCGTCGGCACGCTCTACTCAGCGGATGATCCGCGGCGCGACGCCGGATTCTCGCTGTTCTACCTGGGGATCAACCTCGGTGCCTTCGTCGGCCCGCTCCTGACCGGACTGGCGCAGACCACTCTCGGCTTCCACTACGGCTTCGGCCTCGCCGCGATCGGGATGGCGGCCGGACTCATCCAGTACAGCGTGGGCCGCCGGCACCTGCCGAAGGCCGCGAGCATCGTGCCGAACCCGCTGCCGGCCAGTCACCGCACACGTGCGGTCGTGGTCGCGGTGGTCGCCGTCGTTATCGTTGCGATCGCCGTCGCCACGGGCATCCTGAACGTCGGGAACCTCGTCACGGTCGTCATCGGGCTGACGCTCATCGCGGCGATCGCGTACTTCGCGGTGATCCTTCGCAGCAAGCTCATCACGAAGACGGAACGCAGCCGGGTCTTCGCCTTCATTCCGCTGTTCATCGCCAGCGTCGCCTTCTGGTCTCTCTACCAGCAGCAGTTCACCGTGGTGACGCTCTACGCCGACAGCCAGCTGAACCGCGACCTCTTCGGCTGGCAGATGCCGGTGTCGTGGGTGCAGTCGATCAACCCGATCTTCATCATCATCCTGTCGGGTGTCTTCGCTGCGATCTGGACGAAACTCGGATCGCGCCAGCCCGCCACGCCGCTGAAGTTCGCTGGCGGGACCATCGTGATGGGGGTCGCGTTCCTGCTCTTCCTGCCGTTCGCGGGGGGCGGGGCGAACTCGACTCCGCTGCTGGCGCTGGTGGGCATCCTCTTCGTGTTCACGATCGCGGAGCTTCTGATCTCGCCGGTGGGCCTGTCGATCTCCACCAAACTCGCCCCCGCGATCTATCGCACGCAGATGGTGGCGCTGTTCTTCCTTTCGATCGCCTTGGGCACGGCCATCTCGGGCCAGTTGGCGGCGCTCTACAACCCCGCCAACCAGGCCCCCTACTTCGGCGTTCTCGGCGGCATCGCCATCGTGATCGGCCTGCTGCTCGCGTTCTCGACGCCCCTCGTGCGCCGCCTGATGGCCGGCGTGCGCTGAGCGCTTCGTCTACAGGGCGCTCGGCTCCCGCTCCGCGGCTTCGGCGCGCGCGCGCGGGATGAGGCGCTCGAGCTGCGTCACGTGGCCCGGCTCGAGCTCTTCGAGCGAGTTCACGCCGAGCAGGCGCATCGTGCGGGTGATCTCTCCGCTCAGGATCTGGATCATGCGATCCACTCCCTCGCGCCCGCCGGCCATCAGGCCGTAGAGGTAGGCGCGGCCGACCAGCGTGAAGCGGGCGCCGAGCGCCACGGCCGCGACGATGTCCGCCCCGGACATGATGCCCGTGTCGAGGTGCACCTCGTACTCGGATCCCACCTCGCGGACGACTTCCGGCAGCAGGTGGAACGGGATCGGAGCGCGGTCGAGCTGGCGCCCACCATGGTTCGAGAGCACGATGCCGTCGACGCCCAGATCGGCGAGTTGACGGGCATCCGCAAGGTTCTGCACCCCCTTGACGACGATCTTGCCCGGCCACTGCGCCTTGATCCAGGCGAGGTCTTCGAAGGTCACGGTCGGGTCGAACATCGAGTCGAGCAGTTCGCCGACGGTGCCTGACCAACGGTCGAGGGATGCGAACGCGAGCGGCTCGGTGGTGAGGAAGTTGATCCACCACTCCGGCCGGGGCAGCGCGTTCACGACGGTGCCGAGTGTGAGCTGCGGCGGGATCGAGAAGCCGTTCCGCTTGTCCCGGAGCCGCGCGCCAGCGACGGGCACGTCGACCGTCACGAGGAGGGTGTCGAAGCCGGCGGCCGCTGCCCGGTCGACGAGGGCCATCGAGCGGTCCCGATCCTTCCACATGTACAGCTGGAACCAGTTGCGGCCGTTCGGGTTGGTCGCCTTCACGTCTTCGATGGCCGTCGTACCCATCGTCGACAGGGAGAACGGGATGCCCGCCGCAGCTGCAGCGCCGGCGCCGGCGATCTCGCCCTCGGTCTGCATCATGCGGGTGAAGCCGGTGGGCGCGATGCCGAACGGCAGCGAGACCGGGGCCCCGAGAACATCCCATCCCGTCTTCACGGCGGAGACGTCGCGGAGGATCGCCGGGTTGAACTGGATGTCCTCGAAGGCCTGGCGCGCCCGGGCCAGGCTGATCTCGCCCTCGGCGGCCCCTTCGGTGTAGTCGAAGGCGGCCTTCGGTGTGCGCCGCCGGGCGATCTTCTGCAGGTCGGCGATGGTCAGGGCTGACTCGAGCCGACGCCTCTTCGCGTTCAGGTCGGGAGCCTTGAACTGCATGAGAGGTGCGAGGTCGCGGATCTTGGGCAGGCGTCGTTCAACCATGGTGTGGTCCTTTCGGGAGGGTGGATGTCGCGGGGGTGCCGAAACCGGCCTCCGCGTAGTACTGGGTGATGTGATCGTCGACGGTCTGGCGCGCCGCGGCCGGGTCACCGGATCGGATCGCCGCAACGATCGCGCGGTGCTCCTGTCTGAGACGGTCGGAGGTTTCGCGCCACGATGGCAGGTTCGGCACGCCCGCGAGCGCGTAGCTCTCGATCGAGTTGCGGAGGCCGGTCATCATGGCCGCGATGACCTCGTTTCCCGCGATCTCGGCGAGGGAGAAGTGGAACTGTGCGTCGAGGGCCAGGAACTCTTCGGGGGTCGGCTCGGCGTCGCCGGTCGCCTCCATGGCGTCGAGGATCTCGACCGCGGGTGAGAGGTCTGGGGCGGCGCTGGCGGATTGTTGGGCAGGTCGCCCGGCTGACTGCGCTGCCAGCTGTCCGGCGAGTTGGCCGGCCAGCTGCCCGGCCACGGCGGTCTCGAGGATGAGCCGGGTCGACACGACATCGTCGACCCGGAATCCCTGAGCCGCAACCTGCAGTCGGATCAGCGACGACATTCCGCCGCCCGGCCGCGCGATGATGATCGCCCCCGACCCGGGACCCGATCCGGTCTGCGTGCGGAGCAGCCCGAGCACCTCCAGTACCCGCAGTGCCTCGCGAACGGATGACCGGCCGACGCCGAGCTCGACAGCCAGTGTGCGCTCCGAGGGGAGGTGGTCGCCGGGGGCGAGTGCGCCCGAGAGCAGGTCGTTCTCGATGTGGGTGAGCACGTCCTGCCACGCGCGGGTGCTCGCGGGGGCGGTGGTTTCGCCGATCATCCAGAACCTTCGACTGTGAGGGCGTACAGGTGGTGTGGTCAGACCATGTGGTCTGACCACACCCTACCCGCATCTGCCCCCGAAAACCAGCGGAATCCACCGCCTGAAGGTCATAGCCTTCTCATAGCTCAACCATGGGGCACCGGGAGACTGCGGGCGCAGAGTGTCTGCATGACCTCGCAAGACACTTCCCTCGCTCTGGATGTCGTGGTGCCCGTGTACAACGAGCAGGCGGCGCTCGAGCCCAGCATCCGGCGGCTCGCCGACTATCTGACCGATGCCGTGCGGGTTCCGTGGCAGATCACGATCGCCGACAACGCGAGCGTCGACGAGACGCCGGCCATCGCCGATTCGCTGGCCGACCGGTATCCGAATGTGCGCGTCATCCACACCGCGCGGAAGGGTCGCGGTCATGCGCTGAAGCTCGCCTGGGGTACATCGACGGCGCAGGTGCTTGCGTATGTGGATGTCGACCTCTCGACCGACCTGTCTGCGCTGCCCCCGTTGATCGCTCCGCTTCTGTCGGGGCATTCCGACCTGGCAATCGGAACGAGGCTCTCGCGCTCGTCGCGCGTGGTGCGTGGCGGAAAGCGCGAGTTCATCTCCCGCAGCTACAACGTGCTGCTGCACGGGATGCTCGGGGTGAGCTTCTCCGACGCGCAGTGTGGTTTCAAAGCCATCCGGTCGGATGTCGCGGCGAAACTCCTTCCGCTCGTGCAGGATGACGCGTGGTTCTTCGATACCGAACTGCTGGTGATCGCGCAGCGGAGTGGGCTCCGCATCCACGAGGTGCCGGTGGACTGGATCGACGACCTCGACTCCCGGGTGGACATCGTTCCGACCGCGATGGAAGACCTTCGCGGTGTGGTGCGGGTGGGGCGCGACCTGATGCGCGGCGTCATTCCCGTGCAGTCGGTGTATGCCGAGCTCGGACGGTCGCCGATCGGCGCTGTGGCGCGCCCGTCGTTCCTCGGCCAGGTGGTCCGGTTCGGCGTCGTCGGGGTGGCGTCGACGCTGGCGTACGCCCTGCTCTACCTGCTGTTCCAGGGTGTGCTCGGGGCCCAGGGGGCCAACTTCACGGCGTTGCTGCTCACGACAATTGCGAACACGTGGGCGAACCGCCGGTTCACGTTCGGCATTCGCGGGCCCGAGAAGGCTGCCACCCACCAGTTCCAGGGCCTGATCGTCTTTGCGATCGCGTGGGGCATCACGTCGGGTTCGCTCGTGGCTCTGAACCTGCTTGCTCCGGATGCTCCCACCGCCGTCGAGCTGGTCACGCTGACCGCAGCGAACCTGGTGGCCACGGCCGTGCGGTTCGTTCTGCTCCGTCGCTGGGTGTTCCGGGCGCCGAAGACCTCCTCCTCCCCAGCGGCGGATTCCGCGTCGTTGTCCACAGATTCTGGGGCGGGCGCTCGGCCACCGGTCGCGCTCGCGCAGGATGGGGCCACGCCCGAATCGTCCGCATCCTCTGTTTCCCCTTCCTCCGTTTCCGCATCCTCCGTTTCCCCGTCTTCCTCCTCTTCCTCTTCTTCCTCTTCTTCCTCTTCACAGAAAGCGAGCGCCGCCTGATGACCAGCAGCACTCTTCCCGCGCCCTCCGCGCCCACCGCGCCGGGAGCATCCGCGCTCGGCGGCCGCATCCGGTCGCTCGGCCACTCCGTCATCCGTGGCCGTGCGACCCATGCAGCCTGGGAGCGCCCCGCCTTCCTCGGGCTCCTCCTCGTCACGGCGATCGCCTACTTCTACAACCTCACCGCGAGCGGCTACGCCAACGAGTTCTACTCGGCAGCCGTGCAGGCCGGATCCACCAACTGGGAGGCCTTCCTCTTCGGCTCGTCCGATGCGGGCAACTCGATCACCGTCGACAAGCCACCGGCCTCGCTCTGGGTGATGGCCCTTTCTGTGCGCGTCTTCGGCCTGAGTTCCTTCAGTATCCTCATGCCCGAAGTCATCATGGGGCTCGTCACCGTCGCGCTCGTCTACGTGATCGTGCGCCGCCACTTCTCCGCGGGAGCGGCCCTGCTGGCCGGGGGTGTGCTCGCCGCGACCCCCGTGGCCGCGCTCATGTTCCGCTTCAACAACCCCGACGCACTGCTCGTCCTCCTCATGACCGCGTCGGTCTACTTCACCCTTCGCGCCATCGAGAGCGGCCGTGTGCGCTGGCTGCTCCTGGCCGGGGCCATGATCGGCTTCGGGTTCCTCACGAAGCAGCTCCAGGCCTTCGTCATCCTGCCCCCGCTCGCGCTGGCGTACGGCTGGGCGGGTCCGGTGAAATTCGGAAAGCGACTGCTGCATCTGCTCGCAGCCCTGGCGGCCGTGATCGTCTCCGCCGGCTGGTGGGTCGCTCTCGTCGAACTCGTGCCGGCGTCGATGCGGCCCTACATCGGCGGGTCCCAGAACAACGACTTCCTCGAGCTGACCTTCGGCTACAACGGATTCGGTCGTCTCACCGGCGCGGAGACCGGCAGCGTCACCGGTGGTGTTGGCGGTGCGGCCGCGACGGGTGGGCAGTGGGGTGCGACCGGCATCACCAGACTCCTCGACGGTGAGTTCGGCGGGCAGATCGCCTGGCTGATCCCGGCCGCGCTCGTTCTGCTCGTCGTCGGGTTCGTGCTGCTGCGACGCCAGAAGCGGGTGGACGCCCGCCGCGCCATCCTCATCATGTTCGGCGGTTGGCTCGTCATCACCGGTCTCGTGTTCAGCTTCATGGCCGGCATCTTCCACGCGTACTACACCGTCGCGCTCGCCCCGGCCATAGCCGGAACCGTCGGCGCCGGGGCCATCCTGCTCTGGAACACGCGCCGGTACCTCTGGGCCCGGATCGTCGCCGCCGTCATCGTTCTCGGCACCGGAGTATGGGCCTACGCGCTCCTCACCCGGGCCGTCGACTGGCTGCCCTGGCTGAAGTTCGTGGTGCTTGCGCTCGCGATCGTGGGTGCCGGGATGCTCGTGGTGCGCTGGAAGCGTCGCACCCTCCGTGTGGCGACCCTCGCGGTGGCGCTCACCGCCTCGTTGCTCGCCCCGACGGCGTACACGATCCAGACCCTCACGACCGCGCACACCGGCTCCATTGTGACGGCCGGCCCGACGGTCGCCTCATCCACCGGCTTCGGCCGGGGCGGTGGCTTCGGCGGGGCCGGCGGTTTCGCCGGAGGCGCGCGGCCCGGTGGCACGACCACGGGCGGTCAGGCCGGCGGCACGCCGCCCGGCGGAACGACCACCGGTGGTGGAGCCGGCACGGCTCCCGGTGCGGGAACTGGCACAGCTCCCGGCGCGACCGGCACCACGGGAACCGGTACGACCAGGGGCGGCACGGGCACGCGCGCCGGCGCCGGTGGTGGCGGGCTTCTCGGCGGAGCCACCGTCAGCAGCCAGGTGAGTGCACTCCTCTCCGCGGACGCGTCGAGCTACACCTGGGCGGCGGCCGCCGTCGGCTCCCAGAACGCCGCGAGCTACCAGCTCGCCAGCCAGGCGGCCATCATGCCGCTCGGCGGTTTCAACGGCAGCGACCCGTCTCCCACCCTCGACGAGTTCAAGGCCTACGTGGCCTCGGGCAAGATCCACTACTTCATCTCGGCGGGATCGATCGGTGCGTCCAACGGCGGCAGCTCGGCCTCGTCCGAAATCGCCAGCTGGGTCGCCTCGACCTTCACGGCCACCACCGTCGACGGCACCACCCTCTACGACCTGACCAGCGAGGCTGCCACAAATTAGACCTACCCCGTGGCAGATGGCTGCATATCTGCCTACAGACCTGAATATTCGCTGGCATTTCCTGAATCGACGTAAGAGACCGGCCTTCGCTCCATCTTCTTAGTGGGACAGAAGAAAAGGCTTCTGTCCAGACTCGCAAAGGAAACAGCATGAACACAACTCGGTTTCTTCGGAAGACCGCCGTCACGGCAACCGTGGGCTTGGCCCTCCTCTTCTCGGCGGGCGCTGCCGAGGCGGCTCACGCCGAAATGACTGACCCCCCAACGCAGGCGGACATCGAAAGCAGCGGTGGTGGTTATGTGGGAAGCCTCGGAACTCCCGGAGGGGGTGGCAGCTACACCGCTGGCAGCCCCGGAAGCGTTCCCGTTTCTGGTTGGATGTTCGACGGCATGGCCTACGGTGTGTATTTCTACAGCCCGACGAGCGCGGGAACTCCGGTCACCCAGGGAGCGGTGGACTACTTCAACTCAGCAAAGGGTGGTGGTTGCGCACTCACCTCCTCGCAGACCCAGATCGTTTGCGCCAACTGACAACCTGCGCCGACTGATGCCAGGGGTGCCTCTCGTCAAGATGAGCGAGGCGCCCCTGGCGTTCGTTAGTGCAACCACACGATTGCGTGGCGATGGTCGTTGCCATCGCGGTCGCGCTCGTGGGAATTCCGTTAATGGTGCGCTCGGAGCGGGAACAACGCAAGCGCACCCCGACTGCCGGGATGATCGGCATCGCCGACGAGATCTTCCACCCCGGGGCACACCAGGCCGACCTCATCTGGGTCGCCCAGACGGAGATGCCCGCACCAGCGCCGCTCGCGGGCGATCCCTTCCCCGAGGGCAAGGTCACCCTGCAGCTCCCAGCCCGCTCCGGATAGGCTGGCGGCTTCGAAGTGAAGGGTGTCGCCCGTGGGTCGCGTGTTCGTTGTCGGTTCGTTGAATGTCGATTCTGTGGTGCGCGTGGAACGCCACCCCTCACCCGGGGAGACCCTGATGGGCGGGGACGTCACCACGTTCTGGGGCGGCAAGGGAGCGAACCAGGCCGTTGCGGCGGCGGAGGCCGGAGCCGACGTCGTCTTCGTCGGTCGGGTCGGCGACGATCCGAAGGGTGCCGAGTACCGCACGCGACTGGCTTCGCGATCCATCGACGTGCGCCCGCTGCGGATCACCCGCAGCGTGACCACCGGCCACGCGATGATCGCGGTGGCGGCCAGCGGCGAGAACACGATCATCGTCTCGCCCGGAGCGAACGCTCGGGTCACAGTCGCTGACCTCGAGGTGCTGCGCGGCACGGGGGGCCTCGAGACTACGGACACCGTGTACGACTCCGAACCGTCGGGCATCACAGAGAGCGATGTTCTCCTGGTCTCCCTCGAACTGCACGTCGACGTCATCTCCGAGGCGGTGCGGATCGCCTCGGCGGCCGGCGCGCGTGTCGTGCTGAACCTCGCCCCGTTCGCCGTGCTCGCGCCCGAGGTGCTGGCGCTCGCCGACCCCGTGATCGTCAACGAGCACGAGGCGGAGGAGCTCCGGGCATCCGGTGCCGAACCCGGCTCCCTGCTCGTGACGCTCGGCTCAGAGGGATCTCGCTGGGGCGACGTCGAGGTCGCTTCGACCCGTGTCGCCGACGTCGCCGACACGACGGGAGCGGGCGACACCTACTGCGGCACGCTCGCGGCGAGGCTCGCTGCCGGCGACGATCGCGCGGCCGCGATGTCGGCGGCCAGCGCCGCGGCGGCCCGCTCCGTCGCCTGGCTCGGGGCCCAGCCCGCCTGACGCCGCCGCGCTGCACGCCAGCCCGCCTGACGCCGCCGCTCCGCCCCGCCGCACGCCACCCCGCTGCACTGCCCCTCACCGCACCCCACTGCACTGCCCGCACCCCACCGCACTGCCCCCCACCGTACGCCGGACGGCCTGGCACCTGCCGGATCGTAGCGTCGAAAGGACGCTAACTGCTCCTCTCACGGTTCTGTGGAGCAGTTAGCGTCCTTTCGCGTGGCTTTCGGTGCGCCCCAGCAGCATCGGCCCCGGGATCGCGGGGTGGAGGTGGCGCGTGCGCGAGCGGGTGCGCGCAGACGGATGCGCGGGCGCGAGCCAGCGTCGCCGGGTGTAGGTGGCACGGGCGGATGCGCGGGAGCGCGAGCCAGACTCGCGGGGTGCAGGTGGCGCGCGGGCGCGGGCGCCGTCGCGCGCGGGGGCGCGGCTCAGCCCGCGGGCCTGTACCGCACCGGCGGGAACGATTCCGCCACGAGCGCCCGCAGCGCCGCGAGGTCACCCGTTACGAGGCCCGCGGCCCGCGCCTGCACCAGCACGTTGCCGATCGCGGTCGCCTCGACCGGCCCCGCGAGCACGGGGAGGCCGGTGCGGTCCGCCGTCAGCTGGCAGAGGAGCGCGTTCTGCGACCCGCCACCGACGATGTGGATCGTGCTCACGACTTTTCCCGACAGGTGTTGTGCTGCAGCGAGCGAGACGGCATACGCTTCGGCGAGGCTTTCGAGGATGCTCCGCACGAACTCGGCGCGCGACTGCGGCACCGGCTGACCGTGGTCGGCGCACCATTTGGCAATGCGCGACGGCATGTCGCCCGGCGCGACGAAGCCGGCATCGCCCACCTCGAACACGGCGACCGGCTCGGCCACGGCCGCGGCCTCCGCCAGCAGTGCGGGCAGGTCGATGACCTCGCCCGACCGTTCCCAGGTGCGCACCGATTCGGAGAGCAGCCAGAGCCCGGAGACGTTCTGCAGGAACCTGACCCGGCCATCCACCCCGCCCTCGTTCGTGAAGTTGGCGGCGCGGCTCTCGTCGCTGACCACCGGATGCTCGAGCTCGACCCCCACGAGGGACCAGGTTCCGCTGGAGATGTACGCGAAGTCGTCGCCCACCGCGGGCACCGCCATCACGGCGGAGGCGGTGTCGTGCGACCCGATCGCGGTCACCGGCAGGGGCGTGGCGAGGTGGGCGGCGCCGATCTCCTCGGCGACGGCGGGCAGCAGCTGTCCGACGGTCTCGCCGGGTTCGATCAGCGCGGGGAAGAGCGCGCGAGGGAGCCCGAGCGAGGCGATGAGAGCGTCATCCCATTCGCGCGTGTGCACATTGAGCAGCCCCGTCGTCGACGCGTTCGTACGTTCGGCGCGGCGTACGCCTGTCAACCAGAAGTCGATGAGGTCGGGGATGAGCAGCAGGGCATCCGCGTGGTCGAGGATGTCGCGGGGCTCGGCGCCGAGCTGGTAGACGGTGTTGATCGTGAGGAACTGCAGGCCGCTCGTGCGGTACAGCTCCGCGAAGGGTACGGCGGCGTGGACGGCCTCGACGCCTCGCGCGGTGCGCTCGTCGCGGTAGTGGAACGGGTTGCCGAGCATCCGGTCACCGCGGAGCAGGGCGTAGTCGACGGCCCACGAATCGACGGCGATACTGGCCAGACCGGGCTCCCGCCGCACGGCCTCGGCAAGGCCGGCGATGACGTTGCGGTAGAGCTCGAGGATGTTCCAGTGCAGGCCGTCGATGGTGCGCACGGGGACGTTCGGGAAGCGTGCGACCGGCTCGAGGCGGATACCGTTGGGGCCGACGTAGCCGAGCATGACGCGTCCGCTCGTGGCGCCGAGATCGATCGCGGCGACGACGCCGCCCGCGCCGGCAGCCGCACCCGCCGCACCGGACGCGCCGTTCTCCGCAGCCGTGCCGCCCGCGCTGGCGCAAGACGCGCCACCCGCCGCCGCGCTCATCGCAGGAACGCCGCGGCCACGCCAGCGTCCACCGGGATGTGCAGTCCCGTTGTGTGCGACAGGTCGTCGCCGGTCAGCACCGCGACCGCGTTCGCCACGTTCTCGGGCAAAACCTCGCGCTTCAGCAGCGTGCGCTGGGCGTAGTACGCGCCGAGATCCTCCTCGGGCACCCCGTAGACGGCCGCGCGCTTGGCGCCCCAGCCGCCCGCGAAGATGCCCGAGCCGCGCACCACGCCGTCGGGGTTGATGCCGTTCACGCGCACCCCGAATTCGCCGAGCTCCGCCGCGAGCAACCGCACCTGGTGCGCCTGGTCGGCTTTCGTCGCCGAATAGGCGATGTTGTTGGGTCCGGCGAACACCGAGTTCTTCGACGAGATGTAGACGATGTCCCCGCCGAGTCCCTGGTCGATGAGCACGCGGGCCGCGGCGCGCGAGACCATGAACGAGCCCTTCGCCATGACGTTGTGCTGCAGGTCCCAGTCGGCGTCGGTGGTGTCGAGCAGCGACTTCGAGAGCGAGAGGCCGGCGTTGTTCACGATGAGGTCGAGGCCTCCGAAGGCGAGCAGTGCGGCATCCACCGCTGCCTGGATCTCGACAGCCGACGTCACGTTCGCCTGCACGCCGATGGCCACATCCGTCGACCCCAGCTCGGCGGCGGCCGCAACCGCCTTCTCCAGGTCGAGGTCGGCGATGACGACGCACGCACCCTCGGCGGCGAGACGGGTTGCGATGGCTTTGCCGATTCCGGATGCCGCACCGGTCACCAGCGCGATGCGGGTGGCATGCGAGGCGGGCTTGGGGAGGCGCTGCAGCTTGGCTTCCTCGAGGGCCCAGTACTCGATGCGGAACTTCTCGGACTCCTCGATCGGCGCGTACGTCGACAGCGCCTCGGCGCCGCGCATCACGTTGATCGCGTTGATGTAGAACTCGCCGGCAACACGGGCGGTCTGAGCGGTGGCGCCGTACGAGAACATGCCGACGCCCGGGATCAGCACGATCGCCGGGTCTGCGCCGCGCATCGCGGGGGAGTCTGCGGTTGCGTGCCTGTCATAGTAGGCCGCATAGTCCGCGCGGTAAGCCTCGTGCAGCTCCTTCAGTCGCGCGATCGACTCCTCGACGGTGGCCGTCGCCGGCAGGTCGAGGATGAGCGGCTTCACCTTGGTGCGGAGGAAATGGTCGGGGCAGCTGGTGCCGAGAGCCCCGAGCCGGGGGTGTTCGGAGCTCGCGAGGAAGTCGAGCACGACCTCCGCATCGGTGAAGGAACCGACCTGGACGCGGTCGGTCGAGGCGAGGCCCCGGATGCTCGGGGCGAGCGCTGCCGCTTTGGCCCGCCGTTCGGCCTCCGGCAGCGCGGCGTACCCGTCGAGGGCGGGCCCGAAGGGTTCCGCCGTGCCGTGTTCGGCGATGTACGCGGCGGCGGTGTCGATGATCCAGAGCGAGTTCGCCTCGGCCTCGTCGCTCGTGTCGCCCCAGGCGGTGATGCCGTGTCCGCCGAGGATCACGCCGATCGCGTCGGGGGTCGACTCCTTGATCGCGGCGATGTCGAGGCCCAGCTGGAAGCCCGGACGCCGCCAGTCGACCCAGGCCACGCGACCGCCGAAGATCGTCGCGGTGAGGGCTTCGCCGTCGGCCGCTGTTGCGATGGAGATGCCGGAATCGGGGTGCAGGTGATCGACGTGGGCGGCATCCACCAGCCCGTGCATCGCGGTGTCGATGGACGGTGTCGCCCCGCCCTTGCCGAACAACGTGTGGTCGAAGGCTGCGACCATCTCGTCTTCGTGTTCGATTCCGCGGTAGACGCCTTTCAGGGCGCGGAGCCGGTCGAGGCGCAGCACCGCGAGGCCCTGCTCCTTCAGGGTGCCGAGGTCGCCGCCGGAGCCCTTGACCCAAAGCAGTTCGACATCCTCACCGGTCACGGGGTCGCGTTCGAGGCCCTTCGCCGACGTGTTGCCGCCCGCGTAGTTCGTGTTCTTCGGGTCGGAGCCGAGCCGGTTCGACCGGCCGATCAGCTCGGCGGCTGCGGGATTCGTCATGGTGCTCTTCCTGGTTCGGCGGTGCGGTGCGGGTGCGTGCGGGTGCGGGTGCGTGGCTACCTGATGCTCGAGTGGGCAGTTTGGGCCCCAAGGTGGGACTTTTGGGGCCCAAACTGCCCACTCGAGGTAGGGGGCGGGCAGAGGTGGCGGCCGCTCAGGCTCCCCAGCCGGCCTGGGTGCCGCCGGCGCGGGCCGCGGCGATGGTGGCCTGGTAGCCGGAGGCGGCGTAGGCCGCCATGGGGTCGGCGGGCAGGCCGCGCGACTCGCGCCACGCGGCGAGGGAGGGGCGCACGTCGGTGTAGAACGCATCCATCAGGATGCCGTTCGCGCCGAGAACGTCACCCGCGGCCTGAGCGGCCTCGAGGGCGGGTCGGTCAACGAGCAGCGCACGGGCCGTCATCTCCTGCACATTCAGCACCGAGCGGATCTGCCCGGGGATCTTGTCCTCCACGTTGTGGCACTGGTCGAGCATGAACGCGACCGGCGAGGAGGGGCCGTAGCCGCCGCCCCGCACGACCTCCACGAGGATCCGGAACAGCTGGAACGGGTCCGCAGCCCCCACGATCAGGTCGTCGTCGGCGTAGAAGCGCGAGTTGAAGTCGAACGAACCGAGCTTGCCGAGGCGGAGGAGCTGCATCACAATGAACTCGATGTTCGTGCCGGGCGCGTGGTGTCCGGTGTCGAGGCAGACCATCGCGCGGTCGCCGAGCGCGGCCACCTGCGTGTAGGAGGTTCCCCAGTCGGGAACATCGGTGTGGTAGAACGCCGGCTCGAAGAACTTGTACTCCAGCACGAGGCGCTGGCCTTCGCCGATGCGGTCGTAGATGGCGGCGAGGGATGTCGCGAGCCGATCCTGCCGGCCGCGCAGGTCGCCCTGGCCCGGGTAGTTGGTGCCGTCGGCGAGCCAGACCTTGAGGTCCTTGGAGCCGATCTCGCTCATGATGTCGATGCACTCGTAGTGGTGGTCGATGGCCTTCTGGCGGATGACCGGGTCGATGTGCGTCAGGCTGCCGAACTTGTAGTCGTCGTCCTGGAAGGTGTTCGAGTTGACGGTACCGAGCGAGACCCCGAGGTCGTTCGCATAGCGGCCGAGCGCACCGAAGTCGTCGACCTTGTCCCAGGGGATGTGGATCGCGACCTTCGGCGACAGCCCGGTGTGCTTGTTCACCTGTGCCGCGTCGGCGATCTTCTCTTCGGGCGTGCGCGGGGTTCCGGGTGTTCCGAACACCTTGAAGCGGGTACCTGAGTTGCCGAACGCCCAGGAGGGGAGCTCGATGGCCTGAGCCTCGAGGTCGGCGGCG
The DNA here is from genome assembly GCF_006716115.1 of Subtercola boreus. Taxonomy (NCBI): domain Bacteria; kingdom Bacillati; phylum Actinomycetota; class Actinomycetes; order Micrococcales; family Microbacteriaceae; genus Subtercola; species Subtercola boreus. Next base: position 3,014,951 of record NZ_VFOO01000001.1, on the reverse strand, counting down.
ATGTCGCTGAACTGCACCATTGGAATTCTCCGTAATCTGCGGGTGGAACGTGTTTTGAAACGATTCAATCAGGGTATCAGCCCGCGGTGGTGGCGGGTGGGGTGGTCGGGTGGATGTCGGTGGGGTGGGGCGAGGCGGTGGCGGAGCCGGTCGCGGAGGCGGTCTCGGAGGCGGCGGAGGTGGTTGCGGTGCCGGTCGCGGAGGTGGTGGCGGTGCCGGTCGCGGAGCCGGTCGCGGCGTCGGCACGACCGAGCTGGTCGTCGAGGTTGAAGATCTCGGTCAGCTGCAGGAAACCCTGGTCGGGAGTGCCTTCCAGCCCCTCGAAGAACTCCGCCATCTCTGCCTGCCACCGTTCGTTCACGGCGGTCGCCGCCATGCCCGCCTGGGCCAGAGCGAGGTCGGGCGTCTCGAAGTACCCGATCAGCAGCCCGTCGTCGCGGAGGAACAGTGAGTAGTTCTGCCACCCGGTGCGCCGCAGCTCGACCAGGAACTCGGGCCAGACGTCAGCGTGCCGGCGCCGGTACTCGTCGAGCTTCGCCGGGTCGACCTGCAACTGGAAACAGACACGCTGCAGACTCGCCATCAGACCCGCCATCAGACCCTCACCGCCAGCATCTCCGTGAAGACGGCGTACCGGTCTTCGAGCGCAGCGACGAGCTGCGGGTCGGGTTCGACGAAGCGCCCGGGGGAGGCGAGCCGGTCGATGACACCCTGGAATGTCTCGCCCGGGAGCCCGGCGGCGGCCAGCATGGCCGCGCCGAACGCGCTCGACCGGTTACCCGGCACGACGACGGGCCGCCCGAGGGCCGACGCGCGGATGGTGTTCCACACCACGCTGCCCGAAGCACCGCCGCCGAGGTGGTGGTGCCCGGTGCCCGGCCCCGCAAGCGCCTGCAGCCGCTCGATCCCGAGCCGCTCCACAAATGCCACGCCCTCGAGCACGGAACGGAACCGTACGACAGGGTCGGTGCCCACGTGCGGAACGCCCGACAGATCCACCGCGAAGCCGTCGAACGCGGCATCCACCACCGGAAACCGCTCCCCGCGCCCGGCGAGCGGATACGCGACCACCGGCGACGCCCCGAGTGCCACCGCAGCCCGGTCGGCCTCGCGAACGTCGAGCCCCGCCGTCACTCCGTGCCGCAGCACGCCCGCGCCGGTGTTCGACGCTCCGCCGGCCCAGAAGGTTCCGTCGGGCGCGACGTGCGAGTAGATCCCGGATGCCCCATCCGTCAGCATCGTGCGCGACGCCGCCTTGAGCACCAGCGTCGTGCCGAGCACTCCCACGGTGTCGCCGGGGCGTACCGCTCCGGTGGCGAGTTGCGCGGTGCTGCCGTCGGTCATGCCGGAGACGATGAGCACGCCCTGCGGCAGGCCGAGAGACGGGGCGACCGAGGCCGAGACGACACCGATGGCGCGGGCAGGCGCGACAAGCGCGGGCAGCGTGGACGCAGGGAGGCCGAGCACGTCGAGCGCCGTAGCGTCCCACGTGGCGGTGACCGCGTCGATGCCGCTCTTCAGCGCGTGCGACGTGTCGCTGGCGAGCACCGTGCCGGCGAGGGCGGCCGCGACCACGTCGGGCGTGAACAGGTAGAGGGGCGCGGGGGTGTGGGCGTGCATCCACGCCGCGCGGGCCAGCGCACCCGAGGGACGCACGCCGAGACCCGCCGCGGCGAGGGCGGAAAGCTCCTCGGAGCCGCGCGGATCGTTGTAGAGCAGCGCGTTGCCGACCGGACGCCCGAGGAGGTCGGCCGGCACGACGGTGCCCGAGGTGCCCGTGATCGACAGCGCAGCGATGTCGGAGGCGCGCGATCCGAGAGCGTCGGTGATCGCGGCGATCATCGCGAAGACGGCCTCGGCGTAGACCGCGGGCTGCTCACGGGTGCCTGCGGTGCTCACCGTCGGCAGCGCGGTCGACCGCTCGGCGAGGTGCGCGCCTGTCTCCGCGTCGACCGCCAGCACCCGTGCGTCGCCGGTGGCGAGGTCGACGCCGAGCACGACGCTCACGAGGTCACCGCCCCGCACGCACGGCGTGCCCGGCGTGCCCGGCGCGACACGTGCGCGAAGGGACCCAAAACGCTCTGGGACGCGAGCTTTGGAGCAGTTTGCGTCCCTTCGCCGGTGGTGGCGGGGCGCGCGGGGGCGGCAGGGCGCGCGGCGGCGGCAGGGCGCGCGGGGGTGGGGCGCGCGGGGGCGGTGGCGCGCGCGGGCGCGCTCACGAGGCCACCGCCGAAGCAGTGCGCGCGGCGGGGAGTTCCGTGAAGATGCGATCGGCGAGGCCGTCGAGCGTCCACACCGCAATGTCCGGCTCGGCGAGCTGGGCGGCGGTGGGCGAGGTGGGCGCCTCGCCGCGCAGCACCCACACCGTCGACAGGCCGAGGGCGGCGGCAGGGCGCACGTCGGTGTCGAGCCGGTTGCCGATGTGCACGGCCTCGGACGCAGCCACCCCGGCCGCCCGGAGCGCCCACGTGAACAGCTCGGGCGACGGTTTCTCGAAGCCCACCACCGCCGACACTCCCCACACGTCGATGTACGGCGCGAGGCCGTCCCGTTCGAGCGAGCGGATGACCGACTCCTCCTGGTTCGCCAGAATCCCGATCTTCACCCGGCCCGCGAGGGCGGAGAAGAACGGCATCACGTCGGCGTAGAGCGTGCCGGCGGGGTGCGCCCAGTAGTCGCGCGTCAGATCGTGCAGCTCGCGCTTGCGCGACTCAGAGCCGAGGAACTCCCGCGCGATGGACGCCCGGAGCGACACTCCGCCCTGCTCGGCCCGCACCCCGTCGTAGATCGACCGGAACCGGGGGCGGTCGACAGGCCCGAGGCCGTCGGCTGCGCGCAGCTCGTCGGCCGCCCGCAGCACCGCGGCGACGAAGTTCTCGTCGTCGTAGATCGGCCCGCCGACGTCGCAGAAGACCGCCTGGATGGAAGGAGCTGCAGCCATCAGTTGGTGCCGGCCAGCGCCTTCCGGCGCTCAGCCATGTCTTCGCGTTCGAAGTAGTGCGAGACCGTGTCGCCGCCGAGTCCCCGCACGCCGCCGACCGACAGCGCCTCGAGGCGCACGCGCGCACCCTTGACCGCCATCAGCGTGATGGCCTCCGCGGCCTCCGCGCTGCCGCCGATCGCGACCATGCCGTGGTTGCCGAGCAGCACGAGCGACGGCAGTTCGCCGTTCGCTTCGAAGTACTCGCGGAGCTTGGTCAGGTACAGCCGGCCGAGCTGGATGCCCGGCTCGGCGTAGGGCACGAACAGGGGTTTGCCGATCACGACGGCCTCATCGGAGTAGACCCACTCGTCGAACGCCGTCGCCGCGTGCACGCTGGCCAGCAGCGAGACGATCGCCGTCGGGTGGGTGTGCGCCACGAACGCGGTGGGCTGGATCGACTGTACAGCGGCATGTACCAGCGTCTCGATCGATCCGCGCCGACGGATGCCGTCGTGCTCGCCGGCATCGAGCATCGCGGTCAGTTCGGCCTGGGTGGTGTCTTCAGCCATCATCAGCTCGACGAGGGGTTCGACATCCACGACCACGAACTGCGAGGCGTCGGAGCGCGCCATGTAGGAACCTGACGTCTTGATCGCGATGCGACCGTCGGCGAGGCGCTGGGAGACGTTGCCCTCCGCCAGGATGACCAGGTCTTTGGCCGGCTCGCCGAGCGAGCGGGTCAGGGCGACCAGCTCGTCGCTGACGAGTTCGGGCAGCCAGTTCGTGGCCATTAGATTCCTCCGTATTTGCGTTTGGTGAGTCCGTTGAGCAGCGAGGCGAAGACCAGCACGAGGCCGAGGGCCAGAAGCTGGAACTGCGATCCGTCGTTGCCGGGCAGGGCGAGCAGGATGCCCGCGTTCAGCCAGACGATGAGCAGCGTGGCGAGCACGATTCCGCTGACCCGGCCGATTCCACCGGTGATGGCGACACCGCCGAGGACCGCGATCGTGATCGCGGGGAGCGCCATGCCGTTGCCCGAGGTTCCGGCGTCGGGCCGGGCCGAGGCGAACTGCGCGACCGTGACGACCGACACGAGACCGGAGATCACCCCCGAGATGGCGTAGACGGCCATCCGGTTCGGTCGTACGTTGATGCCCGACCACTGTGCGGCGACGTCGTTCGTGCCGATCGCGTAGAGGCGACGGCCGAAGGTCGTCTTGTTGAGCACGATCCAGACGACGATGATCGTGGGGATCAGGAACGTGAAGATGCCGAGCGGGATCAGCGGGATCGTCGCACCGATGACCGGGATCTCGACCGACTGGGCGGCCGAGTAGAAGTTCTGGATCGACTCGGACGAGACGGGCTTCTGGTTCGAGATCACGAGGGCGAGCGAACGGTAGGCGTAGTACGTCGCGAGCGTCGCGATCAGGGGCGGGAAGCCGATGTACGCGATCAGGACGCCGTTGACGGCACCGAACACGCCACCGGCGACGACGGCGAGGATCAGCGCGGGAACGAAGTCCCAGCCGCCCGGGCCGTACGCGAAACCGAACAGGATGCCCGTTAGCGACACGATCGAGCCGACGGAGAGATCGATTCCGCCCTTGCCCGACAGGATCACGAGCAGCTGCGCCATGCCGAGCATTGCCAGCGGAACGGCGCTGATCAGCGAGGAGGCGAGGTAGTCGGCGTTGTACGCACCGCTCAGCTGGCCGGCCGAGTCGAGGATCGTCATGACGACGAGCACCACGACGATGAGCACGGCGAGCAGCACGACACGGTTCGTCAGCAGGGCTTCGACGCCGCGGGAGAGAACGGATCGGCCACCGCGCTTCTTCGGGTTCTTCGGGACCTGGATGTGCGTGGTCTCGTTGACGAGTGTCATGCTTTTCTCCTTGCGCGCTCACGCAGCAGGTCAGTGCCGACAGCAATGATGATGAAGATTCCCACGAACAGGTTCGCGAGCTGGCTGGGCCACCCGAGCTGGGTGACACCCGAGGTCACGGTCTGAACCAGGATCGCGCCGAGCACCGTTCCGATGACCGACCCGCGACCACCGAGGATGGACGTTCCGCCGATCACGACCGCGGCGATGACCTGCAGCTCCTTACCGGATCCGACCGACTGGTCGAGCGTCGCGGTTCCCGACGCGAGGATGAAGCACGCACCGAGTCCGACGAGGGCGCCGGTGAGAGCGTAGGCGATGAGCACCCGCGGCTGCACCTTGATACCCACGAGGCGAGCGGCGTTCGCGTTCCCGCCGATTGCGAACAGGTGACGCCCACCCGACGCGTGCCGGAGGTACCACCACGCGACCGCAGCGATGATGATCATGATCGCGAAGCTGTTCGGTACGCCGAGCGTGCGACCGGCCTCGCCGCGGCCGAACACCTCGAGGGTCGACGGGATCCCGTTGACCGTCGACGAGCCGAAGACGCGGAGCGCGAGGAACTGGAAGATGTTCGCGGTACCGAACGTGATGATGATCGCGGCGACGCGGCCGTAGGCGATGAGGAAACCGTTGACCAGACCGAGCACGAGCCCGACGGCGACCGCCAGCGCGACCGCACCGATCAGGGGGATGTCGGCGCTCACCAGGGTCTTCGCGACGATCACCGCGCAGAGCATGATCGCTCCGCCGACAGAGACGTCGATGCCGGCCGTGATGATGATGAACGTCATGCCGATGCCGATCAGGGCGATCGGGGCGACCGACACCAGCAGCGGCTGGATCGAGTTGGGCGTCAGGAACGCCGGCGTGAAGATGCCGAGCAGGATCCACAGCACGATCAGCACGCCGATGAGCACGAACTCCTGGCCGGTGACCGGCAGGGGCAGGATGCGCTTCGCGGTGGCGGCGGCTGCGGGCCGGCCGGACTGGGGCGCAGGCTTCGTGCGCTCGTCGAGGGTCATGAGTGTTCTTCCGTTGTCTGGTCTCCGGCCGCCGCGGCGAGGATCTCGACCTGCGTGGCTTGGGGGGTGAATTCGGCGGCGACTTCCCCGGCCCTGATGACCAGGATGCGGTCGGAGATGCGCAGCACCTCACCGAGGTCGCTGGTCACCACGAGCACGGCGGATCCGTCGTCTGCGAGGTTCGAGATGATGCGGTGGATCTCCTCTTTCGCCCCGACGTCGACGCCCTGGGTCGGCTCGGCGAGCACGAGGAGCTTCGGCGTCTGCACGAGCTGTCGGGCGAGCACCACCTTCTGGGCGTTGCCGCCGGACATAGCGCTGATCGGCTGCTTCTCCGACGGGGTCTTCACGGCGAGGCGTCTGATGAAGTCGCGGGCGATGTCGCGCTGCACGCGGCCGCTCACCCAGCCGGGTACGCGGCTGAGCTTGCCGAGCTCGCCGATCACGATGTTCAGCGAGATGCTCTGGAAGCTGAAGGAGCCCTGCGCGGAACGGTTCGCGGGGAGCAGCCGGATCCCGATCTTCTTCGCCTGCGAGGGCCGCTTGACGACGACCTCGCTGCCGGAGAGCCGCATGGTGCCCGAGGTGGCCTTGTCCATCCCGTAGATGACGCCGGCGATGTCGCCGGCACCCGAGCCGACGAGTCCGTAGAGCCCGACGATCTCGCCGGAGCGCACCGTGAGACTGACGTTCTCGAACTTGCCCGTGCGCGACAGGTTCGCCAGTTCGAGAACGGTTTCGCCCGAGGTACCCGATCCTTTCGGCCGCGCCTCGGCCAGAACGCCTCCGACCATGAGCTCGGCGATCTCGCGAACGGAGAGGTCGCCGATCGGCCGCGTGGTGATGGTCTCACCGTCACGCATGACCGTGACCTCGTCGGCGATGACGAACAGCTCGTCGAGCCGGTGCGAGATGTAGATGACGGAGACGCCGGTGGCGGTGAGACGACGGATGACCGTGAAGAGCACCTCGATCTCGGAGTCCGTCAGGATGGCCGACGGCTCGTCGAGGATGAGCACCGAGGCCTTCCCGGCCAGGGCCTTCGCGATGGAGACCTGCTGCTGCTCGGCGATCGACAGGGTGCCGACGGGCACGGTGGCGATGCGGGCCGGCAGCCCGACGGTGTCGAGGAGGCCCTGGATCTGGTCGGCCTCGGCCTTCCAGTCGACCCGGCCGCCCTTCTTCAGCTCGCGGCCGACGAAGACGTTCTCGGCGACACTGAGTTCGGGAAACAGCTGCGGCTCCTGGTAGACCGTCTGCACGCCGAGGGCGATCGAGTCGGAGGTGGAGGAGATCGTCTTGGCGCTGCCGTCGAACGCGATCGTGCCGGCGTCGGGGATCTCGGCGCCCGCGATGATCTTGATCAACGTCGACTTGCCGGCACCGTTCTCACCCACCAGGGCGTGCACCGTGCCCGGCTTCAGGGCGAAGTCGGCGTGCCGGATGGCGCGCACGCCACCGTAGCTCTTGGCGATGTCCTGCAGCTCGAGACGGTAGGTCGCTGTCGCGACCGGAGTATCTGCGCTCATGGGCAGCTGTTCCTTAGGGGGGAATGGTCGGGGGAGAAGAAGAAGTGGGGGTGGGGTGCGGATGCCCGTGACGAGCATCCGCACCCCCAGGGGTGGTGCTTAGTAGCTGAACGTGTCGACGTTGTCCTTGGTGATGACCAGCGGGTCACCCAGCAGGAGCACCTTCGAAGCGGAGTCGTAGGCGACACCCTTCAGGTCGGCGTTGACGTCGTTCGAGGCAGCCAGGGTCTTGCCGGTCGCCAGCTCGTTGCCGGTCCAGGCGGCGAGGTAGCCGAGGTTCTGCACGTCCCAGAGGATCGAGGCGCTGGACGAGCCGTCCTTCAGGTACGGAGCCATCGACTGGGGCGTGCCGAGGCCGTCGGTGAAGACGGTACCGATCTTGCCGGCATCCTTGACAGCCTGTGCCACGCCGGGAGCGGACGAGGTGCACTCGCCGACGAGACCGGTGAGGTCGGGGTTGGCGTTCATCAGGTCGGTTGCCATCGAGGTCGCAGCAGCCTGGTCTTCACCGGCGTAGACGACGTTCACGAGCGTCGCGTCCGGGTACTTCGAGGCGGTGTACGCCTTCTGCACGGCGATCCACGCGTTCAGGTTGGCCGCGGTCTCGCCACAGGAGACGATCGCGTACTTGCCCTTGCCGCCCATCGCGGTCATCAGCTGGTCGGTCAGGGCCTCGCCGATACCTTCGACGGAGGCCTGGTTGACGAACACCTCGCGCACGGAGTCGGGCGCGTCGGTGTCAGCGGTCAGCACCTTGATGCCCTTGTCGGCGGCCTCTTTGAGAAGGGGGGCCATCGAGTCGGGGTCGTTGGGGGCCACGATGAGTGCGGAGACGTTCTGCTGGATGTACGACCGCACGATGTCGGCCTGCGCTGCTGCGTCGGCGGTGGTCGGGCCCTGATAGAGCCAGGTGATGCCGAGGTCTTCTGCGGCCTTCTTGCCACCGGCGTTCATCGCTTCGAAGTACGGGATGCCCTGCAGCTTCGGGACGAATGCGACGGTGATCTTGCCACCGGCCGCAGCCGAGGAGGTGCTGCTGCCTGACGATGAATCGGTGCGGCTGGTGCAGCCCGAGACGGTCAGAACGGCGGCGAGTGCGATCGCACCGACGGCGATGACTTTCTTTTTGCTGATCACTGTGTTGCCTCTCTTGTTGTGCGGGCAGGCGCGACTGTGCGACCTGCCTCGTGGTGGAGTGTGAGTTCCTGGTAGGAATCCCCGAGCCCCCGGCGCGCAGTCTCTGCGCGTTCGAGGTTCCGAAGTCTGTGGGCCGCGTCATCCCAGCGGCTGTCGGGCTGTGGCTGGAACGAGCGCGTGCGGGTGCTCGCGGCTGCCACCCCCCAGATCTGTTCGACCGAGTCGAGTTCGCCGAGCGACCGCAGCTGGGCCGCGGCGTTGCCGAGGGCGGTCGCCTCCTTCGCCCAGCAGACGACCGGGCGGCCGGTGGCCGAGGCGGTGGCCTGCTGCAGCAGTGCGTTCAGGCCGCCCCCGCCGACGACAGCGATGGAGGTGATGGGGACGCCCGTCAGCTGTTCGATGTCCTCGAGCACCAGGCGGTAGCTGAGGGCGAGAGAGTCGAAGATGGCGCGGGCGATCTCGCCCATGGTGGCGGGCACGACGATCGACCGGCTGGCGCAGTACGCCCGGATGCGCGCCGGCATGTCGCCCGGGGCGAGGAACTCGGTCGCGTTGAGGTCGATGACGCTCACAAGGGGGGCCTGGGCATCCGCCAGTTCGACGAGCCGTTCGTAGCTCACGTCGACACCTTCGCGCTGCCACTGGCGCCGGCACTCCTGCAGCACCCAGAGGCCCATCACGTTCCGGAGGAACCGCACGCGGCCGTCGTAGCCGCCCTCGTTCGTGAGGTTCAGCAGGCGGGACTCCCGCGTCACGATCGGCTCGTCGAGCACGACGCCGACGAGCGACCACGTGCCCGAGGAGATGAAGAGCGTGTCTGCGCCGGCGTTCGGGATCGAGAGCACGGCGCTCGAGGTGTCGTGCGCCGAGGGCAGGATGACCCGGGTCTTCGACAGGCCGGCCACGGCCAGGTCGCCGATGATCCGGCCGACATCGGTGCCCGCGGGAACCACGGTGGGGAGGAAGTGCGACGGGAGCCCGAGTTCGTCGAACAGGCCGAGGGCCCAGCCCCCCGAGGCGAGGTCGTAGAGTCCGGTGGTCGACGCGACCGAGAACTCGGTGACGCGGCTGCCACTCAATCTGTTGTGGAAGACGTCGGGCATCATCAGCATCAGGTCGGCGGCCTGCAGGAGCTCCGGGCGCTCGCGGGCATCGGCGAGCATCCCGAACAGGGCCGTGATCTCGATGAGCTGGATGCCCGTGGCGCTGTACAGCCGGTCACTGCCGAACTCGGCGACAGCCCGTTCGAACGCTTCGACGTGGTGCGCGTCGCGGTAGGTGACGGGGTCGTCGAGCAGCACGCCGTCACGGTAGAGCCCGTAGTCGATGCCCCAGGTGTCGACGCCCACGGATGCGACGCTCTCGCGCCCGCCCAGCATGCCGAGGCCCTCCGCGATGTCGTCCCACAGGGCATCCGCGTTCCAACGCAGCCAGCCGCCGGTCTCCCGGGGCGTGTTCGCGAACCGGTGCACGATCTCGAGGTCGATGCGGCTGCCGTCGAAGCGGGCTGCGGCGACGCGCCCGCTCTCCGCACCGAGGTCGACGGCGGCCACCGTGAGGCCGGTCACTCGTCGACCGCCCGGAGGGCGCGGGAGGTGACGGCGTCGATCGAGCGCTCGCCGTTGTCGAGCGAGGCGCCCGTGCCCTCGACGCGGGTGACGGGGGAGCCGGCCTCGGTCCAGGCGGCGACGAACTCGTCTGTGGCGCGCTCGTCGGTGAACAGCCGGGTGATCTCGGCCGGGGTGCCCCACGAGTGCAGGCCGAAACCGTTGATCTTCGACGACGGCATGGTGACGTAGATCTCGTCGCAGGAGGCCATCAGGCTGCGCTTGGAGGTGGCCTCCTCGGCGACCAGTTCGAGCATGCCGAGTTCGGTCGAGGCGGCGGCCAGGCCGAAGAAGCCCTTGTCGATGCGGCCGCGGCCCTTCAGCACGTCGGAGAACGCGCCGACGAGGGAACCGGATGCCCGCCGCAGCACGCCGCCCGGAACCACCACGGTCGCGTTCGAGTGGTCCATGAACAGCATCGTCACGCGGAGGCCGTAGGTGATGACGATCAGGTCGCGGTGCTCGAGCAGCTCCTGCGCGAGGTAGTAGGAGGTGGTGGAGGAGTCGATCGCGATGACGTCGCCGTCGTCGACGAGTTTCGCAACCTCTTTCGCGAGCAGGCTCTTCGCGGTCGAGTCGCGGCGCATCCGTTCGCTGAAAGCGCCCTCTTCACCGGTCGAGGGGGCGACGGCGCCGCCCCGCACCCGGCGGAGCAGCGAGCGCTTCTCGAGGGAGTCGAGGTCTTTCCGAACCGTGACCGTCGAGACGCCGAGCGTGCGGGCGAGGTCGTTGACCATGACCCGCCCGGTCAGGGTGAGCTCGTGAAGGATGACCTCTTCACGCACGAAGTCGTAGTTCTCAGACATCGTTGCTCCGTTCGGCTGCAGTGGCGAAGAGTGGTGACCGGTCGAAAGCGGGTACCTTTCGTCGTTGGAGTGAACCTATCCGAAAGTAAACATTGCGTCAACGATTGAAAGGTTACGAAAGAGAAACGACTTTCGAAGCGAAGCGATTCGCTTGACAGGTCCACCTCGTGCTCGTAGATTGGCCCCGCCCCCCACACCCTCCATCGTCGAAGGACTCCCGTCATGACATCCACCCCGAAAGCCGACCTCATCGCACGGTCGAATCGGCTCGGCTCCGACCCACGGGTCACGAATTACGCCGGCGGGAACACCTCAGCGAAGGGCACCGAGATCGACCCCGCCTCCGGCAAGCCGGTCGAGCTGCTCTGGGTGAAGGGGTCGGGTGGGGACCTCGGAACACTGACCGAATCCGGTCTCTCCGTGCTCCGCCTCGACCGCTTCCGCGACCTGGTGGATGTCTACCCCGGCGTCGAGCGCGAAGACGAGATGATCGAGGCCTTCCCGTACGTGCTGTTCGGCAAGGGCGGGGCCGCCCCGTCGATCGACACGAGCATGCACGCTCTCGTGGACGCAGCGCATGTCGATCACCTCCACCCCGACTCGGGCATCGCCGTCGCGACGTCGGCCGACGGCGAAGCGCTCACGAAGACGATCTTCGGCGACAGGGTCGCGTGGGTCGACTGGCGTCGCCCCGGCTTCCAGCTCGGCCTCGACATGGCCCGTATCAAGGCGGAGAACCCCGGCACGATCGGCGCGATCCTCGGCGGACACGGCATCACCGCCTGGGGCGACACGAGCGACGAGGCCGAGGCGAACTCGCTCTGGATCGTCGACACCGCCGAGGCGTACATCGCCGAACACGGCAGGGCCGAGCCGTTCGGCCCCGTGCTTGCGGGTTACGAGGCCCTCCCCGAGGAGGAACGGCGCGCGAAGGCGGCGCTGCTGGCGCCGCACATCCGTGCCCTCGTCTCGACCGACAAGGTGCAGGTCGGCCACTTCACCGACAGCCCCGAGGTGCTCGACTTCCTCAGCAGCACCGAGCACCCGCGGCTCGCCGACCTGGGCACCAGCTGCCCCGACCACTTCCTCCGCACCAAGGTCAAGCCGCTCGTGCTCGACCTGCCGGCCACCGCGACGGTCGAGGAGTCGGTCGCTCGTCTTGCCGAGCTCGGCGAGCAGTACCGCGTCGACTACCAGGCCTACTACGACCGCAACGCCACCGCCGACTCGCCCGCGATTCGCGGTGCTGACCCGGCGATCGTCATGATCCCGGGCGTCGGCATGTTCAGCTGGGGCGCCAACAAGCAGACCGCCCGGGTCGCCGGCGAGTACTTCGTCAACGCGATCAACGCGATGCGCGGCGCCGAGGCGCTGTCGACGTACGCGCCGATCTCCGAGGCCGAGAAGTTCCGCATCGAGTACTGGGCGCTCGAGGAGGCGAAGCTCGCGCGGATGCCGAAGCCCAAGCCGCTCGCCACCCGCATCGCCCTCGTGACCGGAGCGGCATCCGGTATCGGCAAGGCCATCGCGCACCGCCTCGCGGCGGAAGGCGCATGTGTCGTCATCGCCGACCTCGACCTCGCGAAGGCGCAGGCCGCAGCCGCCGAGATCGGGAACACGGATGTCGCGATCGGCGTCAAGGCCGACGTCACCAGCGAGGCGGAGGTCATCGCGTCGGTGCACGCCGCCGTGCTGGCATTCGGCGGGCTCGACCTCGTCGTGAACAACGCCGGCCTGGTGCTGGCGCGCTCGCTGCTCGAAACCTCGGAGGCGGACTGGGACATCCAGCACGACGTCATGTCGAAGGGATCGTTCTTCGTCTCGAAGGCCGCCGCGCGCGTGCTCATCGACCAGAAACTCGGCGGGGACATCGTCTACATCTCATCGAAGAACTCGATCTTCGCGGGGCCCGACAACATCGGCTACTCCTCGACGAAGGCCGACCAGTCCCACCAGGTGCGCCTGCTGGCCGCCGAGCTCGGAGGCTACGGCGTCAAGGTCAACGGCATCAACCCCGATGGCGTCGTGCGCGGATCGGGCATCTTCTCGGGAGGCTGGGGCGCCAAGCGCGCCGCGACCTACGGCGTACCGGAGGAGGAGCTCGGCCTGTACTACGCCCAGCGCACCCTGCTGAAGCGCGAGGTGCTGCCCGAGAACGTCGCCAACGCGGTGTTCGTACTCTGCAGCGCCGACCTCAGCCACACCACGGGCCTCCACATCCCGGTCGACGCCGGGGTCGCGGCGGCGTTCCTCCGCTAGCCCGCCCGTTCCGTCACGAGCTCACGTAGAGCAGGTGCAGGGTGGCGCTCTTGCAGGCGTCCTGGTTCGTGCCCTTCTCACTGAACCCGATGGATGCTCCGCTGAACCCGGCCGCCTCCTCGGGTGCCAGCGTGCGTCCGACCGGCATCGCGGCGTCCCGCAGCACGTAGTCGCTAGCGTCGCACGGCCCGTCGACCGCCCCGGGCGCCTTCGAGACGCTCTCGATCGACACGGTCACGGTGGTGATGGGGGCGCTCGCGGTGCCATAGTTGGTGATGGTTCCGGCCAGCGTCGTAGGCGTCGAGCCCGGCACGATCCCGGTGTTCACCGAGGTCTGGATGATCGTGAGCGTGTTGTCCGCGCCGCCGCCGCCTCCGCCGCCGCTGGCGCCGCCGCCGTCGGGACAGTCGTCAGCTGTCGTGACGGCTGCGCCCACCGACGCGGCCTGCGCGGAAGGCGCTCCGCCGGCAACCCCGAGAGTCCCGGCCACGACGAGAAGCAGCACCAGCGCACCGCCAGCGCGGGCCCGCCGGCCCCGCGCGCCGAACACCACGAATGCGGCCACCCCGGCGAGCAGGAAAATTAGCCCGACGATCACGAACGCGGCGACGGGCAGCCCGGTGTTCGACAGTTCGCAGCTCGCGGCGCCGGTCACGCGCTCACCCCGTTCGAGGCCCGCATCAGAGCCCGGTCACGGCGAAGCCGCTGCTGATGACGAACACGGAGCCTGACGCCGCCCGCAGAGTGTAAGGAGAACCTCCGGCGCCGAGCGACAGGAGCGCGCCGGCGATCTTGACACCCACATAACTACCGAGACCCGTCACGCTGTCCGTGGTCACGGTGATCGGCACCGTCGACTGGTTCGCGGCGTTGTACAGGCGGCCGAGTCCCGCCAGAGACGGATTGTTCTCGATGGTCAGGGTCACCGTGGTCGTCGTCGGGTTGCCGAAGGCGTCGACAGACAGGACCCGGAGTGCCGAGAAGGCCACACCCGATGCGATGGTGGCCGGTGGACCCTGGTCGAAGCTCAGCGTCGCAGTGGCCGCGGCGGTGATGGTCCCGGCTTGCGTTGCCGATGTCAGTCCCGACAGGGCTGCAGTGATGGTGGGTGTGCCCGCTTTGCGGTCTGCGTAGTAGAACGTGGCGGTGCTGGCGTTCGCCGGGATCGCGACGGCGGCCGTGCTGGTCGCCAGAGTCGCCGGGGCGAAGATCGTCTGTCCCGTGGAGTCCGAGGTGAGTGTCAGGGTCGCTGCCGCCGCGGCGATCACTGCGTTGCCGAAGGTATCCTGGCGCTGCACGGTGATCGCGCTGCTGTTGGTCGTCGTCGAGGCGACAGCGCTGAACGCAGCCGAGGTGAACGCCAGTTTCGCAGCGGCCGCGACGGTGATCGTCTCGGCCTGCGTCGCAGAGGTGAGGCCTGACAGCGATGCCGTGATCGTCGGCGTGCCCGCCTTGGTGTCGCCGTAGTAGAAGGTCGCGCTGTCCGAGGTGGCAGCGAAGGTCACAGCCGATCCGCCGGTGCCGTTGGTCGGGGCGAAGATCGCGGTGCCGGTGGAGTTCGAGGCCAGGGTCAGCGTGGTGGCCGAGGCGACGGCTGCCGGGTTGCTGAACTGGTCCTGGCGCTGCACCGTGATCGCGGAACTGTTCGTGGTCGCCGACGCGATGGCCGACGAGGCTACCGACGTGAACACCAGCTTCGTCGCGCTCGCGGCCGTGATCGTCTCGGTCTGGGTGGCCGAGGTGAGGCCGGAGGTGGCCGCGGTGATCACCGGAGTGCCCGACTTCGTGTCGGCGCAGAAGAACGTCCCCGTGTCGGAGAGGGCCGGGATCGTCACGGTCGCCGTGGCGTTGGCGCCACTGGTAGGGGCGAAGAACGCGGTCCCGGTGGAATTCGACGTGAGGGTCAGCGTGGTCGCGGTGCCCGACGTGATCGCGTTGCCGAACGCGTCCTGCCTCTGCACGGTGATCGCGCCGCTGTTCGTGGTCGTCGATGCGCTGGCCGTGAACGGAGCCGAGGTGAAGCCTAGCTTCGACGCGGCGAGGGCGGTGATCGTCTCGTTCTGCGTCGCCGAGCTGAGCCCCGCCAGAGCGGCTGTGATGGTCGGTGTGCCGGCCCGGGTGTCGCCGTAGTAGAACGTCGCTGTGCTGGAGCCCGCCGCGAAGGTCACGGCCGTTGCGGACGCCCCGCTGGTGGGCGCGAAGATCGCGGTGCCGGTCGAGTTCGACGTGAGAGTGAGCGTCGTCACCCCGCCGACGGCCGAGGGGTTCCCGAACGTGTCCTGGCGCTGCACGGTGATCGCGCTGCCGTTCGTGGTCGCCGAGGCCGCCTGGCTGCTGGCGGTCGTCGTGAACACGAGCTTCGATGCTGCCGCAGCCGTCACGGTCTGCGCCTGGGTCGCCGAGGTGAGCCCCGAGAGCGTCGCGGTGATGGTCGGTGTGCCGGCCCTGGTGTCGCCGTAGTAGAAGGTGGCGGTGCTCGAACCCGCGGCGAAGCTGACGGCCGTGGATGCTGCACCACTCGTCGGCGCGAACACGGCCGTCCCGGCCGAGTTCGAGGTGAGCGTGAGTGTCGTCGCCCCGACCACGGCCGAGGGGTTCCCGAAGGCATCCTGGCGCTGCACGGTTATCGCGCTGCCCGTCGTCGTCGCCGAGGCAGCCTGGCTGGCAGCGGTCGACGTGAACACGAGTTTCGTCGCGGTCGCCGCCGTCACGGTCTCGGTCTGGGTGGCGGATGTGAGCCCCGCCACGGCGGCTGTGATCGTGGGGCTGCCGGCCTTGGTGTCGCCGTAGTAGAAGGTGGCGGTGCTCGAACCCGCGGCGAAGGTGACGGCCGTGGATGCCGCACCGCTCGTCGGCGCGAACACCGCTGTGCCCGTGGAGTTCGAGGTCAGCCCGAGCGTGGTGGCCGACCCGAACGGCGCTGCGTTGCCGAACGCGTCCTGCCGCTGCACGGTGATCGCGCTGCCGTTCGTGGTCGCGGAGGCGACCTGGCTGCTCGGCGCGGAGGTGATGACCAGCGTGGACCCTGTTGCCGCCGTGATGGTCTCGGCCTGCGTCGCGGAGGTCAGACCGGCAACCGTCGCCGTGATCGTGGGGCTGCCCGCCCTGGTGTCGCCGTAGTGAAACGTCGCTGTACTGGAACCGGCCGCGAAGGTCACCGTCGTGGCCGCAGCACCGAAGGTGGGGGCGAAGACCGCCGTACCCGTCGTCGTCGATGCCAGCCCGAGTGTCGTCGCGGAGGCGAAGACGACGGGGTTGCCGAAGGAATCCTGCCGCTGAACGGTGATCGCGGTGCCGTTGGTCGTCGCCGATGCGCTCGACGTGAGTGCTGCCGAGGTGAAGACGAGCTTCGAGGCGACCGCCGCGGTGATGGTCTCGTTCTGCGTCGCCGAGGTGAGACCCGCGACAGCAGCGGTGACCGTCGGTGTGCCCGCCACGGTGTCGCCATAGTAGAAGGTCGCCGTGCTCGCTCCGGCGGCGAAGCTGACGGTTCCGGATGCCGCACCGCTCGTCGGCGCGAACACCGCCGTGCCCGTGGTGCTCGAGGTCAGCCCGAGAGTCGTGAGGGAAGCGAAGACGACCGGGTTGCCGAACGCATCCTGCTGCTGCACCGTGAGGGCGCTGCCGTTGGTCGTCGCCGAGGCGATCGCACTGCTGCTCGCCGACGTGAAGACGAGTTTCGAGGCGGCAGCGGGGGTGACGGTCTCGGTCTGCGTCGCCGAAGTGAGCCCGGCGATCGCGGCGGTGATGGTGGGTGAGCCTGCCGCGGTGTCGCCGTAGTAGAACGTGGCGGTGCTTGACAGGGCGGCGAAGCTGACGGTGCTGGATGCCGCACCGCTCGTCGGCGCGAACACCGCCGTGCCCGCCGAGTTCGACGACAGGGTCAGCGTGGTCGCGCCGGCCACCGGCGCCGGGTTGCCGAGCGCGTCCTGGCGTTGAACGGTGATGGCGCTGCCGTTCGTGGTGGCCGAGGCGGTAGCGGAGCGGGTCGCTGACGTGAAGACGAGCTTCGTCGCCGCGGCCGGCGTGACGGTGAAGGCCGAGCTCGTCGCCGCTGTCAGGCCGGAGCTCGTCGCCACGAGCGTGTAGCCGACGCCGGACCTGTTGATCGAGAGCGACGAGAAGGTCGCCACACCGCTCGCGTTCGTGTTCGCGGTGAGGGTTCCCGAGAGCGTGCCGGTTGCCGGGTTCGTGCCGAGTGCGATCGTCACTGCGACGTTGGCGATCTGCACCGCAGTGCCAGAAACGCTCTGCAGTGCGACGGTCACCGCGGGGGTGATGGTCGTTCCCGCCACCGTGGTGCTCGGCTGGGTGCCGAACGCGAGCTTCGTCGCCACGAGGATCGTGACCGAGCCGCTCGGGGCACTCGGCGCGCTCCACGTGCGGAAGACCGCCGTGACGGTGTAGGTGTAGCTCCCGTCGGGAACGCCTGAGTCGGTGCAGGATGTCGCGGAGAGAAGGGTCGTGGCCGAACTGCCGCAGGCTGCTGTCGTCGTTCCGCCCGAGGTGCGCGTGACGTAGTACCCCGTCGGCGTCGTGAGGCCCGTCGACGCTGTCCAGCCGACGCTCACAGTGGAGGTGCCGGCGGTGGCCGACGCGGTGACGGCGGTCGGCGGGTTCAGGGTTCCCGTGGTCGCCGACCCGGCAGTCTGCCCGGTGCTCCGCCAGAAGGCGTCAGCCGTCACTCCGACGGCGAGGGTTCCGACGGCGAGCAGGAGCAGCACAAGCATCCCGCTCAGCCACGACTGCGAGCGTGCACGCACGCCGAACGGCAGGCGCACCCACGATGATCTGTGGGTACGCCTGCCGTGACGGGGTGGTGCGGCGCTCATGGTTCAGCTCGCCGTTCGACCTGTTTCTGAAGGGCGGGGCATCCGGTACTGCGAAGCGGATGTCACGCGGTCGGTGAGCTAGCTGGCGACGTAGTGCAGGGGGACGACCGCGAGCTTGCAGGAGTCCTGGTTGGTCCCCAGGTTGTTCATGGTGATCGCCACGGTGCCGGTGACGAGTGCGCCGGGCGCAATGTCGCCGGTCGGCACGGTGATGGTCCCGATCGTGTAGTCCGCTGCGGTGCAGGCGGGGTTGCCGCCCACGGTCACGGAGAACGCGGTGGCGTCGGTGTTCTCGATGGTGACGGCGACGGCGTTCAGTCGCTGGTTGCCTGTGCCCGGGTTGGTGACGGTGAAGGAGACCGTCTCCTGCGGCCCGCCGGGCGTGAGGGGGCCACCGGCGGTCGTGGTCTGTGCGACGGCGAACGCAACGCTCGTGCCGGTCGTGGTTGTTCCGTTACCGGTACCGGTCGAGGTCCAGTAGGCGAAGGCGGCGCCGCCTCCTCCGAGCACCAGCACTGCGGCGGTGACGATCGCGACGATACGCTTTTTCTTGTTGACGTGCTTGGACATGACTTCCCCAACTGTCGGTTTCGATGTGAGACATCGACGACCGATGTTCCGGAGTATCCAACCACTTCGGGGGGTACGGATTTTGCTAACTCACCCCAATGGTGTATTGGAGCAGCGGGCCTTCCCGGAAACACACCGGCAACACCGCGACGCTAGGCTCACACCATGGTTGACCTGTTCGCCGGCTATGGCGCCACACTCCTGCCCCGCAAGCCGATCAAAGGTGCGCACGCCTACGACGAGATGTTCCCCGAGCCCGACTCGTCGTCGCCGGTCGAGGCCCGCGCAGCGTACAGGGACATCTACAACGCTCTCGCCCGCATGACGCAGGAGGAACTGCGGGGTCGCACCGACGCACTCGCCAGCTCATACCTCGCCCAGGGTGTGACCTTCGACTTCGCCGGCGAGGAGCGTCCGTTCCCGCTCGATGCGGTGCCGCGCGTCATAGAACAAAAGGAATGGGTCGGCGTCGAAGCGGGTATCAAGCAGCGCGTCCGCGCGCTCGAGGCTTTCCTTGCCGACATCTACGGCTCCCAGAACGCCGTGCGCGACGGCGTCATCCCCGCCGGCCTCGTGAGCTCGTCGAGCCACTTCCACCGTGAGGCGGCGGGCATCGTGAGCGCGAACGGCGTACGCATCCAGGTCTCGGGCATCGACCTGATCCGCGACGAGCAGGGCGCCTGGCGGGTGCTCGAGGACAACGTGCGCGTGCCCTCCGGCGTGAGTTACGTGATCTCCAACCGCCGCGTCATGGCTCAGACCCTGCCCGAGCTGTTCGTGTCGATGCGGGTACGGCCGGTCGGCGACTACCCCAACAAACTGCTGCAGGCGCTGCGGGCATCCGCTCCGGAAGGCGTCGAAGACCCGAACGTCGTCGTGCTGACACCCGGCGTCTACAACTCGGCGTACTTCGAGCACACCCTGCTTGCGCGGCTGATGGGCATCGAGCTCGTCGAGGGCCGCGACCTGTTCTGCTCGGGCGGCCGGGTCTGGATGCGCACGACGGCGGGGCCGACGCGCGTCGACGTGATCTACCGGCGCGTCGACGACGAGTTCCTCGACCCGTTGCAGTTCCGCGCGGACTCGATGCTGGGCTCCCCGGGCATCCTGCTCGCCGCCCGGCTCGGCAACGTCACCATCGCCAACGCGGTGGGCAATGGCGTGGCCGACGACAAGCTCGTCTACACCTACCTCCCCGACCTGATCAGGTACTACCTCAGCGAGGAACCGCTCCTGCCGAACGTCGACACCTGGCGACTCGAAGACCCGGGAGCGCTCGAGGAGGTGCTCGACAGGCTCGACGAACTCGTCGTGAAGCCCGTCGACGGTTCGGGTGGAAAGGGGCTGGTCGTCGGGCCCGCCGCCTCGAAGAAAGAACTCGACGCTCTTCGCAAACGCCTGATCAAGGATCCCCGCGGCTGGATCGCGCAGCCGGTCATCCAGCTCTCCACGATCCCGACGCTGGTCGAAGACGGCATGCGGCCGCGGCACGCCGACCTCCGCCCGTTCGCCGTCAACGACGGCAAGGACATCTGGGTGCTGCCCGGCGGGCTCACCCGCGTCGCGCTGCCCGAGGGTGAGCTCGTGGTGAACTCGTCGCAGGGCGGCGGGTCGAAAGACACCTGGGTGGTCGGTTTCGCCGGCGGATTCTCACCGATCGACGGCACGGCGCCGGTCGCGCAGAACATCCAGGGGCTGGTGGCCGACCAGGCAGCCAACACCCAGGCCATCCCGATCGTGAAACACACGCCCGACCATTCGCCCTACGACAAGCCTCGGTCCCACCACGACCAGCAGGAGCAGCAGCAGCAGGTGCGCCTCGGCGCGCCGCTGCAGCTCCCCCTCCCGGGAGTCGTCCAGGCTCCGGATGCCCGCACCGACCACGAGGGTGACCGCTGATGCTGAGCCGAATCGCCGAGAGCCTGTTCTGGATCGGGCGCTACATCGAACGCAGCGACGGCACCGCACGCATCCTCGACGTGCACCTGCAGCTGCTGCTCGAAGACCCGTGGATCGAGGAGAACCTCGCCTGCCGCTCGCTGCTCGCCGTCATGGGGGCCGACATCCCGCCGGACGACCACGAGCTGACGCGCGCGGATGTGCTCGACATCCTCGCCGTCGACCGTACCCAGCCGGCGTCGATCGCCTACTCGCTCGGTGCCGCCCGGGAGAACGCCCGCCGCGCGCGCGAGATCGTCTCGACCGAGCTCTGGGAGTGCCTCAACACGACCCGGGCGCGCATGCCGCGCCGAATCGCCGTCGAGAAGACGCACGAGTTCTTCGCCTGGGTCAGGGAGCGTTCGGCTCTGGCCGTCGGTATCCAGGAGTCCGCAGCATCCAGAGACGAAGCGTGGCACTTCTTCACCCTCGGCCGGTCGCTCGAACGGGCCGACATGACGGCGCGGCTGCTCGCCACCCGGTCGCTCACCGAGGCCTCGGGGCCGTCGTGGACCACCATCCTCCGCTCGTGCGGGGCCTACGAGTCGTACCTCCGCACGTACCGCGGGGTGCCGTCGGCGCGGAACGCCGCCGAATTCCTGCTGCTCGACCGTCTCTTCCCGCGCTCGATCCTCTACTCGGTGTCGCGCGCCGAGCAGAGCCTCCGCGACATCGAGCCGCGCAACACCCGCCTCGCGGTCACCGACCAGGCGCAGCGCCTGCTCGGCCAGATCCGCAGCCAACTGGAGTACCGACCGATCATGGACATCCTGCACGACCTCCCGCACCAGATGGACCTCGTGCAGGAGGCGACGAGCGAGGCATCCGAGGCCATCCGCCAGCGGTACTTCCCGACGAACGCCGCACCGAGCTGGGTGGGAGAGAACGTATGAACCGCCTCCGGATCAAGCACGTCACCGGCTACCGCTACGAAGGCGAAGTCGGTGCGTCGTACAACGAGGCGCGGATGCTCCCCGTCTCCTCCGACGGACAGTTCGTGCTGTACTCCAACCTCGACATCTCGCCGCTGTCGTCGAACCACAGCTACCTCGACTACTGGGGCACCCGGGTGTCGTCGTTCGAGGTGCTGACGCCGCACAAGGAGCTCTCCCTCACGGCGAACTCGTTGATCGAGGTGCGCCCCCGCGTGCATCCACCGCACACCCTCAGCTGGGAGTCGCTTCACGAGGCGGCCGCGCGGGTGACGTCGACCATCGAACAGGTGAAGCAGACGAAGCTCACCGAACCGCCGGCCGAGGTCGCGGCGCTGGCTCGCAGAATCGCGGACGAACATGACAACGTCTGCGACGCCGCTCTTGCCATCTGTGCCGAGATCGGCAACCAGGTCGAGTACATGACGGGTGTGACGGGCGTGCACACGAACGCGCGCGAGGCCTGGGTGGAGAAGAAGGGCGTCTGCCAGGACATCACCCACATCGCGCTCGGGGCTCTGCGGTCGGTCGGTATCCCGGCACGATACGTGTCGGGATACCTGCACCCCAAGCCGTCGGCCGGTATCGGCGAGACGGTCACGGGGGAGTCCCACGCCTGGGTCGAATGGTTCTGCGGCGACTGGCGCGGCTTCGACCCGACGAACTCGATCGACATCGGCGACCGGCACGTGACCGTGGGGCGCGGCCGAGACTACAACGACGTGGCACCGCTCCGCGGGGTGTACGCCGGTCCGTTCGGCTCGCGCCTCTTCGTGAAGGTCGAGATCACGCGCGAGTCCTGAGTCTCGGTAGGGTGGGCGTGTGCCCCACTTCACCGACGAACACGGCGTTCGCATCGCCTACTACCGCTGGCTGGTCGAGAACCCGCGCGGAGTGGTGCAGCTCTCGCACGGGCTCGGCGAGTACGCCGGCCGGTACGTCGAGCTCGCGGGCGAGCTGAACGCCGCGGGGTACTCCGTCTATGCGAACGACCACCGCGGCCACGGCCAGACCGGGCTCGACCAGCACCACGGCGACCGCTCCCAGTTCGGTCGCCTCGGCCCCGGCGGGCTGCGGGCGACGATGGCGGGCATCCGCCAGTTCACCGCCCTCATCGCGGGCAAGAACCCGGGCCTGCCACTCTTCCTGCTCGGCCAGAGCTGGGGCTCACTGATGGCGCAGATCATCGTCAACGGCTCATCGCGCCCCTACGCCGGGCTCGTGCTGGTCGGTTCGGCGTACCGGATGCCCGGATCCATGGACGGCGGAGACCTCAGCCGCCGCCACCGCCCGCCCGGCGGGGGTCACGGCTACGAGTGGCTGAGCCGCGACGTGGCCGTGCAGACGGCAGCTGCGGCCGACGAGTTCATGTTCGAAGCGAAGGTGCTGAAGTTGTTCGGCCTGGCAGACGGGCTCCGCCTGTTCGGCCGCCCGGCACGTCACTTCGACAGCGACCTGCCCGTGCTGATCCTCTCGGGAACCGACGACATCCTCGGCGGGGAGAAGAGCGCCCAGAAGCTCGCGGCGGCGTACCGGCGCGGCGGTCTCACCGATGTCACGGTGCACCTGTACCCGGATGCCCGCCACGAGGTGCTCCGCGAGACCAACCGCGACGAGGTCGTCGCCGACCTCCTCGCCTGGCTGGCCGCCCATGCGGTTTAGGCTGAAGCCATGCATGGTGAATACAAGGTTCCGGGCGGCAAGCTGGTCGTGGTCGACCTCGAGGTGCGGGACGGGGTGTTCGCCGACTTCCGGCTCGCCGGCGACTTCTTCCTCGAACCCGACAGCGCACTCGAGGACATCAACCGGGCCGTGAACGGGCTCTCCGCCGACAGCGAGGCCTCCGCGATCGCCGCCGCGATCAAGGCGGCCCTGTCGAAGGACGTGACCATGCTCGGTTTCAGCGCCGAGGGGGTCGCCGTCGCGATCCGCCGGTCGCTCGCCAAGGCGACGAGTTGGCGCGACTACGACTGGCAGGTCATCCATTCGAAAGCCGTGCCGCCCGTCATGCAGATGGCTCTCGACGAGGTGCTGGCCGTCGAGGTGGGCGAGGGCCGCCGCGCGCCGACCCTCCGCATCTGGGAATGGGATTCGCCTGCCGTCGTGATCGGCAGCTTCCAGTCGCTGAAGAACGAGGTCGACCCCGAGAACGCGGCGAAGTACGGCTTCGACGTCGTGCGCCGGGTCAGTGGGGGAGGTGCGATGTTCATGGAGGCCGGATCGGTCGTCACCTACTCCATCTACGCCCCGGCCGACCTCGTGCAGGGCCTCAACTTTGCCGACTCCTACGCGTTCCTCGACGAATGGGTGCTGGTCGCGCTCAAATCGCTGGGAATCGACGCCAGCTACGTTCCGCTCAACGACATCTCGAGCCCCAGCGGCAAGATCGGCGGGGCAGCGCAGAAGCGCCTCGGCAACGGTGCGGTGCTCCACCACGTCACCATGAGTTACGACATCGACGGCGAGAAGATGGTGCAGGTGCTGCGCATCGGTCGCGAGAAGATGAGCGACAAGGGCACCAAGTCCGCCGCAAAGCGGGTCGATCCGCTGCGCAGCCAGACCGGCCTCAGCCGCGAGGAGATCATCGACCGGATGATCGCCACCTTCACCTCGCTCTACGGAGCCACCCCCGGCGACGTCACCGACGACGAGTACGCGAAGGCCGCCGCTCTGGTCGAGAGCAAGTTCGGTACCCGGGAGTGGATCGAGCGCGTTCCCTAGCTACTCGCTGGGCGGGCCGTTCTGCTGCGCCACCGGGTCCATCCACATGATCTGCCAGCCGTGCCCGTCGGGGTCTTCGATGTCGCGCGAGTACATGAACCCGAAGTCCTGCGGCTCGTTCAGTTCGGCGCCACCGGCCGCCACCGCCCGTTCGGCGAATCGGTCGACCTCCTCGCGTGAGTCGACACCGAGCGAGTTCAGCGAACCCACCTGGCTCCTCGGGTCGACGACCTCACGGTCGGTGAACGTCGAGAAGTACGGTTTGACCAGCAGCATGATGTAGACCGAGTCGGAAAGCACCACGCAGGCCGCCTTCTCGTCGGAGAAGTTCGGGTTCAGCGTGTAGCCGAGAGCGGTGTAGAACGCTTTCGACGCCTCGAGGTCGTCCACCGGCAGGTTCACGAAGATGTTGTTGGTAGCCATGCCGAAGATGATAGTGACTCAGGGCTGTCGGGGTCCAGCCTCGTGCGGCTAACCTCGCTCCACGAGCTCGTGGTACTCCGGATGCACATCGATCCACTCGGCGACGAACGGGCACTCGGGAACGACCTTCAGCCCGGTGTTGATGCGCACGTCGTCGAGCGCACCCTTGACCAGATTGCCGCCGAGGCCGCTCTGGCGGCGTGACGGGTCGACCTCGGTGTGCGTGAACACGATGGCGTCGCCCTCCGTGCGGTAGTCCGCAAGCGCGGCTTCACGGTCGTCGACGACAAGAACGTAACGGTGGTGGTCAGCTTCGTGACGGATCTGAGTGCTCATTTCTCCTCGACAGTACGCCTGGCTCCCTGAGTGTTCGATTCGACGCTCCGGGGGTGGCGGAAGGACTGCGACAATGAGAGCATGCCCACCCTGCCCCGCCCGAACCCGATGGCGGCGGGGGCGGATGGCCGCGTCATCCGGGCCGACAACCTCGACGTGCTGCCGACGCTCGAGAGCGGATCCGTGACGCTGATCTACCTCGATCCGCCCTTCAACACCGGGCGCGTGCAGCGGCGACAGGGCACCACCGCCGTGCGATCGGCGGCCGGAACCGGATCCATCACCGGCTTCAAAGGCAACAGCTACGACCGGATCAAGGGCGACCTGCTGCGCTACGACGACGCGTTCGAGAACTACTGGGAGTTCCTCGAACCTCGCCTGCTCGAGGCCTGGCGCCTGCTCGCCGACGACGGAACCCTCTACCTGCACCTCGACTACCGCGAGGCGCACTACGCGAAGGTGCTTCTGGATGCGCTCTTCGGGCGGGAGAGTTTTC
The DNA here is from genome assembly GCF_006716115.1 of Subtercola boreus. Taxonomy (NCBI): domain Bacteria; kingdom Bacillati; phylum Actinomycetota; class Actinomycetes; order Micrococcales; family Microbacteriaceae; genus Subtercola; species Subtercola boreus. The sequence goes on along the minus strand of NZ_VFOO01000001.1, from coordinate 2,989,526 downwards.
TCAACGAGATCATCTGGGCGTACGACTACGGCGCCAAGGCCAAGACGCGCTGGCCGACGAAGCACGACACGATCCTGGTCTACGTGAAGAACCCGCAGGGCTACTACTTCGACTCCGAGACGGTCGACCGCGAGCCGTACATGGCGCCCGGGCTCGTGACCCCGGAGCGTGCGGCGCGGGGAAAGCTCCCGACGGACGTCTGGTGGCACACGATCGTGTCGCCGACCGGCCGCGAGAAGACCGGGTACCCCACCCAGAAGCCCGAAGGCGTGCTCCGCCGCATCGTGCAGGCGTCGTCGCGGGAGGGCGACCTCGTGCTCGACTTCTTCGCGGGCAGCGGAACGACGGGTGCCGTGGCGTCGGCGCTCGGTCGGCGGTTCATTCTGATCGACCAGAACCCCGAGGCGATCGCGGTCATGCAGAAACGCCTGCCGGCCGCGACCTTCGAATAGGAGGTCGGGCCGGCAGGCGTTCTTGCGGGCGCAGCGCCCCGGGGGTCAGGCCCCGTGCTTCGGTGCGTGCGCTGCTGCGGGTGCGGCTGCCTGTGCGGCTCCGGATGCCGGTTCCACCGGTCCCCGGTCGCTTTCGTCGCTCGTGCCGGGCTCGACCATCGCGCCCGTGGCGTTGGCGGCGGAGAGTGCCTCGGCGGCCAGGACTCCCTCCGCAGCATCCAGATCGCTCGCCTCCTGCATGGCCGACTTCTGCCGGAGCGGAGGCGCCTTCAGGAACAGCGCGAGCACGAATGCGACCGTGACGACGGCCATGGTGATCCAGAACACGGAGGCGATCGCGTAGGAGAACCCGCTGAGGAACGGGAACGCCAGGCGCGGGTCGATCACGTTCAGGAAGGAGGTGTCGCCGTTCAGCGCGTTGCTGATCGCGGTGAAGTCCTGCGTCTGGATCCAGCCGAGGATCTGCGTGTTGGCAGAGTTGCCGATCACGGCCGGATCCTGCGCCGCCGCAGCGATGCCGGCCTGCGTCGAGGGCAGGGCGAACGCATCCGTCACGGTCTGCGGCAGGCGCGTGAAGATGAACGAGAACACGACGGCGGTGCCCAGCGTTCCGCCGATCTGGCGGAAGAACGTCGACGCGCTCGTCGCCACACCGATGTCACGCGGCCCGACCGAGTTCTGCGAGGCGATGGTCAGCGTCTGCATCATCTGGCCGAGCCCGAGGCCGATGATGAACATGCCGACCATCACGTACCAGAGCTGGGTGTCGACCCGCAGGAAGGTCATGATGAAGAATCCGATGGCCATCAGCGCGGTGCCGATGACCGGGAACTTCTTGTACCGACCGGTGCGGGCTATCAGCTGGCCACTGACGATCGACGCGGTCATGAGCCCGAGGATCATGGGCAGCATCAGGAAGCCCGACTCGGTGGGCGTCGCGCCCTTCACGAGCTGCAGGTAGAGAGGCAACGTGAGCAGGGCTCCGAACATCCCGAACCCGACGAGCACACCCAGAACGGTTGCCACCGAGAAGGTGGATGACCGGAAGAGCTTCAGTGGGATCAGCGCATCATCGCCCATGCGGCTCTCGACGAAGAGGAAGGCGGCGATTCCGACGGCCGAGAGGATGTAGCAGACCCACGCCCCACCCGATCCCCAGCCCCATTCGCGGCCCTGTTCGGCGATCAGCAGCAGCGGTACGAGGGCGACGATGACGGTGACTGCGCCCCACCAGTCGATGCGCACACCCGGGCGCTTCGTGAACGGGAGGTGCAGGAAGCGCAGCACGACACCGAGCGCGACGATGCCGATCGGGATGTTGATCAGGAACACCCAGCGCCAGCCGGTGATGAAGATGATCTCGGGTGCGCCGGAGAGCAGCCCACCGAGGAGCGGGCCGATGACGCTCGCGATTCCGAAGGTCGCCAGGAAGTAGCCCTGGTACTTCGCCCGTTCGCGCGGGGCGAGCATGTCGCCCATGATGGCCAGCGGGAGCGCCATCAGTCCACCGGCGCCGAGGCCCTGGATGCCGCGGAAGATGGCGAGCTCGTACATCGAGGTCGAGAGGCCCGACAGCAGCGATCCGATCAGGAAGATGCTGATGGCGATGATGAACAGCGGTCGACGGCCGAAGATGTCGGAGAGCTTTCCGTAGATCGGCGTGCTGATCGTCGACAGGATCAGGTAGGCCGTCGTGACCCAGGCCTGGAGCGCAAGCCCGTCGAGATCGTCGGCGATGGTGCGCATCGAGGTGCCGACGATGGTCTGGTCGAGTGCGGACAGGAACATGCCTGCCATCAGGGCGAAGATGATGACCAGGATCTGGCGGTGGGTCATCACACCGCCAGCGTCCTTGATCGACTGGGCCCGGGCCTGGCCGGCCGTGGTTGTGCGTGACATGGATGTCCTGATCTGAAGAAAGTTTGCGTGGAGTGCAAAGTTACACCCGACGAAACTTCGTTGCAAGACGGCAAGCTTCTACCCCGGCAGGGCTTGCAATTGCAACCCTGAGGTTATTCATAGGTATGTATGTTGTTGTTAGACGGTGACAATTACTACGCGACGCACATTTATTACTCTGATTGCCGGTTCCGGACTCCTCGCCCTCGCCGGCTGCACCGACAGCAACGCGTTCGGTGAATCCGCCCCGACCGCGGCAGCGGCCGTCACACCCACTGTCACCGCGGCGAGCATCGCGACCGGGCCGCTCACGGGCGGCACGGCTGTGAGCCTCACGGGATCGGGGCTCGCCGACGTCGTCGGGGTCACCGTCGGCGGCACCGCCGCGACATCCTTCGCCGTCGACGAGGCCGGTGCGGTCTCGTTCGTGACACCGGCCGCGGTTGACTACCAGCCGGCGACCGCCCCGATCGCCCTGGCCCTCGCAGACGGAACCAGCCTCGACGCCGGTACCGCCTTCTCCTACCAGGCCGTCACGGCTGTCGATCGCCAGCTCCAGTACGCCTTCACCTACTGGCAGAACTACAACCTGGCGGAATGGAGCAAGTTCAGCGACAACGACTGCGGCAACTTCGTCAACCAGACCCTCCTCGCGCGGGGCTGGCAGCAGGATGAGAACTGGTACAGCAACTACGCGACCACCGGCGACTACAGTTTCAGCTGGATCCGCGGCAACGAGATGGACGACTACCTCAACTCGCGTCCCGACACCACGCGGCTCGACCTGTCGCAACGTGCCTCCGTGAAGGTGGGCGACGTGGTGATGTTCGACTGGGACCCGCAGAACGACAACGGTGTGGACCACACCATGCTCGTCTCCCGGGTGGATGTGAACCCCGACGGAACCAACGCCATCAAGCTCGTCGGGCACACCGTCGACGCCCAGTACCGCGACTTCGACGGCGCGATCACGGTCGAGAACCCCGGCGGCACGGCCCACTTCTACAGCATCGCCTGATGCTGCTTTCCGCCTGATCCCTCTACACTGGGCGGGTGTCCGATGATGTCCCGCCCGATCGCCGGCCCCGCGGGGCCGAGCGGCGGAATGCGCCACCGGTTTCTTCTTCGCGATCTACTTCGATGGCCCGGCCGCGGTACCCGCTCTCCCGCGAGTCGCCGCCTGCTCAGGATGATCGCCGCCGCCGACTTCGGACGCGGCGCATCCTCGCCGCCGTGTTGATCGTCGTCGTGGTCGCCGTGTTCGTGGGCGGAACGGTGATCGCGTTGGGCGCGGTCGCGCACCAGTTCCAGGCGGGCGCGGCAGCGGCGGCGCTGCCGGGATCGACCACTTCGCCGGATCCCGGTGCCAGCGCTGCTCCGTCGGCTTCCTCAACGCCCACGTCGAGCCTCGCGCCCACCCCTTCGGTGCCCGCGGCTCCGCCCGCGCCGCCTGCGTTCGACAAGACGGCGAACTCGATCGACGACCCCAACAGCATCTGGGTCGTCGTGAACAAGCAGCGCCCGATCGCCGACGGCGCCAATTTCGAACCACCGGATCTCGTCGACCTGCCGGGCGACATGCCCGACCCGCTCGGGTACATGCTGCGGTCCGACGCCGCTGATGCCCTGCACTCGATGTTCGTCGCGGACAAGGCTGAGGTCGGAACGCAGCTGGTCGCCCAGAGCGGCTACCGCGACTACGGCGTGCAGGTGCGGGCCTATGGTCACTACGTCAGCCAGCTCGGTGTCGCCGGGGCGGACCAGACCAGTGCGCGTCCCGGCTTCAGTGAGCACCAGACCGGACTCGCCATGGACATCATGGACACCTCCAGCGGCTGCGACCTTGAGACACCCTGTTTCGGCAGCGCGCCGTCAGGCGTGTGGCTCGCGGCGAACGCCTACCGTTTCGGTTTCATCCTGCGGTACCCCGCCGACAAGACCGCGGTGACGGGTTACGAGTACGAGCCCTGGCACTTCCGCTACGTCGGAGTCGACCTCGCAACGGAGATGCACAACACCGGCGTCTCGACCCTCGAGGAGTTCTTCGGCCTCCCGGCCGCCCCCGACTACGGCGGCTGACCCCCGGCCCCCAGTCGGCTGCTCACCGTGGCAAGCACGCCCGCCGACGCCCGCAGGCGGCGGGCGCTACGCGCCCAGCGCGCCGTCGACGATGACCTTCGCCTCCGCCTGCACCTCCTTCAGGTGCTCAGCCCCGAGGAAGGACTCGGCGTAGATCTTGTACACGTCTTCGGTGCCGGAGGGGCGAGCGGCGAACCAGGCGTTCGCGGTGACGACCTTCACCCCGCCGACCGCTGCATCGTTGCCGGGTGCCCGGCTCAGTTTCGCGACAATGGCCTCGCCAGCAAGGGTCGAAGCGGGGATGTCGTTGCCGTCGAGTTTCGCCAACTGCGCCTTCTGGGCCTTCGAGGCGGCAGCGTCGATGCGCTCGTAGACGGGGTCACCGAACTCTGCGACGAGGTCGGCGTACAGCTGCGACGGCGTCTTGCCGGTGACCGCGAGGATCTCCGACGCGAGCAGCGAGAGGATGATGCCGTCTTTGTCGGTGGTCCAGACGGTGCCGTCGAAGCGGAGGAACGACGCTCCGGCCGACTCTTCACCGCCGAACGCGACGCTTCCGTCGATGAGACCGGGCACGAACCATTTGAAGCCGACCGGCACCTCCCAGAGACGTCGGCCGAGCGACGACGCGACCCGGTCGATCATTGTGGACGACACCAGCGTCTTGCCGATCGCCGCGTCGGGCCGCCACGAGGTGCGGTTGCTGTAGAGGTACTGGATCGCGACGGCGAGATAGTGGTTCGGGTTCATGATCCCGGCGTCGGGCGTCACAACACCGTGCCGGTCGGCATCCGCGTCGTTGCCGGTCGAGATGTCGTAGTCGTGCCGACGTTCCACCAGGGACGCCATGGCGTAGGGGGAGGAGCAGTCCATGCGGATCTTGCCGTCCCAGTCGAGCGTCATGAAGGCCCACTGCGGGTCGACCGTCGTATTGACGACCTCGAGGTTCAGGCCGAAGCGCTCCCCGATGAGCTCCCAGTACTCGACGCTCGCCCCGCCGAGCGGGTCTGCGCCGATGTGGATGCCCGACTTGGCGATGCGCGTGACGTCGATGACGCTCGGCAGGTCGGCGACGTAGTGCTCACGGAAGTCGTACGTGTCGCTCGGAGTCGCCTCCCCGCGGAGCACATCGACCAGCCCGGCCTCGATCAACTCGTTGGCGCGGGCGGCGATCCACCCGGTCGCATCCGAGTCGGCCGGCCCGCCGTGCGGCGGGTTGTATTTGAAGCCGCCGTCGCGGGGCGGGTTGTGGCTCGGCGTGATGACGATGCCGTCGGCCTGGTCGGAGTGCCCCGATGCGGCGTTGTTGTAACGCAGGATCGCGTGGGACACCGCCGGAGTCGGCGTGTAACTGTCCCTCGAATCCGTCCACACCGTCACGTTGTTGGCGTTCAGTACCTCGAGGGCGGTGTCTTCGGCGGGCTTCGACAGCCCGTGGGTGTCGCGGCCGATGAAGAGCGGCCCCGTGATTCCCTGCAGCGCCCGGTACTCCACGATCGCCTGCGTGATCGCGAGGATGTGGTTCTCGTTGAATGCCGTGTCGAGCGACGAGCCGCGATGGCCGCTCGTGCCGAAGATCACCTTCTGCTCAGGGTTCGTCACATCGGGCTTCAACTCGTAGTACGCCGACACCAGGGCATCGACATCGACAAGGTCTTCGGGGAGGGCCTGCAGCCCGGCGCGCTCGTTCATGCCTTCATCTTGGCATTCGGCGGCTCCGCCCGGCGAGCACTTGCCTGATCTGTGCAAAAGTGGTCTTCCCCTCCGCTTGTGGAGGAGAAGACCACCGTGCCGCCGGGGCGCTGTCGGCTACTCGACGACGTGGATGGTGACGGTTGCCGTATCGGTGCCCTGCCCGTGAGCCGCGGCCAGTTTGTACTCGAAGGTGAGGTCGCCCGTGAAGTGGCGGCCCGGCTCGATCGTGAGTTCCCCGTGATCGCCGATCCGGATCGCGCCGTCAGCCTCGACACCGTTGCTGACCACGGTCCATGCGGCGGCGCCGCCCGGGAACATGTCATTCGCCATGAGGCCGTGTGCGGCATCCAGAGTCGTGCGCTCCTCCATCTTCACCGTGTACTCGTCGTCGACGGGTGCGGCCTTGTCGACAACGTTCACGGTGATCGGGATCGGGGCGCTCGCGATGCCACCCTCATTGCGGGCCATCAGGTAGATGGTCTCTTCGCCGCGGAAGGCCTCGTTGGCAGGCACGTACCGGATCTGGTCGCCCGACACGCTGAGCTTCTTGATGTCGCGCCCGGCCGGCACCCAGACGTCGAGCGTCGAGTCCGACGCGACCGAGCAGTGCAGCCCCTCGAGAACCGTGGGCTGCGACCCGCCGACCGCGATCGGGTTGCCGTCGGCCGTGTCCGGCGTCGTGCACACCGGTGCTTCCGGGGTCACCGACACCTCAGAGCGGGAGGATGCGTCATTGGCGGTCGCAGTGACACCGACACCTCGGTATCCGTCGATCGTGAAATGCAGCGTCGCAGTCTGAACGTCGCCCGCATTCATGTGTGGCACCAGGTAGTTGATCGTCGACGCGTCGTTGGAGGGGAACCGGATCCAATCGGACGGCACTTTGCCTTCCACAGGATCCTTCAACCCGTCCAAGTGGAGACGCACCACGCTGGAGCCGGCGGTGTCGGCCCACACCGTAGCCGTGTAGTCGGCCCGGCCGCCCTTCGTGACGACCGATCCGGGTGAAATCGTCGAAGACACTGACGCTGAGCCTGCTGGTTCGAGTGCCGCATTGACGGCCTCGGTCGTGAGAAATCCCCGCGACATCCCGATGTAGGAGCCTCCGTTGCCTGCCCCTTTGCCATCCGTGTTGTACCAGAAGACGTCCGGCGTGTTGAGTTCGCCATTGTTGCCGTATGTGTAGATCGCCTCGGCGATGAATTTCGGAAAGACAACTGTGGTCTTGAAACACTGCAGCACACTCATGCAGTTCACGGTGTCATCCTCGGTCCAGCTGAGGACGCTTCCGCGATGAGCCTCATCCTTGAGCTGCTTCAAGGTTGAGCCGGCGATGCCGGGCGCGGGAGTCTTGTCGGTCGCCCGCGCACAGAGGTTAGATCCGTTCACGGATGGGGTGCAGTCGTAGTTGGCATCAGACGTCGGAAACAGCAGCGGATTGTTGAGCACCTCCCAGGCGCTCATGTCCTTCGTGTCGGTGTATCGCGTTCGGTCATACCCCCACGTCGGTCCCCCCTCGGGTGTGCCCGAGGTGCCGCCCCCTGATGAGCCTTTGTAGCCACAGCCATAGTCCGGCTGGAGCCCTCCGATCACGTCGCTTCCACGCTTGCAGGCGAGGGGCCGATGATTCAGCTGGCGCGACGCGGCCGACGCCGACATCCCGCCCCCAATCGCAACCACCCCGGACCCGAGCAGCAAGGCGACCGCCGCCCCCGCCAACAACTTTGCCAACTTCATTGCGCCATTCCTTTTCAACGTGTGCCCCAGACGGGGGAGCAAGTGCCGGATGGATTCCGGGTTCCTACGAGGAGAGAGTGGGCCGCACGCGTTCCATTACGCCGATTCGACAGAATCTCAGGCAAATGCCCGGCGCACTAGGCTCGGAACATGCCAGACAGCCCGCCCGCAACACGCACCTACAGCTACCTCGGCCCCACCGGCACCTTCACCGAGGCGGCTCTCGCCCAGGTTCCGGAGGCCGCGGGCCAGGTGTGGAAGAGCGTCAATAACGTGGGGGAGGCGTTCGACGACGTGACGTCAGGTCGCAGTGTCGCCGCGATGATCGCGATCGAGAACTCCGTCGAGGGCGGTGTGAGCGCCACGCAGGACGCGCTGGCGAGCATCCCGAACCTCCGCATCGTCGGCGAATACCTGGTCAGGGTGCAGTTCGCGCTCGTCGCCCGGCCCGGGATCGAGTTGAAGGACGTGAACGTCGTCAACGCACATCCGGTCGCCTACGCCCAGTGCCGCGGCTGGCTGGAGGCGAACCTGCCGGCGCACGGGCACATTCCGTCGACCTCGAACGTCGCCAGCGCGCTCGCCCTGTTCGAGAACGATCTCGCGGATGCCGCGATCGCCCCGCCCCGCATCGTCGACCACCACGAACTGAACGTGCTGGCCGAGAACATCGGCGACAACCAGAACGCGGTCACCCGGTTCGTGCTCGTCAGCCGCACGAACAGGCTGCCCGAGCCGACCGGCGCGGACAAGACCAGCATCATCGCTGAGCTCCCGGCCGACCGCTCGGGCGCTCTACTCGAACTGCTCGAACAGTTCTCGACCCGGGGCGTGAACCTGAGCCTGCTGCAGTCCCGTCCGATCGGCGATGCTCTCGGGCGCTACCGGTTCATCATCGACGCTGACGGTCACATCCTCGACGAGCGGGTCGCGGATGCCCTGCTGGGCGTTCGCCGGTTCAGCCCGCGTGTGATCTTCCTCGGCTCGTATCCGCGTGCCGACCGGGCGCAGGTGGAATATGTGGACCGGTACGACGACGGGGTGTTCATCGAGGCGCGCGACTGGCTGCGGTCGCTGGTGAGCGGCGAACCCGGAGCCTAGACCCGCACCTTCAGGGCGCCGGGGTCGACGCGGATGTGCAGCTCGGATGCCGCGCCGAACTCGTCGCCGTCGAGCTGGATCTCCTGCGGCGACTCGAGTTTCAGCCGCAGGTCGGTGCCCTGCGCGTAGACCACGTCTTTGACCTCGGGCGAGATCTCGATGAGCCGCCGCCCGGCCGCGGACTTCGCCAGCACACCGTTCTCGAGGGTGACCTTGTTCCAGGCGCGGATCCAGCCGAACGGCCCCTGCGGTCGCAGCGCCATGAAGTCGAGCACCCCGTCGTCGGGTTTCGCGTCGGGCATCAGCAGGATGCCGCCGGGGAGCAGCCCGCAGTTGCCGGCCATCACCGAATGCGACGAGACGGAGCGCCACGGCTCCTCGCCGTCGATCGACACGTCCATCTTGATGGAGTGCAGCTCAGGGAGCGCGCGAATGCCGCCGTCGACGTAAGCGAGCCAACCGACAGCCTTCTTGAGCTTCGAGTTGGTGTTCGCGATCATCTTGGCGTCGATCCCGAGCCCGGCGATGACCAGGAACACGTGAGTGGATGTCTCGGCGGAACCCGGCCGGCCGATCTCGATCACCCCCACGTCGATATTGCGGTCGTAGCCCGTGAACATCAGGCCGATGCCCTCGTCGAAGTCCATCGTGAGGTCGAGGTTCCGCGCGAGGAGGTTGCCGGTGCCCGACGGCAGGAGGGCGAGGGGAACGCCTGATCCGCGGAGCGCCTCGGCCACGGCGCGCACGGTGCCGTCACCGCCCGCGGCCATGACGACATCCGCCCCGTCGGCGATCGCTGTCGCGGTGACGAGCTGTCCGGCATCCTCGACAGTCGTCTCGTACCAGAGCGTCTCGCCCCAACCGGAGGCTTTCGCCTGACGTCCGACAGCCTCACGCAGCTTCGCGGCGTCGACCTTGATCGGATTGAACACAACGGCCGCGCGCTTGGCTGCTGACGCGGCCGACGCCTCTCCTGCGGGATGCTCTGCGACGGCCACAAGTCATAGGGTAGGGCATCGCTAAGATTGTGCAGGTGATCGATCCAGTACTCCTGCGCGAGAATCCCGACCTCATCCGCCAGTCCCAGGCTGCCCGAGGCGATTCGGTCGAGCTCGTCGACGCTGCGCTGGCCGCGGATTCCGAGCGTCGCACCGCCATCGGCGAGTACGACAACCTCCGTGCCTCGCAGAACCTCTTCGGCAAGCGGGTCGCCGCCGCACCCAAAGACGAGAAGAAGGCGCTGGTCGCCGAGGCGCAGTCGCTTGCCGCGAGCGTCAAAGAGGCGAACCAGCGGGTGCAGGATGCCGAACTGAGCTTCAGCGAGCTCGTCGGCGCCATCGCCAACCCCGTGCTGCCGGGCGTACCGTCGGGTGGCGAGGAGAACTTCATCACGCTGCGCGAGGTCGGCGAACGCCCGACGTTCGACTTCGAACCGCGAGACCACGTCGAGATCGCAGAGCTGGTCGGAGCCTTCGACCTCACCCGCGGGGCGAAGGTCAGCGGAGCGCGCTTCTACTTCCTCACCGGCATCGGTGCGCGCCTCGAACTCGCGTTGATGAACCTGGCGCTGCAGAAGGCGCTCGACGCGGGCTTCACCCCCATGATCACGCCGACGCTGGTGCGCCCCGAGATCATGCGCGGCACCGGCTTCCTCGGCGAGCACGCCGACGAGATCTACTACCTCCCGGCCGACGACCTCTACCTCACGGGAACCAGCGAGGTGGCGCTCGCGGGATTCCACTCCGACGAGATCCTCGACCTGACCGACGGGCCGTACCGGTACGCCGGCTGGTCGACCTGCTACCGCCGTGAGGCGGGCTCTGGCGGAAGGGACACCCGCGGCATCCTGCGCGTTCACCAGTTCAACAAGCTGGAGATGTTTTCGTACGTGTTGCCCGAAGACGCCGAGGCCGAACATCTGCGTCTGCTGGGGTACCAGGAGGAGTTGCTCACCTCGCTCGGCCTCAACTACCGCGTCATCGACGTGGCGGCCGGCGACCTCGGCTCCTCGGCGGCGCGCAAGTACGACATCGAGGCGTGGGTGCCGACGCAGGGCACGTTCCGCGAGCTGACGTCGACGTCGAACTGCACCACGTACCAGGCGCGGCGACTGGATACCCGTTACCGCACGGAATCGGGCAAGACGGCCCCCGTGGCGACGCTGAACGGCACGCTCGCGACGACCCGGTGGATCGTGGCCATCCTCGAGACGCACCAGCAGGCGGACGGGTCCGTGCGCGTGCCGGAGGTGCTGCGACCCTATCTCGGCGGCCTCGAGGTCATCGAACCGCTGAACGGGCGCCGCCCGTGAGCGCCGGCCCCGACATCCCGTTCGACGACGCAGACGAGGCGGCCGCCGAGGTCGAAGCAGGCGATGTGCCGATGGTCGACGACACCGTCGTGGCCAGCGCGCACCCCGAGCGGGCCGATTTCGCAGCACGCCCGGGGCAGATCGACCTGCCCCGTGACGCGGTGGAGGACGCCCCGGGTTCTGCCGGTCATCCGGAGACCAACCCCACGAACGTCGACCGCTGGCTCGTCGCGCTCGACATCGACGGCACGGTGCTGCATGAAGACGGGTCGATCTCCGACGGCGTGATCGACCAGATCGCGCGCCTCACCGGCCTCGGCCACGAGGTGATGCTCGCCACCGGCCGTTCGGTCGCTGCGACGCTGCCCATCCTCGACCTGCTCGGTATCACGCCGACCTACGTGGTCTGCTCGAACGGTGCCATCACTCTGCAGCGTGACACGGATGCTCCGCTCGGCTATCGGCGCGAGATCGTCGAGACGTTCAATCCCGGTGCGGTGCTGACGCAGATCCGCTCGCACCTGGCGAACGGGCAGTATGCGGTCGAGGATGCGGAAGGCTACTTCCGCTACACCGGTGAGTTCCCGGATGCCGCACGGAACATCGGCGGCGAGGCCGTCTCGTTCGAAGACCTGCTCGACGTCGAGGCGACCCGGGTGGTCGTGATCTCGCCCGGACACGACATGGAGGACTTCCTCGCGATCGTCGAGACCATGGGCCTGCACCGCGTCTCGTACTCGGTCGGCTGGACCGCGTGGCTCGACATCGCGCCCGACGGCGTCAACAAGTCGACAGCGCTCGAGCGCGTGCGGCAGTTGCTCGGCATCCCGGCCTCGCGGGTGCTCGTGGCCGGCGACGGGCGCAACGACATCGAGATGCTGACGTGGGCTGCGGTCTCAGGGCGTGCTGTCGCCATGGGGCAGGCACCCGATGACGTAAAGGCTGCGGCCTCGGAGGTGACGTCGTCGATCGACGATGACGGGCTGGCGAAGGCGCTCGCGACGCTCGACTGACCGGTCGGTTCTGCCGAATTGCGGATTGCTCAGTTAATGAGCTAATCTCACCTGCATGAACCGGATTCCCCTTATTGCCGTCCCTGCGCTCTGCGCGTTGTTGCTCGTCGGCGGAGCTTCTGCCTCTGCTGTGACCGGTACCCCGGTCGTGACCGATCCGCTGGTGACGCTGGCCGGTTCGGCGCCCACGGCGGTCGTGCCTGCCGCCAACGGTGGGTTCTTCGCCCTCAACAGCGGGCTCGACAGCGTGATCGAGTACAACGCGGCCGGCCAGCAGGTCGGGGCGAAGGCCACGGCGCTGCTTCCGGTCGGGTCGAAGTCGAGTGCGATGGTGAGCGACCTGTTCGGGTCGCTCTACGTGGCGAACCCCGGTGGGGCCAAGCCTTCGGTGTCTCGGGTCGACATCAAGACCGGCGCGATCACACCCTTCTCGCTGCCGGCGGCGGATGTGCCCGTCTCGCTGGCGATCAGTTCCACACGTGACGTCTTCGTGACGAAGAAGAACGACGAGGTGACGCGCATCACTCCGGCCGACGTGGTGACCCTGGCGTTCGCCAAACTTCCGGCCGGATCCGACCCACGGGGAGTGGTCACGGATGCTGCTGGCAACGTCTACACGGCCAACCATGGCAGCAATACGATCTCGAAGATCACTCCGATGGGCGACGTCTCTGTGTACGCGACCCTCGGCGCGGGCGCTGGTCCGACCGGTCTCGCCATCACGCCAAAGGGGATCCTCTGGGTGTCGGACGAGGTCAGCGACACAGTCCTGTCGTTCGACACGTCGAAGCCGGCAAACACACCGCCTCTCGGCACCTTTAACCTTCCGCCCGCCGCGCACCCGGTCGCGCTGCGGGTCGACGAGTTTGACAATCTCTTCGTTGCCGACTCGGGCACCAATGCCATCAGCGTGATCGTTCCCGGGAATCCGAAGCCGCAACCCGTCACGGGCGTGAGTTCCTCTCCGGTGGCGCTGGCGATCTCGAGCGACAACAAGCTCCTCGTTGCGAGCAAGGATGGCAATGCGATCTCGTCGATCAGCCTGGAGACCAAGATCGGCACCTCGACCATCGGGCCGCTGACGGTGGGGACAGCGTTCGCGGGTACGGCCACGGCGACCGGCGTCGGCGACATCACGTTCTCATCCCCTGACCTCCCGGCGTGGCTCAAGCTCGACCCCTCGACGGGTGCGCTCACAGGCACGCCCACCGCGTCGGGCGCATCGTCGTTCACGCTCCGCGCCCTGTCGAGCGTCGGCAGAAGCGACGCCCGCACGGTGACGTTCGACGTTGCCGCTGCGGTCGTCACCCCGACACCGACTCCGACGCCCGCACCCACCACGGGTGGCGGCACGGGTGGCCAGGGTGCGGGCACCGGTTCGGGTTCAGGTTCCTCAGGCCCGGGTTCGGCTGGTTCGGGCGGCCACGGCACCGGTTCGCTGGCCAGCACCGGCGCCGATGATGTGGCTCCGTGGGGTCTCGCGGGTTCCGTCCTGACGTTCCTCGGCCTCGGAGCGCTCGTGCTGTCCTCTCGTCGCCGCGCCCGAAGCGAAGCGTGAGAGTCCTGTTGCGGTCGGGCTTACGCGCCGACTGCAAGAGGGAACAGTTCGGGCCCGGTGGAGCTTCCTCGCTCGGCGCAGGGCTCGGTTACACTGGGGAAGCCGAAACGCGCTGAGCGTGCGACGGCAGGGAGGGCTGTCCGAGCGGCCGATGGAGCCAGTCTTGAAAACTGGTGGGCAGAAATGTCTCGCGAGTTCGAATCTCGCGCCCTCCGCGGAAGAAATTCCGTCGAAGTGACGACGGCTGGGCTCGTTCAGCCTGACGATGCTGGCCTGGAGCGATTGGCCGGCGGCTGAGCCGGGCTAGGCGTCGTTGCCCGCGAGCAGCGTGCTGAAGAGCTGACTGAGCGGGCCAGCCAGGTCTGCGGCACCCGCGGAGGCGACCGGCTCGACGGCCGCTGAGGTGCGCAGCATCACCACGCCGAGCATCGTCGCGATCGCGAGCTGCGCGCGCAACAGAATGGGCGCGGAAGCGGGATCGTCGGCGTTCCAGCCGGCCGCCATCGCGAGCCGCCGCGTGAAGTGTTCGAGGGTGCGACGACGGATCCGGTCCGCGTTCTCGTCTCCCGAGGAACGCAGCAGCAGGAGCAGTTGCAGGGGGTCGTCGCCGTTCGGGGCGTTCACCGCGTGCTCGACGAGCCGCGCGACGACCCAGTCGATGTCGGAGGTGCGTGCGGGGGTCTGGGTGTCGAGCTCGTCAGAGGTGCGAAGCATGCAGGCCTCGAAGAGGCCCTCCTTCGACACGAAGTAACGGTTGATCAGGGCGACGTTCACGCCGGCATCCGCAGCGATCTGGCGCACCGTCGCCGCGCGGTACCCGTCGGTTGCGAAGCGTCTCCGGGCGGCGCGCACGAGGGCTCGCCGAGTGGCGGCGGAGTCCCTGCCCGACCGCACCAGGTCGTCATCAGCGTCGGTTGTGACGCCCAGCCGCTCACGCGACGTCGTCGTCTCGTTCTGAGTAGTCATATCTCGCTTTCCGCGGGCAATGCTACCGGCTCAGCGAGATAAGTAAACCTTTGTTGACACGACGCAACCGATCGGTGATACTCGTCAAGTCAGCAAGTGCTTACATCACGAGGAGAAGAATGTCCGTCTTGACCCAGAACCCGGCCACGGGTTCGATTCCGACCGCAAAGGTGCCGCGCAAGCGCGGCACCGCGATCATCCTGTTCCTCTCGCTCGGCGGCCTCTCGTTCGCCGTGCTGCAGTCCCTCGTCGCTCCCGCGCTCGGCACGATCGGCGCCGACCTCGGCGTCGCGACCACCGATGCCAGCTGGGTGCTGACCGCCTACCTGCTCTCCGCCAGCGTGCTGACTCCGATCCTCGGCCGACTCGGTGACATGGTCGGAAAGCGCCGGGTCATCATCGTCGTTCTCGCGCTGCTGCTGGTCGGAACGGTGTTGGCGGCCCTCGCGCCGAACCTGGGTGTGCTGATCGTGGCGCGGGTGCTGCAGGGAGCGGCTGGCGCGGTGATGCCCCTCTCGATCGGCATCGTGCGTGACGAGCTGCCGAAGGAGCGCGTCAGCGTCACCATCGGTCTGCTCTCCGCGATCTTCGGCATCGGGGCGGGCGTCGGCATCGTCGCCGCCGGGCCCATCGTCGAGGCGCTGTCGTGGCACTGGCTGTTCTGGCTCCCGGCGGTGCTTGTCGCGATCGCGCTGCTCGGTGCGATCTTCGGCATTCCCGAGTCGCCGGTGCGCACACCCGGCCGGCTCGATCTGATCGGCACGGCCATCCTCTCGGTCGGCCTCGTTTCGCTGCTGCTGGCGATCGGTGAGGGCCAGAAGTGGGGCTGGGGCGACTTCAAGACGGTCGGCCTGCTCATCCTCGGAGCGGTCGCGCTCGTGGTGTTCGTGCTGGTCGAGCTCCGCGTCAAGGAGCCGCTGATCGACATGCGCCTCTTCAAGCACCGCGGTGTGTGGACCGCGCACATCGTCGCCCTGGCCTTCGGTTTCGCGATGTTCGGCACGTTCATCCTCGTGCCGACCCTGCTGCAGCTTCCGACGGTGCTCGGCTACGGGTTCGGCAAGTCGGTCAGCGAGGCGGGTCTCTACCTGCTGCCGACCGTCGTCGCCATGGTGGTCTCCGGTGTGGTCGCCGGCATCCTGATCCGCCGGATCGGGCCGAAGATCCCGATGATCGTCGGCGGAATCGCGGTGACCATCGCGTTCTTGATCCCCGCGCTCGGTCACGCGGAGACGTGGCAGATCCTCGTCTCGGGCATCCTCACGGGCATCGGCATCGGGATGGCGCTCGCCGCGACCTCCAACGCGATCGTCGAGAGTGTGCCGGCCGCGCAGACGGGTGAGGCGATCAGCGCGAACACGGTCATCCGCACCGTCGGCAGCAGTGTCGGAACGGCCGTCATCGCTGCGCTCATCTCGAGTAACGTCACCGCGCAGGGTGCGCCCACCGACGCCGCCTTCACGATCGGGTTCTGGGCCTCGGCAGGCGTGGGAGTGCTGGCGATCATCGCCGCGATCGTCGCCCCGTCGGTTCGTGCGCGCCGCACGGAGGCCGCTGCGGCCGGGGTGGATGACTTCGCAGAACTCGGAGCGCCGGAGAAGTAGCCGGGCGGCCCGCGCCGGGTATGCGCCGGGTCGATGCCGGGCGGCGAGTCGTAGACTTGCCGTCTGGTGTCAGCGCAGACCGGGACGGGAGGGCCGAGAGATGGGCGTGGCCCTGCATTTCGCGACGCGCGATGTCCACGCGACCGAACGCGTCGCGCTCTGGGAGCAGCACAACGCCCGGGCCCTGCTCAGCCTGCAGTGTCGAACCCTGGACGACGAGCCGCTCGACGCCACCGAAGCGAATGTCGATCTCGGCTCCCTCAGCTGTGCCCGGGTGACGGCGACGCCACACGTGGTCGAGCGCACCGCCCGTGAGATCAGGACGAGCGAAACCGACGGTCTCGCCCTCTACTTCACGCTCCGGGGCGAGTCGTTCTTCTACCAGCGCGACGGCGTGCACGTTCTGCGGCCGGGCACTCTCCTCATCTGCGATGTGAACCAGCCGTTCATGAGGGGTTTCGCCGGCGGGCTCGAAGAGTTGGTGCTCCGCGTGCCCCGTCGCCTGCTCGACACCCTCGGCGGTGGCGGCCCGGTCGGCCGCGGGCCGGCCACGATGGACTTCTCGTCCCGGGCGACGGCCCGCCCCACCGCGCACACGCTCGCCGCGCTGGTGTCGTCCGCGATGAGAACCCAGACAGTGGATGTCTCGGGCAGGGCTGCTCCTGACGCAGTCGGTTCTGCCGCTGTCGGTCCCGCCGCCGACGTCGAGCAGCGTGCCATCGACCTGCTCCGCTCGATCCTGGCGAACGACGACCTGCACGGTCTGGCCGCCGTTCGGAGTGCCGCCCAGGCCGCTCTCGGCCGTCGCCTCCGCGACCCGCGGGTGTCGGTGCGGCACATCGCCGACGACATCGGCGTCAGCGAGCGGCAGTTGTCCCGGGCCTTCGCCGAGACCGGGACAGGGCCCGCCCGGGTTCTTCTCGAACTGCGCCTGGAGCTCGCCGACCGAACGCTGCGCGACCCCGCGTCGACGCTGTCGACCGTCGGCGAAGTGGCGGCCGCGTGCGGCTTCTCCTCCCACTCGCACTTCACGCGCGTCTACCGGGACCGTTTCGGCATGACTCCCGCCCAGGTGCGCGCAACTCGCGCGGATCCACGCTGACACCAATCGGGTGGGCGATTTGGGCCCCAAAACACGCCTTTCAGGGCCCAAACTGCCCACCCGATTGACTGTTTCGGCCACCGGTTGGCCGATCCGCGCCAGACACAGCACCTTCCGCCCGACGTGTGGTCATACTGGCGTGACGCCAACGACGACGTGGCGCCTTTCGAAGGAAGTTACAGCGATGGCGACTTTTCACGACGGCATAGCCGATACGACACTGCCGGATGCCGGAGTGGTTCAGACCGACGTGCTGATTGTCGGCTCGGGGCCGGCCGGGGCATCCGCTGCTCTCGCCCTTTCGACCCTCGGCGTGCCGAACATGATGATCACGAAGTACCGGTGGACGGCGAACACCCCGCGCGCGCACATCACCAACCAGCGTGCCATGGAGTTCTTCCGCGACATGGGTATCGAAGACCAGGTGAAGGCCGAGTCCACCCCGCACGAGATGATCGGCGACACGGTCTTCTGCACCTCGATCGCGGGCGAGGAGATCGGCCGCATCCTCACCTGGGGTACGCATCCGGCACGGCACGCCGACTACGTGCAGGCCTCGCCGACACTGAACTGCGACATCCCGCAGAACTACCTCGAGCCGATCCTCGTCAAGAATGCCACCCAGCGCGGAACGCAGACCCGCTTCTCCAGCGAATACCTCTCGCACACCCAGGATGCCGACGGTGTCGCCGTCGAGGTACTCGACCGGGTCAGCGGGCGTCCCTACACGGTTCGCGCGAAGTACCTGATCGGCACCGACGGGGCCCGCTCGGCGGTCGCGGCGGACATAGACCTGCCGATGGAGGGCGCGATGGACATCGCCGGTTCGATGAACATCACCTTCACGGCCGACCTCGAGCAGCTCGTCGGGCACCGACCGTCGGTTCTCTACTGGGTGGTGCAGCCCGGGTCGAACATCGGCGGTATCGGTGCAGGGCTGGTGCGCATGGTGCGGCCCTGGAAGGAGTGGCTGATCGTCTGGGGGTACGACATCTCGCAGCCGGCCCCGGTGGTCGACACCGCCGCCGCCACACAGATCGTGCGGAACCTCCTCGGCATGCCGGAGCTCGAGGTCACGATCACGGGCACCTCGATCTGGGGCAACAACGAGATGTTCGCGACACGCCTGCAGAAGGGCCGCGTGTTCTGTGCGGGGGATGCGATCCACCGCCACCCGCCGAGCAACGGTCTCGGCTCGAACACCTCGGTGCAGGATGCCTACAACCTCGCGTGGAAGTTGGCGGCGGTCATCCGGGGCCAGGCCGGAGAGCAGCTGCTCGAGACCTACACCAGCGAGCGGGCGCCGGTCGCGCGGCAGATCGTCACCCGCGCGAACAAGTCGGGGCGGGAGTTCGGCGCGCTGTTCGAGGCGCTCGGGATCACGACGGCGAAGACGGCGGAGGAGATGATCGAGCGCATCGACGAACGGAAGGCCAACACCCCCGCCGGCGCCCGCAAGCGGGAAGCAGTGCAGGCCGCGATGGACCTGAAGAACTACGAGTTCAACGCCCACGGCGTCGAGATGGGCCAGTTCTACACCTCGAGCGCGGTGCTCTCCGACGGGTCGGTGAAGCCGGCGCCGGCGCGGGATGCCGAACTGTACTACGAGGCGTCGACCGTTCCCGGGTCACCGCTTCCGCACGTCTGGGTGGGCGACTCGCGCGAGAAGGTGTCGACCCTCGACCTCGCGCCGAGCACGCAGTTCACTCTCTTCACGGGCATCACCGGCAGTGCGTGGGCGGATGTCGCGCCCCGGGTCGGCGCCCGACTGGGCCTCACCCTCGGGGCTGTTGTCATCGGCCCCGGCCAGCGCTACTCCGACCTGTATTTCGACTGGGCCCGGGTGCGGGAGGTGGCCGAGGACGGGATGGTCCTGGTGCGGCCCGACAAGATCGTCGCCTGGCGCTCCCAGCACCTGGTCGACGATCCCGAAGAGCAGCTCCACCGTGCGTTGGCCTCGATCCTCAGCCGGACGGAGTGACCGTGCCCCTCGTCTTCAGCCATGACACCCTGGCGCAGCGCGTTCTGTTCGGTGCGGGCCTCGCCGGCACGCACCTCCGCGACGAGATCTCGCGGCTCGGCGCCCGGCGGGTGATGCTGGTCTGCACGGCCGGACAGGCCGAGCGCTCCGGCGCTGCGCTCCACGGGCTCGACATCGCCCTGCGCTGGGAGGATGCCCCGCAGCACGTGCCCGTCGAACGCGCCGAAGCGGCGAGGGCGGCAGCTGCAGCGAACGACATCGACCTGATCGTGGCGGTGGGTGGCGGTTCGACGATCGGCATGGCCAAGGCCGTCGCGCTCACCACCGGCCTTCCGATCGTCGCCGTGCCGACCACGTTCGCCGGTTCGGAGGCGACTCCGGTGTGGGGTCTCACCGAGCACTCCCGCAAGCAGACCGGGGTGGATGCCCGGGTGCTGCCGGTCTCGGTGATCTACGATGCGGCGCTGGCCGAGGGGCTGTCGCGGGAGTTGGCCGTGGCATCCGGGCTCAACGGCATCGCGCACTGTATCGACTCGCTCTGGGCCCCGCGGGCCGACCCGATCAACGCCACGCTGGCCGCGGAGGGCATCACCGCCCTCGCCCGGGGACTGCGACTGATCGGCGGTTCCGCTACCCGCCCAGAGCCCGACGGCGGCGGCGACGGCGACCCGGATGATCGGACCGCTCTGGCCGGCCGCGAGGCGGCCCAGTACGGCGCCTACCTCTCGGCGGTCGCCTTCGCGTCGGCCGGTTCGGGCCTGCACCACAAGATCTGCCACGTGCTCGGCGGCACCTACGGCCTGCCGCACGCCGCGACGCACGCCATCGTGCTGCCGTATGTGACGGCGTTCAACGTGCCGGCCGCACCGGAGGCGGGTCGCCGCATCGCGCGGGCGTTCGGGTCCGACGATGCGCTCGCCGGGCTGAACCGGCTGCGGGCCGATCTCGATGCACCCCGGGCGCTCGCCGACCTCGGTTTCGAGGAGTCTCAGATCGAGGAGGCCGCCACGATCATCCTGCCGGCCGTGCCCGAGTCGAACCCCAGACCGGTCGGCCTCACCGACCTGGTCACCCTGCTCCGGGCCGCCCGGGCCGGAACGCCACCTGAGAATGTCCGTTGGGAGAACGTCGCATGACAGAGAACATCTCGGCAGAACAGGCCCAGCGCGAGGCGGACCTCGTCGAAACGGTCGTGGCCTCGTTCCAGAACACGCCCGACGCGCGCCTCCGGGTCGTCATGGAGTCGCTGACCCGGCACCTCCATGCTTTCGTGCGCGACGTGCGCCTCACCGAGAGCGAGTGGAACGAGGCCATCGCCTTCCTCACCGCCGCCGGAGCGATCACCGACGAGCGGCGGCAGGAGTTCATCCTGCTCTCCGATGTGCTCGGCCTCTCGATGCAGACCGTCGCCGTCAACAATGTGGCGTACGGGAACGCGACGGAGGCGACCGTCTTCGGGCCGTTCTTCACTCAGGATGCCCCGCTGATCGAGAACGGAGGCGACCTCTCCGGCGGGGCGCCCGGCCAGCCGTGCTGGGTGGAGGGGAGCGTCAGCGACACGTCGGGCGCCCCGATCGCCGGCGCGCGGATAGAGGTATGGGAGGCCGACGAAGACGGACTCTACGACGTGCAGTACGCCGACGGCCGCGTGGCGGCGCGAGCCCATCTCTTCTCCGGCGACGATGGGAGCTTCCGGTTCTGGGGGCTCACGCCGACGCCGTACCCGATTCCCGACGACGGCCCGGTCGGACGCCTGCTGGCCGCCACCGGCCGGTCGCCGTACCGCGCGTCGCACCTGCACTTCATGGTCACGGCGCCCGGGAGCCGCACGCTCGTCACCCACATCTTCGTGAGCGGGGACGAACTGCTGGAGCGCGACTCGGTCTTCGGGGTGAAGGAGTCCCTGGTCGTCGACTTCGTCGAGCAGAGCGCCGACACCCCCACACCCGATGGGCGCGAGCTCACCGAGCCGTGGACGCGAACACGGTTCGACATCGTGCTCGCGCCGGAGGCCTAGCCGGGCTGGTCGGAGCTCCGGAGCGCCAGGTACTTCTCGATGAGCGACTTCGTCGACGAGTCCTGCGCCTCGAGCGCCGCCGCGTCGCCGCCGACCGCGGGCGTGACCTGCAGCGCGAGCTGCTTGCCGAGCTCCACGCCCCACTGGTCGAACGAGTCGATGCCCCAGATCGTGCCCTCCGTGAACACGATGTGCTCGTAGAGGGCGATGAGCTGGCCGAGCACGCTCGGGGTGAGTGCGGGCGCGAGGATGCTCGTGGTGGGCTTGTTCCCGGTGAAGACGCGCGCGGGCACGACCGACTCTGCGGTGCCCTCCGCCCGCACCTCGTCGGCCGTCTTGCCGAACGCGAGGGCCTTGGTCTGGGCGAAGAAGTTGGCCATGAAGAGGTCGTGCACGTCCTGGCCGGGCGTCACGCCGCCGCCGTCACCGGTCTGGTCCTTCAGCGGGTGCGCGGGGTTCGCGACGGCGATGAAGTCCGCCGGGATCAGCCGGGTGCCCTGGTGGATCAGCTGGTAGAACGCGTGCTGGCCGTTCGTGCCGGGCTCGCCCCAGAAGATCTCGCCTGTGTCTGTGGTAACGGGGGAGCCGTCCCATCGCACGCTCTTGCCGTTCGACTCCATCGTGAGCTGCTGGAGGTAGGCGGGGAACCGGTGCAGGTACTGCGCGTACGGCAGGACCGCGTGGCTCTGCGCCTTCAGGAAGTTCGTGTACCAGACGTTCAGCAGCCCCATCAGCACGGGAACATTACGTTCGAGCGGTGTGGTGCGCATGTGCTCGTCGATGGCGTGGAAACCGGCGAGGAAGCCCTGCCAGTTCTCGCGCCCGATCGCGATCACGACCGAGGTTCCGATGGCCGAGTCGACCGAGTAGCGGCCGCCGACCCAGTCCCAGAAGCCGAAGGCGTTCTCGGGGTCGATGCCGAACGCCGCCACCTTGTCGAGGGCGGTCGAAACGGCCACGAAGTGCTTGGCGACGGCCGAGGTGCGATCGTCGTCGCTGTCGCCGATGGCCCCGGATGTCGCGAGCCGCTCCCAGAGCCACTGCCGGGCCAGGCGGGCGTTCGTCAGCGTCTCGAGCGTGCCGAACGTCTTCGACGCCACGATGAACAGCGTGGTCTCCGGGTCGAGATCCGCTGTCTTCTCGTAGACGTCGCTCGGGTCGATGTTCGACACGAAACGCACCTCGAGGCCGGCCTGCGCATACGGCTTCAGGGCCTCGTAGACCATCACCGGTCCGAGATCCGACCCGCCGATGCCGATGTTGACGACCGTCTGGATGCGCTTGCCGGTCACACCCGTCCACTCGCCCGAGCGCACCTTCTCTGCGAAGGCGTAGACCTTGTCGAGCGTGGCATGCACGTCGGCGTCGACGTCCTGTCCGTCGACCACGAAGCCGGCGGGCGGCACGAGGCCCTCGCCGTTCTCCGGGCGCCGGAGGGCGGTGTGCAGCACCGCGCGGTTCTCCGTCACGTTGATGTGCTCGCCCTCGATCATGGCGCGGTAGCGACCGGCGACGCCGGCATCCTCAGCCAGCTGCAGCAGCGCCCCGAGGATCTCGTCGGTGAGGAAGGACTTCGACAGGTCGACCGTGAGGTCTGCGGCCTGGAAGGTGAGGCGCGAAGCGCGCGACGGGTCTGCCGCGAACCATGCGCGGAGGTCGGGGTTGAACCCTTCCGCGATGCCGGCGAGCGTCTTCCACGCCTCGGTTGAGGGGGATTCGACGGGAACGGATTCGGTCACTGTGCACTCCTGAACGCCGGAACGGTGGATGGCCGGGGTCTCGTGCGTCGCCGCAGAAGGGGCCGCATCAACACTATTCCTTCCGGCCGCCGGCGGCGCGCGCTGGGTTCACGTCATGTCGCCGGTCTCGGGCAGCCCGCCCGTCGGCCCGTAGCGCAGCAGAACGGTGCCGTTCGGCGAGGCAGGTTCTGCCGAGAGCAGTTCGAGGGCTGTGGGCGGCCCGTCGTCGGGGAACAGGCGCTTGCCGCGGCCGACCACGATCGGGTACACCCACAGGTTCAGCTGGTCGAACAGGCCCTCGGCGACCAGCGTGCGCGAGAAGTCGATGCTGCCGACCACGTGCACCTGCTCGAACCGGTCGCGGAGTGAGGCGATCTCCGCCGCCAGGTCGGGGCCGAGCAGCTGCGATCCGCTCCAGCTGAGGTCGGGTCTGCTGCGCGAGGCCACGAACTTCGGGATCGCGTTGTACCGGCGGGCGATGGAGAAGTCGGGGCCGGGCCCCTCCTTCTGGTTCGGCCAGTAGGCGGCGAAGATGTCGTAGGTGCGCCGGCCGAGCAGCAGGGCATCCGTCGCGTCGATTCCGGCGAAGATCTGGGCACCGGTCGCCTCGTCGCCGAGCGGTGCCTGCCAGCCGCCGAACGTGAACCCGCCCGACGGGTCCTCCTGCGGGCCGCCGGGGGCCTGGGCCACGCCGTCGAGGGTCGTGAAGTGGTCGATGTGGATGCTGCCGGGCATGCGCTTCTCCTTCTTCTGGGAGACAATGATCCTCAGCCGGATGCGCGCGCGCAACAGTCCGGGGCAGGCTCGTGAGGAGGCGGATCGTGGGCGTGACGGGTATCGGCGGCATCTTCTTCCGCAGCAGCGATCCGGATGCCCGGGCCGCCTGGTACCGCGAGCACCTCGGCATCGCGGCCGGCGCTGAGAGCGTGTGGGAGCAGTCGGCGGGGATGACCGTCTTCGCGCCGTTCCCTGCGTCGACGGACTATTTCGCCGCTGACCAGCCCTTCATGCTCAACCTGCGCGTCACCGAGCTCGACGCGCTCGCCTCGCGATTGGAGGAGGCGGGCATCCTGGTCGAGCGGCGGGCCGAGTGGGAGAGCGAGTACGGGTGGTTCGTGCGGATCCACGACCCCGAGGGGCTGCCCATCGAGCTCTGGGAGCTGCCCGGCTGAACGCGGTGCCTGCACGGCACCTGCACGGCGGCTGGGCGGCGCCCGGGCTGTCAGTTCTCGGCACCTTTCGCGCCGAGCGAGGTCACGCAGCGCGACAGCAGGTCGCCGAGGTTCGAGCGCTCGGCGGCACTGAACGACGTGGTCATCCTGTCTTCGATGGCTCTGACGGCGGCGCTCGCTGTGGCGAGCTGGGCCCGGCCCTTCGCCGTCAGTTCGGTCGGGAGCGCCCGCCCGGTGCTGGCCTGCGGGGCGCGGGTGACGAGCCCGTCGCGCTCCAGCGCCACGAGCAGCACGTTCATCGACTGCCTCGTGACGAAAGCCCCCCGGGCCAGCTCGGAGTTCGACAGTCCCGGTCGCTGGGAGAGCAGCTCCAGGCAGGAGTAGTGCGTGATGTTCATGCCGAGCGGACGGAGAACGGCCTCCATCGCCGAATGCAGGGCGCTGGAGGCCTTTTTCAGGAGGTAGCCGGCAGAGGACGGCAGATCGACACCCGGTTGGACTTGACTCATGTCAACATTCTGACATACAGTGGCGGATGTCAGTTAACTGACTTTACGAATGGAGATCAGAATGTCTGAAGCAGCAGGTCCCGGATTCATCTCACTGCAGGTACGCGACCTCGACGCCTCGGCGGCCTTCTACGAGACCCACCTCGGGCTCACTCGCCAGGCCGGCCCGCCGCACGCCGTCGTCTTCGACACGAAACCCGCCGCCTTCGCCGTGCGTGACGCAGCCCCCGGTGTCGATCTCGACTCCGTCTCGCAGCTCGGCTTCGGTGTCGGCATCTGGATGCACGCGGCCGACGCCCAGGGTATCCACGACGCGCTCGCGGCCGCCGGAGTGCCGATCGTCTCCGCGCCGATCGACGGCCCGTTCGGTCGTACGTTCACCTTCGCCGACCCCGACGGCTACCAGATCACGTTGCACGACCGCGCGTAGCACTCCGTTGCCGCTGTCAGTGCTCGGCGGGAGCTTCGAGAGCGTCGCGGACGGTGTGCGGCTCCCGGCTGAGCAGTTCCGCGAGCAGGGGGTCGACGCCCGCGAAACGGCCCTGGGCTGCGGCCTGGAAGGTGCCGAGCGTGAAACCGGCCACGAACTCCGGCGTTCCCTGCGCGATCTGGAGCGCCATCCAGTCGGCGTCGCCCACCACTCGCAGCTCGACGTCGCTCCCGGCGACCTCAGACGCGATGGCGGTGATCTCGGCGAAGGTCGGAGCGGCGCTGGCGGTCAGGGTCGTCGGCCCGTCGAACCCGCCGCCTGAGGCGAGGATGATCGCGGCGGCCTCCGCCTCGTCGTCGCGCGAGGTCCACGACATCGGGCCGTCGACGGGGATCGTGATGACGCCCGTCTGGCGCCAGTCGCCGAGCAGCCAGTTCAGGGAGTGGGCGTAGAAGCCGTTGCGGAGCGATGTCCAGGCGACCCCGGAGTCGGCCAGCAGCTGCTCGGTCGCCGCGTGGTCGCGCGCCGGGTTGAACGGGCTGTCGAGGCCCGCGCCCTGGTGGCTGGTGTAGAGGATGCGCCCCACTCCGGCAGCGACCGCTGCGTCGATCGCGACGCGATGGAGGTCGACGGCGTCGGCGCGCGGGTCGCTCGACGAGACGAGCAGCAGCTGATCGGCGCCCTCGAAGGCGGAGGGGAGGGTCGCGGCATCCGCGTAGTCGCCGTGGCGCACGGTGATGCCGAGGTCGGTGAAGCGCTCCGCCTTCGAGATGTCACGCACGGCGACGGCGATCTCGGACGCCGGTACGAGGGTGAGGAGGTGGTCGACGGTCGCGCCGTTCAGCGCGCCGGTGGCTCCGGTGATGACGATCATTGTTCTTCTCTAGGTGTTATCGATGGTTCGATTCAGATGCTAACACTGGAATCACAGTGTTAGCAAGGATGCGCTATCGTCGGACCATGACTGCGACCGACGTGCTCGCCCCGCGCGACCTCCTGCGCACTCGGTTGGTCGAGGTAGCGGCAGATCTGCTCGCCACGAAGGGGCCCGAGGGCGTCACGACCCGGTCCGTCGCCCACGCGGCCGGCGTGCAGGCACCCATGATCTACCGGATCTTCGGCGACAAGGAACGACTGCTCGCGGCCGTCGCCGAGCACGGATTCGCGCACTACATGGCCGAGAAGCGACCCCTCGACGCAGACGACGACCCCGTCGAGAACCTCCGCTCCGGCTGGTACCTGCACATCGGTTTCGGCCTCGCCAACCCCGCGTTGTTCCGGCTGATGAACACGGCGCTCCTGACACCGGACGGTCAGCGGATCGCCGACGCGGGCGGCGATGTTCTTCGGGAACGGGTGCGGCGGGTCGCGCGGGCCGGCCGGTTGCGTGTGGCCGACCAGCGCGCGGTCGATCTCATCCGAGCTGCCGGGACCGGCGTCGTGTTCACGCTCATCGACCAGCCCGAGGCGGCGCGCGACGAGTCGCTGGCCGATCTGGCGTGGGAGTCGGTCTGTTCGAGCATCCTGACTCCGGCGAGCGACTCCGGAGACGCCATCACCCCGGCGCCGGCCGCTGCAGCCGGGGTGGCTGCACTCACGCTCCGCGCAGCGCTCCCGGATCTCACAGCGTTCACCGACGCGGAGCGGGCACTGCTCGGCGACTGGCTCGACCGCCTCGCCTGAGCGCCCTCGCCGTGCGGCACCGCCCGGGTGGGGCGGGGCGTAGCGTGGGTCGCATGGCAAACGCACCAGCGAGCATCCATCCGTTCGACGAGTGCGCGTCGGCTGAAGCGCTCGCCGACCTGCGGGCCCGGCTGGTCGCGACCCGGTGGCCCGATGTGCCCGAGGTGCCGGGAGGGGTGGGCTGGTCGCCCGGCGCCGACCAGGGGTTCCTCCGCGACCTCGTCGCGCACTGGATCGACGGCTTCGACTGGCCCGCCGCTGAGGCGAAGCTCGCCCGCCTTCCACGGTTCCGCACCGAGGTGGGCGGGCTGGGCATCCATTTCGTGCACGCGCGCGGGGCCGCCACACCGTCGGGTCGGCCGGCGCTTCCGCTCCTGCTGAACCACGGCTGGCCCGACTCGTTCTGGCGCTACTCGAAGGTGGTCGGCCTGCTGGCCGACCCGGGCGCGCACGGCGCCGACCCCGAGGACGCATTCGACGTGATCGTTCCCGACATGCCGGGGTTCGGGTACTCGGATGCGCCCGTTGGCGGCCCGCTCGACTCCCGCGCGGTGGCCGCCCTCTGGGCCGAGCTCCTCGGGCGGCTCGGCCACGACCGGTTCGTCACGGCCGGGGGTGACATCGGCAGCCACGTCTCGCGGTACCTCGCCCTCGACTTCCCCGACCGCGTCGTGGCGGTGCACCGGATGGATGCCGGGCTGCCGGTCTTCGGCGGAGCCCCGTCGGAGCTCTCCCCGGCCGAGCAGCGCTGGTTCGAAGCATCCGCCGCCTGGAACCAGGCCGAGGGAGCCTACGGCGCGATGCACCGGACGAAACCCCAGACGGCCGCGGCCGCACTGAACGATTCGCCGGTCGGCCTCGCCGCCTGGATCGTCGAGAAACTGCACGCCTGGAGTGACGGCGGGGTCGGGGCGTACACGATGGACGAGATCCTGACGAACGTCACGCTCTACTGGCTGACCGGCACAATCGGTTCGTCGATGCGCATGTACAGCGCCAACGCGGCCCTGCCGAAGGAGCAGCTGCTGCGGCGGGTCGAGGTTCCGTCGGGGTTCTCGATCTTCCACGGCGACATCGTGCGCCCACCGCGGGAGTGGATCGAGCGCACCGCGAACGCGGTACGCATCACGGAGCCGGCGCGCGGCGGGCACTTCGCGCCGTTCGAGCAGCCGGAGCTCTACGCCCAGGAGCTGCGGGACTTCTTCCGCCCGTTCCGCGGCTTCCGGGCCGGCTGAACGGCCGCCTCCGCACTCCCGCCGACGCCCCCGCCGACTGCCCCCGCCACCGCCGCCGCGACTGCCCCGCCACCGCCACGTTAAGTCGCTTCCGCTACTGCGCGCGCAGGCGCGGATGCGACTTACGGGCGCGCATCCGCCACCGCCAGTACCTGCCGCGCCGGCCAGCCCCCGGCGTGCCTGCCGCACCTAGAGTGGAGCGCATGTCCGAAGCCACGCCCACCCGCCGCGTCGTCGTGCTGCACGGCTACAACGCCCACCCCGGCAAACACTGGTTCGACTGGTTGGCGGCTGAACTCGCGCCCGAGGGAATCACGGTCTTCACGCCGGCCCTGCCCGACTCGGCCGAGCCGCAGCTCCATGCCTGGCTGGCGTCGGCCCGCGACGCGATCGGCACGCCCGACGACGGTCTCGTCGTGATCGGCCACAGCCTCGGCAGCATCACGGCCCTGAAGGCCCTCGCAGCGCTGCTGGGCCCCGCTCCCGGCCCCGCACGGCTCGGCGGCCTCGTGCTCGTCTCCGGCTTCGACCGCCGCCTCGCGAACCTCCCGGGGATCGACGGCTTCACGGTCGCCACGGTCGACTACGCCCCGATCATCCGGTGCACCCGCAGCCGCCGGATGATCGTGTCGGACGATGACGAGATCGTCGCCCCGGCCCTCAGCCACGACCTTGCGGCAGCACTCGACGCAGAGGTCACGGTGGTTCCCGGCGCCGGGCACTTCTGCCAGGAGGACGGTTACACGAGCTTCCCGGAGGTGGCAAGGGTCGTCCGGGCGATTCTGGCCTGAGTTACGATGTGCGAGTAGGCGTTCTGTCACGCCTGTCGTCTGCCGGTCATCCGTGCACCAACATCCCGGAAAGCAGCATCCAGTGACTGGCGCGCGTGACCTCCCTGTCGACAAAGTGCTGGGTGGTCGGTACCGGCTCGATGAGGCGATCGGCCAGGGCGGCATGGCGACGGTCTTCCGGGCGCGCGATGAGGTGCTCGGTCGGGATGTCGCGGTCAAACTGTTCCACAACTGTGCGATCGAGGCCGGCCGCCAGGAAGGGGAGCTCGCCGTTCTGGCAGGGCTCGACCACCACGCGCTCGTGCAGCTGCACGATGCCGGGCTCGACACCGACGACTACGGGCGCTCGCACCGGTACATCGTGATGGCGCTGGTGAACGGCAGCGACCTGCACCAGCGCATCCGCTCCGCCCCGCTGTCGGCGCGCCACATCGCCGAGCTCGGGTACGACATGGCCGAGGCGCTCGACTACATCCACGCGCACAACGTGGTGCATCGCGACATCAAGCCCTCGAACATCCTGCTCGTCGACTACGGCGACGGATCGACCCGCGCCCGCGCGAAACTCACCGACTTCGGAGTCGCGCTCGCCGACGACATGGAACGGATGACCAAGGAGGGGGCCACGACGGGAACCGCCGGCTACCTCAGCCCCGAGCAGGCCTCGGGCCGCCCCGTCGGCCCCGCGACAGACGTGTACTCGCTCGGACTCGTGCTGCTGGAGTGCTTCACCCAGCACCTCGAATTCGCCGGCAGCGTCGTCGAATCGGCGATGGCCAGGCTCTCGCGCGATCCCCGCATCCCCGAGGGCCTGCCCGAGCACTGGCAGCAGCTTCTCACCGCGATGACAGCGCGGGATCCGGATGCCCGGCCCATCCGCCACGAACTGGTGGCCCTGCTGAAGATGCTGGTGATCGCGGAGAGCGGACGGCACCGCGACGAGGAACTCGAACCGCTCTTCCCGGAGGCCGGTGAGCCGCGCGTGCCCGGTGAGATCACCCGGCCCGACGTGCTCGACACCCTGCCCGACGAGGCGCTCGACCGTGTCACGGGAATGGCCGCCCGGCTCTTCTCCGCGCCGATCTCGCTCGTGAGCATCGCCGACCACGACCGCGTGTGGTTCAAGGCGCACTACGAACCCGACGTCGAACGCGTGGCCCGCGAACTCGACCTCACGATGAGCTCGGTGCCGTCGGCCGAGCCGGTGGTGGTCGAGGATGCCCGCTCCGACCCGCGCACGCGCGACCACGTTCTGGTGACCGGACCGCTCGGCATGCGGTTCTACGTGGGGGTGCCGCTGAAGCGCGGGGACGGCACCGTCATCGGCACGCTCTGCGTCATGCACTTCCTGCCCGGCACGGCATCGGACGCCGAAATCGCGAACCTGCAGGACCTCGCGGCCCTCGTGGTGAGCCAGCTCGAGCTGCGGCAGGTGGGGCTCCGCACGACCACCGAGATCGCGACGGTGCTTCCGGTGCCCGCGGGCGGGCTCGCAACCGGGGTCTGAGCCGCCGGGTCGCCGCGGCGCTGATCAGCGCGGGGGAGACGCCGGATCAGCGTGACTGGCGGCGCTTGCCCGAGCGCGACGCGCCTTTGACCGCGGGGGCGCGGCCCTTGCCCTTCGACGCCTTCGCCTTGCCGCCCGGCGGCGGCACATCGGCGGCGGCCGCTGCAGCCGACTTCGCCCACTGCACGAGCGTCGTCGCGAGCAGTGCCTCGCCGGCGGGCGTGAGCGTCGTCGTCGGTGCGGAGTAGTCGAACACCGGGTGACCGAGCTCGGCTTCGAGCTCTTTGATCGAGGCGACGAGCGTCGCCCGCGAGACGCCCTGCGAACGGGCGGCGTGCGCGAAGTTCAGCTGCTCGGCAGCTTCGACGAAGTGGCGCATCAGTTCGCTGTTCACCCGCCCCAGACTACGCCAGCCTTTCCCGGCCGCACGGCCGAGGCAAGCCCCCCGCAACCTGCGCGACGCGGCCCGCGGCGTGACGTAGGGTCAGTCGTGAGGCACCGGCATCCGGTGCGACCTGAGAGGCGGCGAACGGATGACCGAACACGAGCTCCACGCGATGTGGGCGTCAGCACGGCTGCAGATCATCCTGTCGCAGCTCGGACCGATCGTGCTGCTGACGTCGAGCGTCGCCCTCGTGATGGCCGGGCTCGGGCACCAGCCGACACCCATCCGCCTGGCTGCGGCCCTCATTCTGCTGTCGACCGGCATCCTCGGCGCGGTCGTGCAGTTCTCGGCGGCGGCCGAGGCGCAGGCCATCGCCGCAGACCTGTCGTCGCTGGGTGCTCCGAGTGCCGTGAGTCGCCGGATCGTGGCCCAGGCAGGTTTCGCGAACGTGGTGAAGTTCGTCACGCCGACGATCTTCGTGCTCACGTTCCTGGCGCTGCTCTGGGCGATCTTCGCGCCGCCCGCACTGGGCGGGATGCAGTAGCCGGGCTGTCGCAGGGCCGGCGCGGCTCAGTACACGAACTGGCCGGTGTCGTCGAAGTGGGCGGGGCGGGCATCCAGGACCCAGGCCGGGTCGATGGGGCCGAAGATGTGCGGGAAGCGCTCGCCGTTGCCGGCCTCCTCGTGCTCGACGGCGGTTCCGGCGGCGACGATCTGCCGGTCATCCATCACCAGCACGACGAGCGGTTCGCGGATGTCGCGGTAGAACCGGCCCGCGGTCGCACCCACCTGGGCGGCGGTGGAGGCGTGGATGAAGCCCTCCTCGGCGAGCGTGGTCGTGCTCGACGAGACGGTGTAAGCGCCGCTGGACTGCGCGGCCAGCCAGTCGGCGGCCCGGGCGATGTGGAAGATCTGCATGTCGCGAGCCTAGTGCGGCGGGTTCCGGGCGCACTCCGCCCGCCCTCGTCGACGACGACTTGCGCTGTCGGCTATGCTTGCTGACGCAACACTTTTGGAGCTGTCGCATAGTTCGGCCTAGTGCACCACCCTGCTAAGGTGGAGTGGGCGTCAAGCCCACCGTGGGTTCAAATCCCACCGGCTCCGCACTTTCATGAAAGCCTCTTCCTCGGGAGGGGCTTTTGTGGTTTCCGGAGCGAGGAGAACATGACGTCGACAGAGTCCACCGCCGCCGACCGGCTCCGGATCGCTCTGGAGGACGAGTCGTCGTCGAACCGTCTGGCGAGCGCGCTCGCCGCGGGCACCCGTCCGGATGAGTCGTACGTCGAGGTGCTGGTGCGGCGGTGCGCGGTCGAGCCCGACTTCTTCGTGCGGGACATGCTCACCTGGGCGCTCCTCCGGCACCCGACGTCACGGACGGTGCCGCGGCTGGTCTACGAGGTCGGTGCTGACGAGTCGCAGGCGCGCAGCCAGGCGCTCCACACGCTCTCGAAGATCGGCGATCCGCGGGGCTGGTCGGCGATCACGGTCGAGCTGCTGCGAGATTCCGACGACGGCCTGGCACGGAGCGCGTGGCGCACGGCGGCGGGGCTGGTGCCGCCCGGCGAGGAGGCCGATCTCGCAGAAGAGCTGTGCGCGCAGCTCGGGCGCGGGTCGCGCGAGACGCAACGGAGCCTCAGCCGTGCGTTCGGGGTGCTCGGCGAGGCCGCGCTCCCCGCGCTGGATGCCCGGGGCGGGGATGCTCGGAGCCGCGTGCGCGTCCACGCGGTCGTCAGCGCTGCGCTGGTGCGCGACCCCGACGCCAACGTCGACGAGCTGTTCGCCGACGCGGAACGGGCGGATGCCGCGGGGCGGGCGGATGCCGCGGGCCGGCCGGATCCCGCGAGCGGGGCGGATGCCGCGGGCGGCACGGATGCCGCGGAACGGTCGGCGCCGCAGTCGGGGCCATCCGTCGCGCCGGGCGAACCCATCACGGCGAGCGAACCCGGCGAACAAGCCGAACCGGCCGAACCGGCCTGACTCCCGGCCTCAGGCCGCGGTGCTGAGCGGGATGCGCACGGCGACGATCGCGCCCACCCCGGCCCCTGTCGGCTGCTCGATGCGCACCGATCCGTGGTGTCGCCGGGCGATCTCGGCCACCAGCGCCAGGCCGAGACCGTAGTGGGTGGCCCCGTTGCCGGCAGGGGTCGCCGGGCGGGTGCTGGCGAAGCGGGCGAACGCGCGGTCGGCGATGGCGGGATCGAATCCCGGGCCGTCGTCGATGACGCGGATGACCACCGAGCCGCCCTCGACGGCGATGTCGACGCGCACCGCCTCCCGGGCGTGGTCGAGCGCGTTGGTGAGCAGGGCGATGTGGAGGCGGAGCAGCGCGGCCTCGGATCCGTTCACCGTGACCGGCGCCCCCGGCCCCGCCGCCGCCGGCCCTGACCCCGACCCGGCTGATCCAGACCCCGGCGCCGGCCCGGAGTCCGTCCCGGCCCCCGGCCCCGACGCGGCCCCGGCCCCGGAGTCCGCTCCCGTCCCCGAGCGCGACAGCGTGATCCCGAGCCGGTCCGCGTCGTCCTGCAGGGTCGCGATGGCGGCGTCCGCGGTCCGCGTCACATCGATGGGCGCGAGAGGCACCTCGCTCCGGGTGTCCGCGGCGATCAGCAGGTCGTCGAGGATGCCGGTGAGGGCCCGCGAGTCGCGCACCATCCCGTCGACGGCGGCCCCGACATCCGCCGGCAGATCGGAGCGGCCACGGCGCTGCAGGAGTTGCGCCCGCGTGCTGAGGATCGTGAGGGGTGTGCGGAGCTCGTGGCTGGCATCGGCGACGAACTGGCGCTGCAGCTCGAGGGCATCTGCGAGCGGCCGGATGGCGCGCCGGGCCATGAGGTACGAGAGGGCGGCCGCGACCACGAGGGCGACCAGCCCGGCGATCACCAGGGCGACAGCGAGCCGGGTCAGTTCCTCGCTGCCCTCGGAGAGGTTGACCGCCACCTGCACGATCCGGTCCCCGTGGCGGGAGGTGTTGATCAGGTAGGTCTGCCCGTCGACGGTGCGCTGGCTCTGCAGGGCGCTCGAACCGCCCCCGGTGCCGCCCCCGCTGCTGCCCCCGCCGCCCCGGCCGTCGCCCGTGTCGGCCAGCGCCGCGGCGGAGGCGAGGGCATCCGTGTCGACCAGGCCGTCGGGCAGTCCGTCCGAGGAGATCTGTCGACCGTGTTCGACCACGGTGATGTACGTTCCGCTCGGGGTCTCCTGCACAGAGTCCAGCTGGGAGGCGACGACGACGGAGCGCTGGTTCGATTCGTTCACGTCGACGCTCACGATCGCGAACACGACGCCCGCGACGATCACGAGCACGACGGTCATCAGAGCGATGAACTGCAGGGTGAGCCGGATCGCGGCGCCTCGCAGGGAATCGCCGCTCCCGGAGCGAGTACCCCCGGAGCGAGTACCCCCGGCGCGCGCCCCGCCGCCGCGCCTCACTTCACCGCTCCGAGGCGGTAGCCGACGCCCCGCACGGTGAGCACAGAGCCCCGGCCGAGCTTCTTGCGGAGGTAGTGCACGTACGTGTCGACGACGCCGAGATCGTCGGCGTCGGGAAAGACGGAGCCCAGGAGGTCGGCGCGTTCGAAGACCTGCCCGGGCCGCCTCGCCAGCCGCTCCAGGAGCTCAGCCTCACGCTGGGAGAGCAGCACCGTTCCTGCGTGGGCCGTGGCCACGCTGCGGGATCCGGTGTCGAACTCGCCGCCGGGGACCCGCAGTATCGGCGTGACGGTCTGGTGGCGTCGCAGCAGGGCCCGGATGCGCGCCAGAAGTTCGTCGATGTCGAACGGTTTGCCGAGGTAGTCCTCCGCGCCGCGGTCGAGCCCTTCTACACGGTCGGCGGGGTTGCCGAGCGCGGAGAGGATGAGGGCGGGCGTGAGGACGCCGCGCCCGCGCAGCCGGCTGAGAACGTCGAGCCCCTCGATCACGGGGAGGCCGCGGTCGAGCACCAGCACGTCGAAGGCCTGGGTGAGCCCTTCATGGAGTGCCC
Organism: Subtercola boreus; assembly: GCF_006716115.1. Taxonomy (NCBI): domain Bacteria; kingdom Bacillati; phylum Actinomycetota; class Actinomycetes; order Micrococcales; family Microbacteriaceae; genus Subtercola; species Subtercola boreus. The sequence continues at coordinate 2,954,584 of NZ_VFOO01000001.1, read as the reverse complement.
GCTGGCCGTCGCGCGCAACGACCACGTCGTAGCCTTCGCTCGCGAGCAGCTGTTCGAGCATCCCGGAGAGCTGCCGGTCGTCTTCGACGAGCAGGATGCGGCGGGGGTCAGTCATGGGGGCAGTCTAGGTCTCGGGGTGCTGGCGGGCCCTGTGGGGTGGGGGTGTTCACGCCGGGGAGAATCCGTGGGCGTGGCGCATCCGCGCGGTCGCGACCACGCCGCCATCGGCGTCCACCGCGATGACGTCGACACCGAACTCGTCGACGGCTTCGTCGAGCCGTTCCCGCCCACCCGCGAGGATCGCCGTGGCGAGCACATCGGCCGTCACGATGTCGTCGGCGACGACGGTCACCTGGCGGTAGTCCGGGGTGAGGCTGTTCCGCCAGACGTGCTCGCCGCGTTCGCTGGTTCCGGATGTCGCCATCCCCCGCCTGCCGTCGTCGAGGTCGAGCGTGCAGAGCAGGCTCCGCCGGTCATCCGGGTCGACGACGCCGACGCGCCAGAGTGCACCGGCGCACCGCCCGTCGAGCACGATGTCACCGCCGACGTTCAGCAGCCAGTCCGTGAGGCCGGCCTCCCCGAGGAGTGCCGCCGCGGCATCCATCGCCTTCGCCTTCACCACACCCGACAGGTCGAGCACCCCGTCGGGCCGGTGCGGCGAGAACGAGTCCCGGGTGGCGCTCCGCCAGTGCAACGCTTCGGCGTACATGTCGCGGAAGCTCTCGCTGGTGTGCGGGAGAGCCAGCGCACCGCGGGCGACCCGGCTGATCTCGGAGTCCGCTCGGTAGAGGCTGAACTGCTCGTCGTACCCGGCGAAACACGCCTCGACGGCGGCCAGTACTCCGGCCGCAGGTGTGCGTCCGGCGAGGCGGATGCTCGCGGTGGTGCCCATCGTGTCGAACACGTGGGCGACTATCGTCACAGCCCCGCCTGGTCGAGCGCGGACTGCAACGACGTCAGGTAGGCGTCGCTCGTGTACGTCGCGCCGGAGACGCTCTGCACCTTTGCCGACTGTGCGGCGAGCACCTCTTTGCGGAGCACCGGGGCAGCGCGGTTGCTGATCGAGACCGACCGATTGTCGTCGTCGGTCAGTTTCAGCGCCACCACGTCGGTGATCGAGCCGTTCGCGACGACGACCTGCACCTGCACGCTGCCGTAGCGGGTCGAGACGCTGCTGCCGGTGAAGGTGCCGGAGGTTCCGGACGGTGCGGCAGCGGTGGCTTCGGGGGTCGGAGTGGCCGACGGGGCCGCGGTCGCCGAGGCCGAAGCCGAGGATGAGGGAGCGGGTGTCGCGGACGCGGACGCTGACGGGGCGGGCGCGGGTGCGGCGTTCGCGGATGACGCCGACGAGGCATCCGGGGTCACGGCCGTCTCGGCGAGACCGGTAGACGCCTGTGCATGCGCCCCCAGCTGCCAGCCGATCGCGAGCACGGCACCCGAGGACAGTACGCTCCAGACCGCTGCGCGTCGCCTCACCAGTCGAACCTCTCGACGTGGATCTGCTTCTCGGGCAGGCCTGCGGCTCGGGCATCGCGGATCACGAGGTCGGCCCAGGACTGCGGGCCGCAGACGTAGAGGTCGGAACCCAGCAGGTGCGGGAAGGCGGAGGAGAGCGTGACGCCGCGGGAGAGGGCTTCAGCCGACATCCACGTCGCGAGCCCCGGCGGCCGGGGCCCGACCATGCTGTAGACCGCGCTGCCCTGCATGCTCGGCAGCGCGCCCACCTCCTGCCAGAGGTACTGCTGCGAGGCATCCGTGGCGCGGAGCAGCACGGTCGCCTCGCCGGGGCGCAGGGTGGAGCCCTCGAGCAGCGATCTCACGGGAGTGATTCCGATGCCGGCCGCGACGACCGCGATCCGGGGGGCTGCACGCACGTCGTCGGTGAAGATGCCGTACGGGCCCTCGATCGAGACGCGCGTGCCGGGGCGCACCCGGGAGATCGCGGAACTGCCGCGACCGAGGTCGCGCACGGTGATCCGTGCAGAGGTGCGGGTCGGTACGGCCGAGAACGAGATCGGGTGGGCGTGCCACCAGGTCTTCGCCGACCAGAACCGCCAGATGGCGTACTGTCCGCCGGCTGTCTGGAGACGCTCGAGGTCGCGACCGGCGAGGTGGATGGACACGACTCCCGGGGCTATCGTCTCGACGGCGGAGACCGTGATGTCGTGCCGGGCGCTCCGGACGATCGGCACGGCGAACCGGAAGACGGCGATGGAACCGAACGCGAGGATGTAGAGGCCGATCCAGTACACCCGCTGCAGGGTGCCGTCGGCCAGCACCGCCCCGCTCGAGAGCTGGTGGGGGAGGGCGATGAGCACGGCGAGATAGCTGAGCAGGTGGATCACATGCCAGGCCTCGTACGAGAAACGGCGGCGCACGGCGACGACGCTGGTCACGACGACGAGCACCAGCAGACCGAGCCCGGCGTACGCCAGCACGAGGTCGGGGTCCTGGAAGAAGGAGATCGTCTCCGCGACGACGTTCGACCCGTCGGACATCGCGTAGCCCACGGTGAGCAGGGCCCCGTGCGCGAGGATCAGGTAGAGCGCGGGCTTGCCGAGGCTCCGGTGGAACGCCATCGCCGTGTCCTGCCCGACAGCCCTGTCGATGGCCGGGATGCGGGCGGCCAGAACGAGCATGACCAGGATGAGGTCGCTGCCGACCAGCCCGGTGACGATGCCGAGCGCGGTGAGGGCGGACGCGACATCCACCACCTCGGAGAGGCCGCCGTACGCGAGGAACAGCGAGACGGCAGCGGCGACGGATGACCAGCAGAGCACGACGAGCAGGTCGGCCTTCCGCAACCGTCGCCGCGTGCGGGTACGCCGGGCGCGGTCGATCCTGTCCGGGGCGACGCGGCGGGGTGGTGCCGTGTGGGTGGTCATGAGGTGCTCTCTGGGTGAAGGGGGGCGGGGGGCTCGGGGAGGGGGGATCCGACCATTCAAGAATCTCGCGAGTTTCTTCCAGCTTTCTTAGCGCCTACAGTGACTGCATGACCACTCCGAGCAGTGACTCCGCCTTCGCCCAGCAACCCCACGAACCGCACTCCGGCAGCCTCGCGGGGCGCCTGAACTGGCTGCGGGCCGGTGTTCTCGGGGCGAACGACGGCATCGTGTCCGTCGCTGCCATCGTCGTCGGTGTCGCGGGAGCGAGCTCCTCCACCCCCGCCATCCTCGCGGCCGGTTCCGCGGCGCTCATCGGTGGTGCCGTCTCCATGGCGCTCGGCGAGTATGTCTCGGTGAGCAGCCAGCGCGACAGCCAGCGCTCGCTGATCGAGAAGGAACGCACCGAACTGAAGGAAGATCCCGAGGGCGAACTCGCGGAGCTGGCCGGGCTCTACGAGTCCCGCGGCCTGACGCCCGAGACCGCGCACCGCGTCGCGGTCGAGCTGACCGAGAAGGATGCTCTGCGAGCGCACCTCGCGATGGAACTCAACATCGACGAAGACGATGTCGTCAGTCCGTGGAACGCCGCGGGTGCGTCGGCGCTGGCGTTCCTCGTCGGGGGGATCCTGCCCCTGCTGGCCATCCTTCTCCCGCCGGAGGCCGTGCGGGTGCCGGTCACGTTCGTCGTGGTCATCCTCGCGCTCGCGGCGACCGGTGTGATCGGCGCGCGGCTCGGCGGCAGTCCCATCGGGCGCGCCACCGTGCGGGTGGTCGTCGGCGGCGCGTTGGCACTGGTCGCCACGTTCGTCGTCGGAACGCTGCTCGGCACGGCGGGAGTGGTCTAGCGGTCAGCTGCCCGGCGCGGTCATCTCCACCGTCGTCTGCAGGCTCAGCTGGCGGAGCTCCAGCTGGTTGACCACCAGTGCGGCGAGGTCTTCGAGGTTCGCCACGTCGGCTTCGGTCGCCGTGCCGGGAACGACGTCCAGCACACTGAGGGTGCCGATCACCGCGCCGTTCGCCCGGCGGAGCGGCACGCCGACGTAGAACCGCAGTCCGAGGGGCCCGGTGACGAGGGGATTGGCCCTGGTGCGATCATCCGTCCGCCCGTCTTCGACGATGACCGGCCCGGTGCTCGGGGTGGGTGAGCTCGAGAGGTCGACCTGCCGGGCGATCTGGTCGACGGCCTCGCCGTAGTGCGACCGGAACCAGGTCCTGTCGTGGTCGACGACGCTCACGATCGCGATCGGGGCGGAGAACAGCCTCGCGGCCATCGCCGTCACGCGGTCGAGTGCTTCGTTCGGGAGAGTGTCGAGAATCGTTGTGCGAACGAGCGCGGCGGTGCGGAGCGCCTCGTCGGGGAAGAGCGGTTCGAGGGCGTCTCCCTTGTGGCGGCCGCTCTCAGCGATCACCACCTGGCGGAGGGCGGCCACGAGATCGTGGCGCTGCGGACGGTTGTGCGGGTTGCGATCCGTCATCGCCAGGAGCAGCCGCCGCCAGAGTTCGGGCAGCTCCGCCGGGACGACCGGGTCGCGCTCCAGTCGCGCGACCGCCGACTCGACGACACTCCCCGGAAACTCGAGGTGCCGCGTGAAGCACTGCAGCAGCACCAGGCCGAGGGAGTAGACGTCGGAGGCGGTCGTCACCTCGCCGCCGGAGGCCTGCTCGGGGCTGAGATAGCCGGCGGTGCCTGTCGTGACACCCTGCGCGGTGAGGCGTTCGCGGTCGTCGGCGAGGGCGATACCGAAATCGGTCAGCTTGGCCCGGGCCCTGGCCGAGCCGTCCCGATAGTCGACGAGCAGGATGTTCGAGGGCTTGATGTCGCGGTGGATGACCCGCCGGGCGTGCATGTAGTCGAGAGCCTCGGCGATGTCGTAGCCGATCTCGGCGATATGCCTGGCAGAGAGACGTGCGCGGCTCTGGAGGTGCACGTGCAGATCCGTGCCGTTGACGAGAGCCATCACGATGTACCGGTTGGCACGCCCGTATTCGTCGGTCTCGGATCCCGCATCGATGAGCTGCACGAGAGCGTGGTGGTCGAGCGACGCCAGAACGGCGAGTTCGCCGTCGATCCGCCCGGACTGGGCTTCGGCGGTGTGGAACACCTTGATCGCGACGTCGCGCCCGAGGAGTTCGTCGCGGGCCCGGAACACGGTGGCCATGCCACCGTGCCCCAGGGGTTCGACAAGCCGGTAGCGATTCCCGAGGAGCTTGTCGATCGGCTGACTAGACGAGGGGGTCGTCGCGATCGATCGTGCGGCGGGAGACCTGCTCGCCGCTGACGGGATCGACGGCGGACCGCGTGGTCATGGTGCTCTGGCGGCGCCGGGTGATGAGCACGATCCCGAGGATGATGCCGATCACGCCGGCGGCCATCAGGATGTAGCCGACGAGGTGCAGATCGACCCAGGAGACCTGGATGTCGAGCGCGAACGCCAGGATGGCGCCCACGACGAAGAGGAAGATGCCTGATCCGAGACTCATGGTCGTCCTCAGACGCGACGGTTGCCGGTGATGAACCGGAGCAGGAAGACGATCAGAGCAATGACGAGCAGTACGACCCCGATCCAGAGCAGGAAGCTGAGCGACTGCGTGACCCCGCCCGTGATGAGCAGGATGACCGCGATGACGGCGATGATGACAACGAGAATGTTCATGGACGAGAACATAACAACTAGTTCATTGGACTAGCAATCCATTGACATGAGTTGACGAATGGGTGTAGAGAAGCGCTCTACTTCGCGCCGATCCCGTCGACGGTGGTGCGCATCGTCGTCAGGAAGCGGGACACGATCCGCGCTTCCTCGGCCGTGAGGGTCTGGGTCGCGGCAGCCATGTGGTTCTGGGCGACAGCCAGCAGCGGCCCCGTGTCTCCCTCAGCGGCCTGGGTGGGCACGATCTCGCTCGAGCGGCGGTCTGCGCTGTTCTCCCGGCGCTCGATGAAGCCGCCCGACTCGAGGCGGCGGATCAGAACCGTCGTCGAGGCGCTCGAGATCCCGAGGTACCGCGTGATGTCCTTCGAAGCGACCGGATGGCCGGCGGCACGCTGGTCGAGAATGAAACGCAGTGCCAGCAGGTCGTTGTCGCCGAGCCCCATCGCCGAGCCGGTGCGGCGCCGCATGGCAGCCTCGGCCGCGCGGTACATGTGCAGGGCTTCGAGCACGTTCGTGTCATCCTGAACCGGATCGGGCCCTGGAACCGCATCAGGTCGCACCAGGTCGCTGAAGTCGAACGAATCAGTCACAATTACTAGTGTCCGTCACGGATTGCTAGTTTGACTAGCAATCCGACCATTACCCAGCAAGCACCAAGATTCACGCGCGGAGAGGCAGCCATGGATTCCGAAGGCGGAGGCTGGGTCGGCCGGGTGCTGGCCGGCCGCTACGCGGTGACCCGCAGGATCGGCTCCGGCGGAATGTCGACGGTGTACGAGGCGACGGACGAGCAGCTCGGCCGGAAGGTCGCCGTCAAGTTGTTCAATGCTGGTGAAGCCCGGGACGACTCCCGACGCCGGAGCGAAGTCGATGTGCTGGCCCGGTTGAACCACCCCCACCTCGTCACGATGTACGACGCCCACCTCGCCTCGGGCGACGAGACGGTGCCGAGCTTCCTGGTGATGGAACTGGTCAACGGGCCGGACCTCCGCTCGACGCTCGACCATGGACCGCTCCGGGGTGCGGTGGCGGCCCAGGTCGCGACCGACATCGCCGAAGGGCTCGCCGCCATGCACGCGCAGGGCATCGTGCACCGCGATCTGAAACCGGCGAACATCCTGCTCGCCCCGACGGGCCTGCCCTCACCGACCCACCGCGCGAAGCTGGCGGACTTCGGCATCGCCCACCTGGTGGGCGCCGACCGGATGACCACCGTGGGAACCATCATCGGCACCGCGTCGTACCTCAGCCCGGAGCAGGCCGCGGGGGCCGAGCCCGGCCCGGAGGCGGACGTCTACGCGCTCGGCCTCGTGATCCTCGAAGGCCTGACCGGGCGCCGGGAATACCCCGGCACGGTCGTTGAGGCAATGAGTGCGCGGGCGTCCCGGGATCCGGTCATCGGTGGCGGGATCCCGGCGAGCTGGGTCTCCCTGCTCAGTTGGATGACCGCGCGGGACCCCCTCGCCAGGCCCACCGCGCTCGACGTGGCGATCCGCTCGCACGACATCGTCGCCGACCTCGCGACCTGGGAGGCGTCGGCCGAGCCGACTGTGGACGACGCCACCGCCCCTCTTGCCCGGCCGACCATGGTGCTGCCGGCTGCGGCTGCGGCTGCGGCGGGGGCGGCGGGGGCGGCGGCACCAGGGGCACCGGCGGCGGCGGGGGCAGCGGCGCAGGCCGATGCGTCTTCGGGAACGGCCGAAACGGCAGCGACCGCGGCATTCCCGGCAGCGCCGGCAGCCGTCATCCCGGAGCGTCGCAGCCGTCGAATCGCGGTCGTGGCGGTCGCCGCGGCAGCAGCCCTGGCCGGCGCGGTGTGGCTCGGAGGGAGCCTGATGGCCTCCACGCCCACAGCCGACCCGGCACAGCCCGTTCCTGCCTCGACGCAGACGGGGGATCCGTCGACGGATCCGGCAACCGATCCGGCCAACGTCGCGCCGGTCTCGACCGAGGCTCCCGAGAACGGGACGGGCGATACTCCCGAGTCGGCCCTGCCATCAGTGCCGGCCACGCCGGTTGCACCGCCCACTCCGGCCGCACCGGCAACCCCGGTCACGACGCCGACCCCGCCGGAGGCGCCGGACACCTCAGCCACCCCCGCCCCGGGTGACGGCAACAACGGGAACGGGAACGGCAACGGAAACGGCGGCAAGGGGAAGGGCTGACCCACCCGGGGTCATCACAGCGATGTACGCCGAGGATGCTCCGCTCGGCTGATTCGCTCGGCGGCGGCGGTGCCTAACGTGGAAACGACCCACGACAAGGAGCCGCCCGATGAGCGTGTCACCAGCGAGCATCCCTGCCGCGAGCATCCACACCGCCCCCCTGCATGCTGCCCCCCTGCACGCAGCGAGCCTTCTCGACCCGACCGCGCTGCTCGAAGGTGCTGGACCCTGGGTGCTGGTCGTCGTGATGGCGATCGTGTTCATCGAGACGGGGCTGCTGTTCCCGTTCCTGCCCGGCGACACCCTGGTCTTCACGGCTGCACTGCTCGCCGTGCCGCTCGGCCTCACCCTGCCCGTGCTGGTGATCGCGGTCGCCGCAGCCGCCATCCTCGGGGACCAGACCGGCTACCACATCGGTCGTCGCTTCGGCGGGCGGCTGTTCAAGCCCGAGGCGCGCCTCTTCAAGACGAAGTACCGCGACCAGGCCGATGACTTCTTCACCCGATACGGTGGCAGGGCCCTGGTGCTCGCCCGTTTCGTTCCCCTGGTGCGAACGTTCGTTCCGCCGATCGTCGGCATGTCGGCGATGCCGTTCCGCTCGTTCCTCCTCTGGAACGGGATCGGCGGCGTCGCGTGGGCGCTGCTGCTGACGCTGGCCGGGTACTTCCTGGGCGGCATCCCGTTCGTCGCGAACAACATCGAGATCATCGCGGTGCTCATCGTGATCGTTTCGGTGCTGCCGATCGTCGTCGACGTTCTCCGCCGCCGTCGGAAGGCCCGCGCATGAACCTCCTCTTCGCCGTCATCCTCGGCGTCGTCGAAGGGTTCACGGAGTTCCTCCCGGTGTCGAGCACGGGCCACCTGACCCTCGCCGAGAAGCTGCTCGGGCTGCCGATCGACGATGCCGGTGTGACGGCGTTCACCGCGATCATCCAATTCGGTGCGATTCTCGCGGTCATCCTCTTCTTCCGCGCCGACATCGGCAGGTTGGTCGCGGCCTGGCTGCGGGGGCTCTTCGCGGCGGATGCGCGGCGGAACCCCGACTACCGCTTCGCGTGGCTCGTCATCGCCGGATCCGTGCCCATCGGTGTCGTCGGGTTCGCCGCCAAGGGGCTGGTCTCCGGGCCGCTCCGGAACCTCTGGGTCGTCGCCGCCGGACTCATCCTGTGGAGCGTCGTGATGTTCGTCGCCGAGCGTGTCGGCCGGCAGTCGCGACCCGAGGAGAGCCTCACGCTGAAAGATGCGCTGATCATCGGCGTCTTCCAGTGCATCGCCCTCATCCCCGGCGTCTCCCGGTCGGGCGCGACGATCTCCGCCGGGCTCCTGCGGGGGCTCGACCGGCTCTCCGCCACACGGCTGTCGTTCTTCCTGGCCATCCCCGCGCTGGTCGGAGCCGGTGCCTATGAGGGTGTCAGCGAGGCCGGCGCGGTGAGCTCCACCGTCGGCTGGCTGCCCGTCGTCATCGGCACGGTCATCAGTTTCGCCGTCGCATACGTCTCGATCGCCTGGCTGCTGCGGTTCGTCGCGCGGCACCCGATCACCGTGTTCATCTGGTATCGGGTGGCGCTCGGCGCCGTGCTGATGGTGCTCCTGGCGACCGGGGTGCTCAGCGCGACCTGATCGCGCTGCTGTTGTTGCTGTTGCAGCCGCCGTCGACGTCGCTGCTGTCTCGTCGCTGCGGCTGGTGCCGCGCGCGCCGATCGGCGCCCTCCACCTGCCTGTCAGGCGGGCTCGGATACGATGGCGCGGTGACCCCGACCCGACGCCAGTTCCTCGTCAGGAGGGTGGTGGTTCTCGGCATCCTGTTCATGCTCGTCGCGGCCGGCATCTACGTGCCCGTGGTGCTCACGGCGCCCCTTCCCGCGGCGGCTGTCACGCTCGAACTGCCCGCGGTGCAGGCGGCGCCGGCGGCAGCGGTCGCGACGCCGGCGCAGGGCTCGAGCGCGATCTCGCTCCAGGATTCGGCGGACGTGCTGGCCTCCAGCGGGCAGTCCGGACCGGTGCCGATCGCGAGTGTCACGAAGATCCTCACCGCGCTCGTGGTGCTGCAGGCGAAACCGCTGACGCTCACCGACGACGGGCCGAGCATCACGATGACCGCCGCCGACGTGGCGTTCCTCGATTCGACGCGGGCGGTCGGCGGATCGTACGTGCTCGTCAATGAGGGACAGGTTCTGACCGAACGGCAGGTCATCGAGATCATGCTGATGGAATCGGCGAACAACTACAGCGAGACACTTGTCACCTGGGCGTTCGGCTCGATCCCCGACTACCTCACCGCGGCGCAGGCCTTCATCGATGCGCACGGGCTCACCGGCACCCACGTCGTCGATTCGAGCGGACTCGATCCGGCGAGCGTCAGCACCACCACCGATCTGCTGGAACTGGCTTCGCTCGCGCTCGACAACCCCGTTCTGGCGGCGGTCGTCTCGACGCAGAAGGAGAGCATCCCGGGCCTCTCCGAGCTCACCAACACGAACACGCTGCTCGGTTCCGACGGGATCGACGGGCTCAAGACGGGCACGACGGATGAAGCGGGTTCGTGCCTGCTCTTCTCCGCCGACTTCACCGTGGCCGGCGCGCCGTTCAGCGTCGTCGGCGTGGTTCTCGGCGCCGCCAGTTCGGAGGCCGCTCGCCAGGCCGTGACCGCGCTGCTCGACAGCGCCAAACTCGGGTTCACGAGTGTTCCGCTGTCGACGGTGGGCCAGGTCGTCGGCAGTTACACGTCGGTGTGGGGTGCGACCGTGCCGGTCGTGGCGGCTCAGGATGCCTCCACCGTCGTCTGGTCGAGCACGCCGGTGAGCGTGGCCGGCGATCCGGTGTCGCTCAGCGAAGGTGACGCGGGAACCGCGGCCGGGGACCTGCGCTTCAGCGTCGCCGGGCAGACCGTCACCGTGCCGCTGCAGCTCGAGGCGGGGCTCGACGGGCCGGACCCGTTCTGGCGGCTCACCCACCCCGGCGAGCTGCTCGGCTGAGGCGGGCGCGCCCGGCGCCCCGCCCGCACCGCGCCCGGCCGCCGCCCCGCGCCCGCCGCCCCGCGCCCGGCGCCCGCCGCCCCGCCGCCCGCGCCCGGCCGCCGCCCCGCGCCCGCCGCCCCGCGCCCGGCGCCCGCCGCCCCGCCGCCCGCGTCCGGCCGCCGCCCCGCGGCCGCCGCGCCGCGCCCGCCGCCCCGCGCCCGGCCGTGCCCGCGTCGGGGCTTGCGCCGCGGTTTGTCGCTTCCGCGCCCGCGCGCGCAGGCGCGGTTGCGACAAATGGGCGCGCATCCGCCGAACGTGCCGTCTCCGCCCCGCCCCGCCCGCCCCGCGCCGCGCCGCCATGCCCCGCCCGCCCCGCGGCCGGCCGCCGCCCGCCGCCCCGCCCGCCCGCCGCCCCGCGCCCGGCCGCCGCGACCGTCCGCGCCAGCGTCGAGGCTTGCGCTTCGGTTTGTCGCTTCCGCGCCCGCCCGCGCAGGCGCGGTTGCGACAAACAGGCGCGCATCCACCGAACGCGCCGTCTCCGCCCGCCCGCCCCGATCCCGTCCGGCCCCCGCGGCGCCCGCGCTGCCGAGCTTGCGCCGCGCTTTGTCGCTTGCGCGCGCAAGCGCGGATGCGACAAATGGGCGCGTATGCAGCCGCCGCCCCGCTGCCGCCGCCCACCGCCCATCGTGCCCTGCCGCCCATTGTGCCGCGACGGCCGGCGGCCTCCGGGCCCCACCGCCGGCCCGCGCGCGGCGCCGCCGGCGGGCGGGGGCTCAGCCGCGCGCCACCCGACCCTCCAACTCGAGCAGCGCCGTCTTCGCCGCGAGCCCGCCGATGTACCCGCCGAGGCCGCCGTCGCTCCGCAGCACCCGGTGGCACGGCACCACGACGGGCAGCGGGTTCGTCGCGCACGCCGATCCGACTGCGCGCACGGCCCGCGGATTCCCGACGAGTAAGGCGACCTCCTTGTACGTCTCGGTGCTGCCGTAGGCGATCCCGGGCAGATGCCTCTGCACGAGTTGGCGGAAGCCGCTCGACAGTGACAGGTCGAGCGGAACGTCGAACACGCGACGGGTGCCGGCGAAGTACTCGTCCAGCTCGAAAGCCACGGCGTCGAGACGCTTCGGTGCGCGCAGGATCCGCGCACCGACCCGGGCCGCGAGCGTATCCAACACGGAATCGTGACCCTCGATGTCGTAGGCGACCCGCAGGAGGCCGGTCTCGGTGGCGGCGAGCAGCAGCGATCCGACGGGGGTGTCGACCGTTGTGTAGGCGAGGTCGAGGAGGCGGGCATCCAGAGCCTGCTGTTCGAGCCGGGCGTGCAACCGGGCGACGGCGCCCGCGAGTTCTGCGGATTCCGGCCCTCGGGGGCTGAAGTCGAATCCGGCGGACGTGTGGGCGGCGTTGGTCGTGTTCATCGCACGGCTCCTTCCAGATCGGTGTCGCGCTGGGGCTGGTAGACGAGGCGCAGGGCGCGCACTCCGTCGGAGGAGGCGCGGCGGGCCGCTTCGACGCTCCCTCCGAGAAGGGGGGCGACGTCGGCGAAGGGCAGCCCGCCGAGGTAGTGGTACGCGACCGCGAGCCGCTGCTTCTCGGGCAGTGAGCCGACGGCCTGCCAGAGCGCGAGGGAATCGAGGCGGTCCGCCGAGCTGTGGCTGTTGCCGTTGCGGTCACCGTTGCCGTCTGAGCTGCTGCCGGTTCTGGATGCCCGTTCCGGCACATCCTCGACGGCGATCGGCTGGCGGCTGCGCGCCCGGGTCGCATCGATCGCTTTGCGGTGGGCGATCGTGACGAGCCACGCCTCGACGTTCGCATCGTGTGGAAGCTCCGGATACGCGCCGAGGGCGGCGAGGAACGTTTCGGACCAGGCATCCTCGGCATCGGGCATCCCGAGCACCGCACGGCAGACGCGCAGCACCGTGGCGCCGTGCTCGGCGACCACTCTCTCGAAGGGCGGTTTCATGTTCACACTCTGTAGACGCTCGGACTCGCCGGAACGTGAGGTCTCGGTCGTGAACAGTCTGCCCGCTCGCGCCGGAATTGCACGCTGTTGCCGTAGTTGAGGCAATGTCAGTGGTTGGTGTTTGACTGCGGGTATGAACCAGCCAGCTGCTCCCGCACCCGACTTCTTGTCGGTGGTGTCGTGGGTTCTGGATGCCCGGCGGGGGTTTGACGCGTTGTTGGCGTCGGGCGGTGGGGCTGCCGCGCCCTGCGGGCTTGCCGACGACGAGCTGGTGGCTGCGACTGTGCAGGTGGAGTCGTTGGGCCGGATCGTCGATGGCCTGCGTGTGCGGATGGCTGGGGAGGTGGCGGCTCGTTCTGCTGCGGAGTTCGGGGCGGAGGGTCTTGCCCGGTCGCACAACGTGCGGTCGGTTCCGAAGTTTTTGGCGGCGATCACCGGTGCGCGGGCGGAGACGATCTTGAGCAGGATGAAGCTCGCCTCGCAGGTGCACACGAGCATGTCGTTGGTGGGGTTGCCGAACCCACCTCGTTTCCCGCAGGTTGCGGAGGCGCTGGCCCGGGGCGAGCTGGGGGTGGATGCGGCGACGTCGATTACGAGGCGTCTCTCCGGGGCCGCCGCGAAGATCGGGTTCACCGAAGAGATCTCGGCAGCGGAGGGTGACCTCGTGGCGTTGGCTCAGCAGACGTCGGGTAGTTTCGGGTATTCCGCGAACCAGGTGGATGATCTGGCTATCCGGTGCCGGGAACACCTCGACCCTGACGGTGCTGAGCCTCGCGAGGCGGACCTGCACGAGAAGCGCTACCTCGAGCTGAAGGCGCACCGCTCAGGCATGACCTCGATCCGGGGTCTGCTGTCGCCGTCGATGGCCGCGATCGTCGCGTCCGCATTGGAGCCGCACACGTCCCCGCGTATCGTCGCGTTCGAACCCGACCCGGCAGCACTCGGCGAGGCAAACGCGGCTGCCGCGGTAGCAGGCGCGGATGGCGCGGATGGCGCCGCCGCAACGGACGGCACCGTGGCCAGCACCTCCCCCACCGATCCCGCCGACGACGCGGGCGGCGCCCCGGACGCGCCGGTCGACGGTCTGACCGCGGATACCCGCACCACGGGTCAGAAGCGCGTCGACGCGCTCGTGAACCTCCTCCAGGCCGCGGCAGGACGGCCGGAGATGCCGCGCCTGAACGGTGCCGCACCGACCGTGAACCTCCACGCCACCCTCGACGACGTCGTCACCGGCCGCGGCATCGGCTGGATCGACGGCCTCACCGCCCCCGTCCCCTACTCAACGGTCGAGGCGCTGCTGTGTCACGGGGATGTGATCACGACCCTGTTCGGGGAACACGGCCAGGTCCTCCAGCACGGGAAGACCCGCCGCCTGTTCACCCCCGCCCAGAACCGCGCCCTCGCGGCACGGGACGGTGGGTGTGTGTGGCCGGGCTGCGACGCACCCCCGTCCTGGTGCGAAAGTCACCATGTCGACGGGTGGCTCTCCGACACGAACCCCGGCGGCCTCACGGACATCGACAACGGGGCGCTGCTCTGCCACTTCCACCATTCGAACGTGCACAAAACACACTGGAAACTCACCATCCGAAACGGCACCCCGCACCTCATCCCACCGGAGTGGCTCGACTGGACCCAAACCCCGAGGCCCTGCCAGCAGAACCGGGCACGACAGAAGACCGGCCACCACCCACCCGGCCCGCACAACCCTGCCCGGCACCGCCCACCACCGACCCCACCCCCGACACCACCGGCCGCCCGACAATCGAGCAACCCTCCACCCGGCGAGCCTCTACGTGACGACCCCCGACTCGGCCACCCCGAATGCGGCGCACCCCGACCAGGCGACCCCCGACCAGGCGACCCCCGACCCGGCGACCCTCGATCCGGCGAGCCACAATCGAGCGACCCATCCCCGGCCGGATGGTGGCTCGAACACCGCCAGAGCGACACGGGGTAGGAGGACACAGGGCAGGAGGACACCTGGTAGGACGGCACCGGGCAGAACCATGCCCATAATCCCAGCCACACCAGCCACACCAGCCGACCAGCTGCGGATCATGCGCCGCCTGCCGTCCGCACCACCGACCCGGCCACGCGCATCCAGAACCACACCCACCGACGGCGAGCCCGCAGGGCACGGCGGTGCCGAGTCAAGCTCCCACGTCACGCCCGGCGAAGCCCCGCGACGACCACCGCTACGCAGCCGAAGCGTCGATTGCTACGCAGCCGGGGCGTCGGCCGCTCTTCGGCGCTCGTGGTCCGCGCGCACGGTCAGGTACAGCCGGTGCGCAGTGATCACGAGTGCGAGCCACGCGGCACCGAGAATCCAGCCGGCGAGCACATCGGTGAACCAGTGGTGTCCGAGGAACACGCGACTGAGGCCGATGGTCAGGGCGAAGAGCGCTGCGGCGGAGATGATCAGCACCCTGTTCCGTACGCGATCCTGCCGCAGGATCAGGAGGTACGCGATGACCCCGGCCACGACCACCGCGTTGAGGGTGTGGCCGCTCGGGAACGAGGGCGAGAACTCATATGGCGGCACGGCGTCGCTGAGGGGTGGGCGTACGCGGCCGATGAAGTCTTTACCGGCGACGGTCATCAGCAGCGAGCCGCTCCCGGCCGCCACGATCAGGATGACCGGGGTCCAGGATCGGCGGTGGATGCCGAGCACCAGCAGGGTGCCGACGGCGATCACGGGCATCCCGATCGGCCCGGCGATGTCGGTGTAGCCCGTCACGATCGTGTCGAGCCAGGGGGAGCGCAGGGTGATGGCGAAGTCGAGCAGGGGCTGGTCCAACCCGGCGACGCCGTCGGAATCGGTGACGGCGTCGTACACCGCCACGGCGGCGATGCTGAGACCGATGGCGATGATCAGTCCGATGACGAGGATGACGATGAGGGTGGCGTTCGGGCCGAGCCGACGGTTCACGGCCTCGGCGACGCGCGCGGTCTGCCGTCCGAGGGCGGTATACCAGTGGGTCAGGTCGGTGCCGCCGATGCGGCGGTCCTCGCGGAGTTCGCCCGGTGGGCCCTGGAGTTCGTCGTCGGGTGTCATGACTGCGCGACCTTTCTTCTGCACAGAGTCTGGCACCGTGATCCGCAGCCGGTGGCCGGTTTCGGGTGCAATACTGCAACGCATGAGCGATGTGACGGATCTCGGCGAGGATGATCGCCGCGAATTCCCCGATCCACCCATCGTCGTGCGGGCCGGAGGTCGCACCTCACTTGCTGTGTTCGTTGCGGCGTGGGGCCTGCTGATCGTGTCGGTTCCGCTGTACGCGGCCTTCCTGCTCGGCACGCTGCCCGAGGTGCTCGTGATCCTCTCGAATCTGCAGGCGTCGTCCGCCCAGCGGAAGGCTGCCCGGCTGGAGCGACGCGGGCGCTGAGGTTAC
Source organism: Subtercola boreus (assembly GCF_006716115.1). Lineage (NCBI taxonomy): Bacteria > Bacillati > Actinomycetota > Actinomycetes > Micrococcales > Microbacteriaceae > Subtercola > Subtercola boreus. The sequence goes on along the minus strand of NZ_VFOO01000001.1, from coordinate 2,938,565 downwards.
GGTCGCGGGCGCTCCGGCCGGGAATTCTGGATGCTCGCATTCAGCCCCCGAGCGGCCCGGAGCCCGGCGTGCGGGTGTCGTGCGCGAGGCCGGCCACGATTGAGGCGAGGGCATCGGTCGACGACACCTGCGGTTCCCACCCGAGCACGTCGCGCGCCCGCTCAGTGGACATGATCGGAACGGTGGCCGCGATGTCCACCCACCCCGGCGGCGTCGGCTGGATGCGGAGCCGCCAGGTCAGCCAGACGAGGAACTTCGCCGCCAGCAGCCGCACCGGCACGGCCCGGCGGGCACCGATCACCCGGGCGATGAGCTGCGGATCGAGCACCGGTTCGGCTGCGATGTTGAACGCACCGCCGGCCCGCCGTTCCACCGCGCGCCAGAACGCATCTCCGACGTCGCTGGCGTGGATCGCCTGGAACACCATCTGGGCCGGCAGTGGGATGACCGGCGGCCGCACATATTTCAGCCAGCCCATCGGCAGCCCGCCGAGGAAGAGCCCCGCGATCTCGTGGCCGGCACCCTCCTGGAAGACGAGCCCCGGCCGGAACCGGGTGAGTGTGATGTCGGGGTGTTCCTGCTCGAACTGGTCGAACGCCCTCTCGTTCACGGCCTTGTGGCGCGCATAGTGCGAGGTGTGGATGCCGCCGGTCGGCCAGGTCTCGTCTATCCGGCGGTGTTTCGGGCCGGGGCTGTATGCGCCGACCGACGATGCGACGAGCACATGGCCGACGCCTGCACCGGATGCTGCGTGCAGCACATTCGCCGTGCCCGTGACGTTGGTGCGCCACATGCTCCGCTCGTCGTGGCTCGGCTGCAGCGCCCAGCCGAGGTGGATGACTGCGTCGGCTCCGGCGAACGCCGTCGTCAGGGCTGCCGCCGCCGTGGGCGCGCCGATGTCGATAGTCTGCCATTCGGCCCCGGAGTACGGTTCGGCGTGCTCATCGGGTCTCCGACGGGCGATGCCGACCAGCTCGGTGACCTCGGGCGCGTCCTGCATTCGCCGGAGCGTCGCTGTGCCGAGGTTTCCTGTGGCTCCGACGACGACGATCCGCATGTTGCACCTCACCCTCGCGGCACGGGTAGCCGCTCATCCGATCGTCGCAGTTGCCGGCTTCGGCGGCCAATCGCGGCGGGGGGCTTGCGTGGCGGGGGCCTGCGTGGAGGGGAGCGCCTGTGTGGAGGGGTGCGCCGGTGTGGAGGGTGCGCCGGTGTGGAGGGGGCGCCGGTGTGGAGGCGCGCCGGTCCACGCCGCCAGCCCGCATCTACGCGGCCGAGGTGCCGAGCCGGGCGGCCGTCTCCGCCGCAGCCTCGTGTGCCGCCGCGAGTTCCGCGTTGCTGCGGCCCAGCTGCGGGGCGAGCGCGGCGACGCTGTCGGCGAGCGTCAGGTTCGTCTGGATGACGGTGATCTCCATGCCGAGGGCCGTTCCGAGGATGAGGCTCAGGGCGGGGATCTCGTGGTCCCAGTCGGCTGTCGGCGAACCCGCGTCGTAGGATGCTCCGCGGCTCGAGAGGATGACCGCGGGCCGGCCCTTCATGGGCTGCGTGTCGACGTCGAACGGGGCGGTGACCGCGGGAACGTGGATGTGGTCGATCCAGGCCTTGAGCGTCGACGGCAGGGAGTAGTTGTAGAGCGGAGCGCCCACCACGAGCACGTCTGCGGCGACCAGTTCCTCGATGAGCTCCGCCTGCAACGCCTCCGCTTCAGCGGGCGGGTGGGATCCCTCCGGCCGGAGCCGTGCCGGCCAGTGCAGCGAAGCGTCGGCGATGTGCGGCACCGGGTTCGCGTGCAGGTCGCGGTGCGTGATGGTGTTCGCCGGGTCGGCCTTCAGCCAGGCTTCGTCGAAGGTGCGGCCGATCGCCCGGGAGCGGGAGCGTTCCGGATCGGCGGACGAGTCGAGGTGCAGGAGATGGGCCATGTGCCCACGTTACCGGCCCGGGTGGCTGAGACGAGCGGCGCGGAAGCTCAGCCCTCACCCCTCATCACGGCGAACACTGCGCCCTGCGGATCGGCCAGCACGGCCATGCGCCCGATGCCCGGGATGTCGAACGCCGGTTGTAGAACCCGGCCGCCGAGTTCTGCAGCCCTGGCGGCCGTCTCGTCGGGGCTGTGCGCTCCGAAGTAGACCAGCCACGCGTTCGGCTGGTCGGCTGCCTGCTTGGGCATGATGCCGGCAGAGGACTTCCCCTCGACGAGCAGCTCGATGTACGGGATGCCGTCGACGTCGGAGGTCTTCGCCTCCACGCCGGTGACGGCACTGTAGAAGTCGGCCGCCCGGGCCGGATCGTCGGCCTGCAGCTCATGCCAGATCGGGGCGCCGTGCTGGTTGACCACAGCCGATCCGATGTGACCGGTCGTCTGCCACAACCCGAACTTCGCTCCGCTCGGATCGAAGGCGATCGTCATGCGGCCCGACCCCGGGATCTCATCGACGGGGAACAGCACGGTGCCGCCGGCGTCCGTCACCCGCCCGGCTGCCGCGTCAGCGTCGTCAACAGCGAGGTAGGTCTGCCAGGCCGGCGCGTCGCCCTCCATCGCGGGCGCAAGCTGCATGAGGCCGGCGACGTTCCTGCCGTCGATCGTGCTCATGTAGTAGGTCGCGTCGCCGGGCATCGGGTAGGAGCCGTACGACCAACCGAACAGCTCACCGTAGAACGTTCGTGCGCTGTCGACATCGCTGGTGATGAGGTCGATCCAGCAGGGTACTCCCTGCGCGTAGCCCTCGACTGTTGACATGGTCCACGCCTTTCGTCTCATCGACGCCGCTCGTCGATGAGGGAAAAGCTACTCCGGCCGGGGAGCGCGCGACAAGCGATCACGCCAAAATTGTGGACAGCGTTCACAAACCACTGCCTGTGGACGAGAAGATGAGGGCGTCAGTTGACGATGTGGTCGAACACGATGCTGGTGCGGGTCGCGGCGACGGCCGGGTGCGCCGAGAGATTCGAGACGACGAACTCCCGCAGGTGGTCGCTGTCGCGGGTCGCCACGTGGATCACGAAATCCTCCGCACCGCCGAGGAAGAACAGCTCGACCACTTCCGGCCGGGTGCGGATCTCGTCGCTGAACGACGACAGGTTGTGCCGGGCGCCCGACTTGATGCTGACGCTGATCAGCGCCTGCAGGGTGAAGCCGAGGGCGGCGGCGGAGATGCGCGCGGTGTAGCCCGTGACCACCCCGCGCTCCTCGAGCGACCGCACCCGCGCGATACAGGTCGACTGCGCAATGCCGGTCAGCTCCGCCAGTCGACTGTTGGGCATCCGTGCGTTCGCCTTGAGGAGCTCGACGAGCCGGCTGTCGACGTCGTCGAGCGGCCCGGACGCCCGCGGATTGTTCGTCGTAACCATCGGCTTCAGCCTCCTTCCCAGAAGAATACTGAGGCTCTGGATGATTCCGCAGCAGTTTCTGCGGAATTAATGAGTCTGAAACGCGGGATTCGCAGAATGGACACAGGTATCAGCGAGCGAGCGAGAGAAGACGAACATGCGCGTGGGCATCCCGAGCGAGGTCAAGAACAACGAGGAACGCGTGGCGATCACGCCCGCCGGTGTGCACGAGCTCGCCCGCCGCGGTCATGACGTCGTCGTGCAGGCCGGCGCCGGCCTCGGTTCGCGCATCACCGATGACGACTACGTCGCCGCGGGGGCGAGCATCCTCGCCACCGCCGACGAGGTCTGGGCGCAGGCCGATCTGCTGCTGAAGGTCAAGGAGCCCATCGCCAGCGAGTACGACCGGCTGCGGAGCGGGCAGGTGCTCTTCACCTACCTGCACCTCGCCGCCAGCCGTGAGTGCACCGACGCGCTGCTCCGCTCGGGCACGACAGCCATCGCCTACGAGACCGTGCAGCTCGAGAACCGCAGCCTCCCGCTGCTCTCGCCGATGAGCGAGGTCGCGGGCCGGCTCTCGGTGCAGGTCGGCGGCTACCACCTGATGAGCGCGGCGGGCGGGCGCGGCATCCTGCTCGGCGGTGTGCCCGGCACCCGCAAGGCGAAGGTCGTCGTCATCGGCGGCGGAGTCGCGGGGGAGCACGCCGCAGCGAACGCGCTCGGCATGGGTGCGGACGTCACCGTGATCGACCTCTCGCTGCCCCGCCTCCGCCAGCTCGAGGTGCAGTTCGGCGGGCGCATCCAGACCCGCGCGTCGAGTGCCTACGAGATCGCGGCGCAGGTGCGGGACGCCGACCTCGTGGTGGGCTCCGTACTGATCCCGGGTGCCGCCGCGCCGAAGCTCGTCACCGATGAGATGGTCGCCGCGATGAAGCCCGGTTCGGTGCTCGTCGACATCGCGATCGACCAGGGTGGCTGCTTCGAGGGCTCGCACCCGACGACCCACGACGACCCCATCTTCCCGGTGCACAACAGCGTCTTCTACTGCGTGGCGAACATGCCGGGTGCCGTTCCCGAGACGTCGACGACCGCCCTCACGAACGCGACGCTGCCCTACGTGCTGACGCTCGCCGACAAGGGCTGGCAGCGCGCGATCGCCGACGATGCTGCGCTCGCCCGCGGGCTCAACGTGCACGACGGGCAGGTCACGAACGCGCTGGTCGCCTCGGCGCTCGGCCTTCCGTTCGCCGCGCCGGAGACGTTCGCGGCCTGACCGTGACACCGCGGCCGTAGCCGCGAGTGCGCTCCGCCCAGTGAGCACGCTTCTGCGGCGACAACTGCGTCTCCCGGCCTGTGGTAGAGTCATCTCTTGTGTGATTTGCGCCCGTAGCTCAGCTGGATAGAGCGTCTGACTACGGATCAGAAGGCCGGGGGTTCGAATCCCTCCGGGCGCACCGCTACAACCCTGCAATTGCAAGCAAGTGCGGAAACCAGTGCCAAGGTTTCGGCTCGACGGATATCCAAGCGGATAGCCATCGAGTCGAGACCTTGGCCTTTTTTTGTTCAAAAAATTCAAATGTTAATGTCAAACGGGACGTGTCGATTCGCTTCGGCAAAAACCCGTCACATACCTTGTAACCCTCACGAGATTGTTGAGTCTGGCTACTCGCCATCGGACTCCTATTTCACAGGCAGACTGCGGATAGTCCGCACGCCCCTCGCGCACTTTGACGTGCTTTCACGCTGGGAATGCCTGCTACAGAGTGGAGCAACACATATGTACAACGTTCGAAACGCAGTGACCATTGAAGAGGCGGGCTACCGTCTCTCGGTGTCGAGGTCAACAATCTATCGCCTCATCCAGTCGGAGAGATTGCGCACTATCTACATCGGGTCAAGTGTGCGAATCCCCACCGATGCCATTGAAGATCTGATCAGTCAGTCACCGCCGGGACGCACTTCGGTGCGGGCGGAGGTGTCTCGATGAGCGCGGTTACCGTATCAAAGGGCAACGGCACGGTCTTCAAGGACGGTCGAGGCAAGTGGATTGCAGCGGTTGACATGGGAATGACTGCCGAAGGGAAGCGGGATCGCAAGCGCCGAGTATGCCGTAGTGAAAGGGAAGCAAAGACAATCCTTCGCCAGCTTTGCGCGGATCGTGATTCTATGAAGGCTAAGGCTGAACAGCCTGCGACTGTCGGTGCGCTCGCTGCATCATGGCTTGAATATGGTCTAAAGGACTCAATCCGAGATAGTACAAAGCAGAGCTATACGTACCACTGGCGCTCCCACATTGAGGCGACCTTTGGGGAGAAACTAGCGTCTGAAGTAAAGCCTCAAGACGTGAACGAATGGGTGTCAGTCTTACGCCTGCGAAACCTTAGTACGAGCACTGTGAAAGCGGCTCGTCAAGTGCTCGGCGCGATATTCAGACACGCGCTCGCCGAGGGGACAGTGCAGTCTAATCCTGTCGCAAGGTCACGAACGGTAGGCAAAAGGGAGGGTGAGGTCACGCAGGTGAAAGAGCCGTATACGCTTCCAGAAGCTCGTCAACTTGTCGCCGCAGCCGGGATCGATTCCTATCTTGAGGGCGTGCTAATACTCGCCGTTCATTTGGGGCTACGCAGGGGCGAGACTCTCGGGCTTCGGTGGAGCGCAATTGACCTGAGATCAGGCTCTCTGCGTGTTGAAGCCTCGCTCTCCGAGAAGAGGATCGAGAAGGCGAACGGTACCAGCGGGGTGAGCCTACAACTGACTTCGCCGAAGACGGAGAGCAGCCTGCGAAGGTTGCAACTGTCAGACTTCGTTGTCGAGACCCTTCGTCGTCAGCAACACCGGCAGGCTATCCAGAGGATGGAAGCAGGCGAGCACTGGGACGAGACTGACCTTGTGTTCACCAACTCCTATGGTGGGCCGCTCTACCCCAGTACGGTTGGAAAGCAGATCAAGCGGGTCGAGAGACAGGCAGGTCTCCGTGAAATTCGTTTTCACGATCTGCGGCATACAGCGGCACGAATAATGCTCGAAGGAGGTGCGCGCATAGAACACGTCAGTAAGGCTTTCGGGCATAGTTCCATCGCCGTGACGATGGACGTGTATGCAAAGCACGCCACGTCGCTTGCCGATGGCGCGACAAGCGCTCTGAGCGCGGCATGGTGATCATGCACGCGAAGGTGAGGTTCAAACTCGGCACATTCGCTCCCGCTGGCTGGTAAAATAGGAGTGCGCCCATTTGCGACGGGCGGGTACCAATCTCCGAACATTGCATAGGCCCGTTCGGATGAAGTCAGGAAGCTCAGTGGTTCTGCCGCTGCCCCACTTCCGGCTTCCCAAAGGTATCTGCCCGTGCCCTCGATCGATCTCACCGCCCCTGCGTCCGTTTCCCAGCTAGATATATCAATAGACGTATCTTCTCTTCACCCCTATCAGAACAGACCGAAGAAATCTAAGGGGGTACTTCAACATGATGCAGCTATCGTCTCAAGCCGTAGGGGCATCCAACTTTGCCGATCAGGCAAACGGATAATCAACGCCGCAGGCGAAGTCCATCGGGCGCGGTGTGGCAACTCTTGGGCATGCCCAACCTGTACTGATATCTCACTCCGAGGTTTCCGACACAACGCAGAGAAATATATACAACGGGCACCCTCCACGCTTTTTGCTACCTTCACGTTGTTTCATGAAAGCTTTATGCCCTTGGCCGAGTCGCTTCGCGATCTCAAGAACACGATGAGCAGAATGACCACGGGGAAGGGATGGGAGTCGATTCGTGACCGATTCGGCATTCTAGGTCAGGGCTGGCTCGTCGAAACAACATACTCCGAAGACCGGGGATGGCACCCGCATCTTCACGTCTACTTCTTTTCTAGAAATGACTTCGATAAGAACTCTGTGCAGCCAGTTGCTAAAGCCCTCTCGGAAAAGTGGGTGGGTTCAGCAACATCGGTTGGGGCCGTTGCGAGTACATTCGCGCAGTCGGTAGAACTGATAGATCCTGCGACCGCTCGTCGGGCGACCGCATATCTTCTTAAAGACAGCCCCAAGTTCAGATCGAAGAAGGATGGTGTGCACTGTGCTGGTGACATATTCGATGCAGCAACGTCGGGAACGCCCGAAGCGATCTACGCATCTCCGCTCTGGGCCGAATTCGAGGAAGCGACGTTTCGCAAGCAGCGATTTCGCTTCTCTACCAATCTCGACGAGAAGCTACCCTCGACCGTGAGATTCCGCTGACGAACCTCAATGGTCTGACGACGGGGGCGCGGGTGCTACTCCCGTCATGCCTCTGGTCAGATCTGCGGACTGAGCAAAGCACTCGCCTCTCGATAGCGGGGGGTAGTGCTGAGCGCACGCCGAGTAGGTCACCACAAGAGGATTGAACGACACATTGAACTTGTGCTCGGCAGTTCGCTTGCAACCGCTGACCACGCACTCCACGGAAACCCCTCTCGTAGCGCACCAAAGCCGCGCTGAGTTAATTTCAGCACGATTGCTAGTATGCGCTTGTCCAATATTTCTGTCGCCTCTGAACGCCTCCTACGGTCTCGCTAATATCTTGACTTTGCAGCACTGGACTACTGGGGAATCGTCCATTCCCAGCCAGAGTTTCCTACGCCCTGAACGTACGACGGAACCCACGAAACAGACCTCGTAGAGGGGGCAACATCGAGAACAAACTTTCCGGTCGTCGTGGAACCGGCGGGAATCTCGACCGGAAGCGCCTCGTCCTGAGCGAAGCAGGTCAGCCCATTCGGCCCGTTCTCGGTCACCGCCCCGTCAGCGGTCTAGCCCTCCCAGTCCTGCCAAAAGAAACGAAGCGGTTCACCGGCGGACATGATTTTTAAGTATTCGGGATCGGTCGTGATCTCTACCGTCATGGCGACAAACTCGCCGTTCTTTGAAGGAACCTTAAATGATCCGTCGCCCGTGCAATCAGGGTTGACTTCTATGTTGGTGACTTTGAAGGTGATTGCGTTCTTCTCAGTACCGTCGAACACGACAGCACCGTCCTCTCCGATGGCTTTGGGGAGATTGCCGTTGCTATTTTCAGCAGGCCGTGTATCGGCGGGTGCAATGGGTGCCGAAGTTGACGTTGGCGCGACAGCGACGGGCGTTGTGGTGGAAGTCGAGCTACACCCGGCGAGGGCAGTGCTCAAGACGAGAAGCGAGAGTAGGGGTGCGGCAGTGCGCCTCATTGTGCGTCCTTTGCTATGGTGCGGATTCCCTCACCATATTGTGCGGAAGTCCGCACTGTAAAATCGACTTGGCGGACCTGAACTTGATCCGTGCCAGTAGAGACGGATCGACCCGAGCCAGACTTCGAGGCACTGCGTTTGAAGCTCAGTCGGTTGCGTCATGACGCGCACCTGACGTACGAAGCCTTGTCGGAGTTGAGCGGGGTGAGTCGTCGTACCTTGATCGAGATAGAGGTTGGTGACTCCCGAGGGTCGCTTGAGACTTGGTACCACCTCGCGAATGCCCTGAATATCGATCTGGGTGACCTGGTTCGCGAACTAATTCACCGACGCTAAATCGCAAACTCAGCACATCTTGGTACAAACTCTGGTACAATAGTATTACGGGATGAAACGAGAAGTTTTAGCATTCCCGTAACGCGACCATCGGCGATACCGGTGCGCCGAATATCTCGGCAACGCTGATTTCGAGGTCAGCATCTTCGGGGCGGAGGTCGCCATGATTCAAGAAACCAAGCTCGGGCGAAAGTGCAGCATTTGCACCTCTCGGGATAATCGAGCAATCGACAATCTTCTTTCACAGGGAGACTCGCTCGTGTCGATCTCATCGATGTATGACGTATCGGTGTCGGCGTTGTCACGACACGCGAACGCCCATTTGTCGAAACAACTTCGAGCGGGTGCGCTCTTCACTTCCGCCGCGCCACCGTCCCTCCTGACCCGACTGGTAGACCTCGCTGACAATGCGAGAGAGACACGTCTCATCGCACGACAGACCGGCACCACTTCTGTCGAAATCCGGGCAGCCGACTCAGAAGCCAAAATCGTTCTTGCTTTGCTCTCGCAAATGGGAATCGATGATGCCGCAATCGTCGAGCTAATCGCCGATTCCAACACTGTCGTTCGAGCAGTCGCATCATTCGTCTCCCGCCACGAAGCAGGAACAGATCTCATCGCCGAGATGGAAAAGCACCAGTTCAGCGATCTGGGATTCATCGAGAACCTCAACGCTCTCGTCCACTGACGACACAAAAGCCCGAGGAAAGGGGCGCAGCATGACCGCAGCAACCAAGGCCACCAGCATCAAGCCGGGTGACCAGATTCACATTCTCGCGACAGGAGTGACGCTGTCCATAGGCGACTTCTACCCCTCGTACATCGGTCGTCGCGGCGACACCCTAACGGTGACGGAAGCCATGATCGATGCGTCTCGGGATCGGAACGGCGAGACATGGCTTGCTGCTGTCGCGACGGGGGACGATCCCAGAATTGGACTAGGCCCGTTCCCGTCTGATCTACCAGTGCTCCTCTCCGGCTCGCTTGAATTCGAGGCCGAGCGTCAGCGCAGAAGGGATCAAGCGTGGTTGATCCCTACGGAGTCTGAGCGTGAGGCGGCGCTCGCGAAAGTGCGTAAAGAGTTTGGCGCGCCAATCCGTACCGGTAGCTCTATCTCGTTCGATTCGCGTTCATAGACTTACTGCTGACGCGTTGGGGCGGGCGCGTCGGTTGTAAGAACGGATCACCCTGTTGCTGGCGCTTCGGGGTGATCCCTGTTTGCATAGCCACTTCTTTCATCTCCGATAACCCGGTGCCACTCCCACACGAACCCTGAGCCATATTCTCGAAATGGTGAGTACTTTTGGCTCGCACGCGTTCTGACGGGCAGGATTCGGTTATGGCTTGGAACTTTCTCAACAAAGGTGTGGCGCTTGATCGTGCGAGGGAGCAGATCGGCGGGGTGCTTATGGAGCTGAATGCGAGACTGACGAGTTTGAGTGTGGATGCTGAAATCGCAGCATCGCTATATCTACTCTTCATCGAAGCAGCTGACCAACGCACGAGAACGCTGTTCTCAGATCCTTCAGTGACTCAAGGGTTTCAGACTGAAAGGTACTGGCGGATTAGAGAGATCAGTACTCAAACTCAACGGCCCATCCCCCTCATCGAAAGCGAAGTCTATTTTCAACTCAATCGACTTTCACAAATCATGTCGCAACTTGATCACTACTCCGAGATCCTCAGCCTCGATAGAGACGAACACGCTTTAGTTCTCGACACAAATGTGCTCCTTCACGGACGAATGTTCAATGAACTTGATTGGCCTACAATCGTCCCTTCGAAAAAGGTGAAGCTCCTTATTCCATTGGTAGTGCTCGATGAACTCGACAACATGAAAGACCGAGACAAGGAATTCGATAAGAAGGCACGCACTGTAATCAGGGCCTTCGACCCATATCTGTCGGACATGTCTCCATTTGGTCCGCATGGGGTGAGGCGGAACGTCACGATCCAATTTATTGACGAACCAATCGGCCATCAACGGTGGAATCGTATGGACGATGAGATCGTGCGGCAGTCGGTCTATTTCGCTTCTGCATGCGAGGGTCGTTTCACCGTTGTCTCACAGGATCGGGGAATGCGTATCCGAACCCGAGGGGTTGGTATCGAATCCTCGTTACTTCCCCTACCGTTCATGGCCGAGAAAGCAAGGCAGCGGGCCGATGACTGACGAGAACTTCATGCTTCGGGTTCCACGAGATGAGAGTGGTCGTCGTGAGGTTCTGGCTTCGAAACCTCCACTATGGGAGCACCTATATTTTGCTTGCGCGCTAAGGATCGAGATGCAAAAGCACGAGGCGAAGTGGCGTGACTACCATTTCGGATACAGCATGAATTTCATCAATCAATACACCGCCAGCGAATTCAAGGCTCAAGCTATTTATCAGATGAAACGAATCGAGGGCATCGCTTCGCGGCTACCGATGGTCATCAGTGAAGAGGCTCAGCAAGAGGGGTTTGGAAAGCCGGGGGAACCGGGTGACCCGGTTCTCATGGACCATATAGCCAATCGATTCGCGTCAACTTATTCGCAGATCTTGGACTGGGCGGATGATTTGCGGGCATTTCAAGTGGCGGATCGGACAGGGCAGGCGAGAGAGATGTTGGTCCGCACCGTTGATCAGCCCATACAAGCTTGCAGAGAGTTCGTTGATGACTTCTCCTCGGCAATAGAAGCAGCGATTGCGCGGAGATCGGGCGGTGACATGTCCGACATCGAGCTGTCTATTCCAGTAACTTTCACTCTCGACAGCGACGTGATACCGGAATTTCTGCGCCTAATCGACCTCGCTATTTCGGAGGGCGAGTAGGTATCGCCACTACCGATATGGAGTCTTACTGGAACTGACCTTGACATGCCCATAGCCCGTGTGGTCAAGCAACATTCTTAGAGATCGCTTCGCGTCTTCCGCAAAGAGTGTCGGGCCAACGACGATCTCATGAATGGGCAGAACGCTTGCTTTCTTGGCCCAGTGCTCGCGACTTTCATCAGAAGATGCCTCGGGCGATGTGATTTCTACGTAGGGAACCGGTCCAAACCGGCTCGGCCTGTGCAATACGAACTTCCACGAAGGGTTGATGTCGAATAGGAGCCTTACCTCCCTCTCGTCGCGAAACCCGGCGTTTTTGAAGTGGTGAAATGAACTTCCGCCAAGCCAGATGGTGATTTGGCCCTCCTCGCGGCTCTCAATGCGTGAAACTAGCCTGTCGAGTGCCTTCCGAATCTTCTTGGGAGTCCCCTCTGCGATGTACACGACTCGCTGCCACTCGGCCCCGAAAGAGAAAATTGTGTCTGGATCGTACGCTGCGTTCACCCTGCGCCCATTTTCCAACTCAATCCAGTCGGGAGGATCGTAGTCGGGTGGCGGGCTGGGATGGGACTCTCCTCGCCTCTGCTCGAGGATGGCCAATTTCGCAGTTCTATCGATCCCAACTGCGAACGCAACCCCGCTTCCACCGTAGTTTCGCCACATCGTGAGGCTATCTCGAAGCCGAGACGCTGAGAGCAAGTAAGTATCGAAGACGCTGCCCGGTGACAAGTGTCCACTCTTCGTGATTTCGGACACTACCTTTGCGGACAGATCAGGCTTTCTTTCCTCAAAATATGCCCGAAATGCCGTCGCGCCAGCTTTCAGCTCTTCGGCATCGTTCATAAACGCTGCCGATGTTGCCCAGAGAACGTGGCGTTGGACAATGCCCAGCAAGCCTTCGGTGGAGGTGTAGTGCCAAACCAGCCTTGGAGCGTCGATCTCTTCATCGGCCATGATCACGATGTTAGCCATATCAATCCAGTACGGTACCGCGCGACGGGTTTTTCAAAAACGATTCTCTAGTGATAGTCCAAACGTAGGCGTGCTCGCCCCTTAAATTCAGGCGATATTTTTCTCAAAACTCGTATCCGAAACCCTAGCAATTGATAGTCAAGTTATGATAAAACTGTGTCATGACCATCATCGCCTACAGCCGCGTTAGCACCGCTGACCAGAATCCTCAATTGCAACTGGACGCTCTCAAGATAGGTGGGGCTGAAAAGTTCTTCACGGATCACGGTGTCTCGGGCACGCTTGCCTCTCGGCCCGAACTGGATAAGTGTCTCGACTACCTAAGGGCGGGGGATACCCTGCTCGTGTGGAAGCTGGACAGGCTCGGTAGAAACACGCGGCATACGCTGGCGTTACTTGATGATCTTGCCGAGCGTGAGATCAACTTCCGAAGCCTCACGGAAGGAATTGATACGTCTGGCGCAATGGGCCGGGCCATGATCACAGTCATCGCCGCATTTGCCCAGCTTGAGCGTGACACGTTGATTGAGCGAACCAAGGCGGGCTTAGCTGTTGCCAGAGAGTCAGGACGAACCGGGGGTAGGCCGCTGGCAATGGACGAAAAGAAGCTCAAGCTGGCACAGAAGCTTTACGATTCAGGCGACCACACGAAGGCTGAAATTGCCCAAATTATTGGAGTTGGTGTGGCAACGATTTACCGGCATCTTGGCCCGGCCCGGGTGAGGTGACCGCGTCGCTTGGCTCAGTCTGCTTCGACTGGGGCATTGGCGAGAATGTAACTCACTGCTGCGTGTGCAATTAGTCGGGTATTAGCGAGTGTTGGTGGTACACCGTCGAAGCTCCAATTGTCAGGCAGTGACTGGCCGACTAAATCCTCTTCCTCGGACCTAAGTATTTCCTCGCACTCGCGTAGGAACTCGAGTCCGAAAACAGCCTCGATCACATCAGCGTTCAAGCTATCGATGCTCGATCCTCGTTCGCCAGTCCATACGCTGAGCGCTAGACCAATGGTGTCATCGGCCCGCCACCTTCTTGCGAGAACGGCCTCTTTTCCTAACCGATAAAAATCGTCTCTCCGAGCGTTTCTATAGAAATAGAAACCGATGGACTGCGACTCGGTCAATTCGCCGGGCGTGGGTAGCTCAGCGAACGCGACTTCCAGTAGATCGAGAATTCGTGACTGAATGTCACCGAGCGCTTCGGCGAGATTCGGGTATCTGAGAGGTTGCATTCTTCTCGAAATCTCAAGCCACAGGTCGCCGTCGGCAAGCCCGAGTGTCATTGCCCGAGCCTTGATTGCCGCAAGATCAGTCGCCGATGCCGATTCTAAGATCGTCATGATCCTGTAGATACCTATCGAGCGGTCAGAGCCACCGTAGGTTGTATTGAGCGCATTGAATGGAGGGTATCTTTCTAGGTATCCCACGAGTAAGGGAATGCTAATGCCGTCGGCAGGCACAAGATGGCTCACTCTATCGATCACATCGAGCGGGGACGCTTCAAGTATTTCTCCGAATCGCGCATAGTCTTGGTCGCTCGGCGTGGATTTGCTGATTCCTTTCAGCGCACTTCGGATCGCTTCGTTAGATATCTCGCCAGGTGGTAGCGACAGCCACAGGTAACGCTCAAAAAAGCGAGCATCCCCGACACACATGTTGGCGGCTAGAGCGGCAGGTGCTCGGCTACCGGCAGGCACTGATCTGTGTTCGAGTCCCGCCATGGGGAACAGGGCAACGATCATGTCTGTGACTCCGACGAGTTGACTTCGAGTCGAGAGCAGCTTGACAAGCTGACGAGTGAAGTCGGGCAGCGCATCTTTGTCTCCACCGATGATCTGATCGACGTTGCCGGTGAGCGCTCCTCTGTACTGAATGATCAGTTTCCAAACATCGGGGAATGAAGTTCGGAGAAACGTCGTTACGCACCAGTCGCAGAAATCGACCTCGCGGAAGAGATCAGTTGGAAGCGTGAGTACTTCCGAGGCGTACTGATCGAGCATGCGCGGGTTCGACAGCAGTCCGCGCATCATCTGATCAAAAATCCACTCGAATCGAGATGCCGAGTCTTGCGGTATCGGAATATCAAGTTCCGCAGCTTGGCGGAATATTCGTTCTATACCGAGTTCGCTGACTTGGCTAGGGAGCATGGGTGGCACACTGAACTTCTGACTGACGATCTTCTCAAGGTAGTTTCGAGCGCGACCAACATTCTTGGCTGCAATCGGAGTAGCAGCCAGCAATTGCAATAGCGTCGATTCGTCGTAGACCAGTAAGTAGTGAATTCCGCCAATATCGCCAAGCAGCCGCACTAGTTTGAACACCATTAACAGTTCGTTCGGCGTTAGTCGATCCAGATCATCGAGCACGACGAGGATTTGCTTGCCCGACTTCGTGAGGGATTTTCTGACGCTTCCCTGTATCGACTTGGGGTCGGAGGCATACCCAACGGCGCTCGCTAAATTGATCGTGGCATCGGACAGGTCTATCTGCCCGAATTTAAGAGACGGTCCAATTAATTGGAGCGCCTTCGCTACCTTCATCCTGATTCGCCTGCTGCTAATTTCTCCGAGCAGAAGCTGCGCGAATCCCGCAAAGAGGGAGTCTTCGTCCGCGTACAGCCATGGATTGAAGTTGCGGACGCTGATTGGAATGAGTAAATCGGATGATTCGGCCGCCTGGATTGAGGCGACAATCTCCCGGAGCAGCCAACTCTTGCCAGAACCCCATTCTCCGACTATGGCCGTGACGGTCGATTCGGACGAATATGTGATCCGGGATTGGAGCGACCCAGCGATGATCTCGCCAAGTTGAGTTCTACCGAGTCGGTCAGGCGCAGCACTTGTCATAGCTCACCCTACTAACCGCCGAAGGTGCGGTGACGGTCTTCATACTCTCGTCGAAGGAAGAGAAATCTGCTCGTGCGTGACGATCTTGACCGTGTCTCCATGCATGCCAGTCACGGCGACTGATTAACGTCGATACCATTCTGAATTAGCCGCATGACGCGGGGGTTCCAAAGGGGAGACGTTGGCGACTTATCAAGTGGTGCCTTATCTGATATCAATCAAACCGCGGTCTGAGCATGGAGCGGAAACTAGACCTCTAGACGATCTCGACGGTCGTAGCACCAAGCTCGTGGACCTCTTGGCGCAAACGCTGGTGGCTTCGAAGGGTCATAAACCATTCGCCTTCGCGAAGAAAGACGATACAACCTTCGTAATAGCGTCAGTGTTCAAGGACTCCCAAACGATTTACTTCACGGTTACGCAGGGGAGTAAGGGCATCGAGTCTCGAATCGATGACAACGGGAAGATCGTGTTCGAGAGGAAGACTGGACACACGGAACACATTGATTTCCGCAATGTTGTGATCTTTCCAGCGCACGGGAAGTTCGCAGTCTTGCTGACCGAGCGCATCGGTAATCGAGGGGTCGCCAGCTTCCTCGTCAAACTGATCAGCGATACTCTGCGACAGAATTTCCACGAAGTGACTACGGTCATC
Organism: Subtercola boreus; assembly: GCF_006716115.1. Classification (NCBI taxonomy): domain Bacteria; kingdom Bacillati; phylum Actinomycetota; class Actinomycetes; order Micrococcales; family Microbacteriaceae; genus Subtercola; species Subtercola boreus. The sequence goes on along the minus strand of NZ_VFOO01000001.1, from coordinate 2,922,422 downwards.
AAGGCGTTGACCACCGCCGCTGATCTGAAAAATACCAACCTGGCGCTGAGAAGCCTTGATTTTCAGTTCCCTGATAAGAATGATCCATCCGCCAAGCTCATGGATCTGTCGAACGCCGACGGATCGTTTTCCCTTCGTTGGCGATTTCGGAAGGCGAGAAAGCTCTCGAACTACACCGACGCGACGGGTGCCAAGCTTGACGCAGACAAGATATTTGCGGTGCTGAACCCTGGCCTAGCTGCAAATGGATTAGAAACTTCGGGTGAACGTCTCAAAGAGCTAGGCGTAACGGCAGACCTGCATGTCACTCTTCCTTCTGGCAACCACAGAAGCTTCACTCTGGGAATGGATGAAGGGCCTGCACTGGCCTACACGCTTGAACCAAAACTGAAACCCACGGGAGACGGTACGGTCGCTGACCGGTTTAAACCAGAGGACGATGACTTCCTCGCAGTGTGCAAAGATGCAGTGTCAGACGTTGCCGGTAACTTCGGCATCGGCACATCTTCCGCAACCTACTGCGTGATACCCGATCCCGGCGAAGAGGTAGTCGTTCCCTCTACATGGAAGGTGGTTTGGAATGTCCCAGATCACATCGTTCCAGATAGTGCGTGACCACTTGGGCCTGGCCCCCGGCGTTCCGAGGCGCGGCATTCGACTATGGCTTGAGTTAGCAATTCTCGTTGCGGCAGTCGTGGTTAGTGTCGTGGTGCTATGTATGGCCGTCCGCACCAATGCAGTGGGGGCGCTTCTCACCGCAACGTCGATCATGACCGGATTGACTTTCACGATGGCTATGCGCTTCTGGGAGCGGAGCATCGACGCTAGGTCAAATCCCGACCTAATCTTCGATGAGGAGCGAAAGTCTGTACTCGACAACATGAGGACGCTCCTCCTCTGGACAGTGCTTGCAGGTCTAGCCAGCACATCTTGGTTAGCCGGTCTGGCCATCTTTGTTGGCACGTCTGCGGCTGACCCGTGGGCTACAGCGGTAGCAGCGGGTTTGGTCGCATACCAACTCCTCTATGTCCTGCGATCCATAGTCGAGTTGTACTGGGCTTCTTACACGCTACGACCATGATCTGACGCTGCTCGACAGTCGGTCGGAGCATTTCCACCAACTCCTGCGTATTCCTCGGGTTGAGCTTGCGATAGCCAGACGAATAGCCACCTCGCCGAGATCCGTGGACATGCCGGGGAACGTGGGGGGTAGGATTTCCGTATGATGACACGCTCTGAAACGAGGGTGTACGGGTCGCCTGGAACTACGGATCAGAAGGCCGGGGGTTCGAATCCCTCCGGGCGCACCACCCGAAAGCCCTCCGCCCCGGCGGGGGGCTTTCCTGGTTTCCGGGGCGCGGGTTGGGAGGCGAGTCGGGAGTCGTGTCCTCCGAACGGGGGCCATATCCCGTAGGATTGTGCTGACTTCGCAGCTGTGTACCGCCGCAGACCGGTCAAGGCAATCCCCTTTTTTGTCCAAAGAATGCCAATGTCAGCCGGGCTCCTCGGGTGCCCCCTCATGTCGGATGGTCGATGCGTCCCTTCTCCTCCCCCTTCGCCCACCTTCTCGCGAGCGCAGGCATCGCGGCCATCCTGGTGACGGTGTTCGCCTCGTCGGCCTCTGCGGCGTCGATCGGCACCGTCGTGCAGGCGGTGGACGCGTCGGGCCAGACCGTCACGGCCGGCATCGACGAGCTTCCGGATGATTCGGCGCCGGTGTTCGTCACCGTGAAGGTGCCCGCGGGGCTCTCACCCACTCAGGCGACGACGCTCATCGAGCCGGTTGTGGCGGCCTCCGACGGCGTGGCCGGCAGTGTGAGGGTCATCGTGAAGGGCCAGGTGCGGCAGGTCGTCGATCCGACAGCCCCGGCCACCGTGAGCGTCCCGCTCTCCGCCGCCGATGTGGCCGACGGCCAGGTCGCCATCGGTTTCGAGTATGTGGCAGCTGGGGCCGGCAGCGATTCCGTCTGCGTCGCCCCGGACTCCGCTGTCGTCTCTGTCGGCGACGTGTCGCTGGGGTTCGAGGGCCAGCCCGAGCTCCCGACGTCGCTTGCCGACTTCTTCTCACCGGCCCTCGACGCGATCTCCGTGACGATTCCCGACGGCCCGAGCGATGCCCTCCGCCAGGCCGGCCTCGCCGCGGTGGGCTCGCTCGCCCATGCCTACCCGTCTCCGGTCGCTCTCAGCCTGTCGACCGCTTCCGACGCCGCTGACGCTGTCGACGTCGAGCCGGCCCGCGGGCGGGTCGTCGCGTTCGCCGTTTCGGGCGACACCGTCACGACCGCCCTCTCGACCGACGCCGCAGGCGTGCCGACCCTGACGGTCTCCGGGCCCGAGGCGGATCTCGCCGCCGCCGGGGCTGCCCTCGGCAGCGACTATCTGGCCCTGGCCGACACGGCCGAGACATCCGGTCTCACCCAGTCCGGAACCACCACGGTCGGTCTGACGCAGACCCTCCAGGATCTCGGCGCGGGAGCGCAGATCGCCCTGGCCCGCTACGGACAGGCCGACGCCGTCGTGAATGTCAGCCAGTCGAGCTTCGGTGGTCCGATCGGCGACGCCACGGTGCACCTGGTCGGCACGCACTCCGACATTCCGGATTCCGTCGTCGCCACCATGAACGTCTACTGGAACGACTACCTCATCGGCTCGGCGGTGCTCGGGCACACCCCGGCGTTCGACGTCACGCTCCCCGTCGCCGCATCGCGTCTCACGGCTTCGAATGCGTTGAAGGTGACGCTCAGTGCCGCGCCTGCGACAGGGGAGTGCCTCCCGGAATCCCGGTCCATTCCGATCGAACTGTTCGTCGACAACGCGGGGTCATCGGTCGCGGCGACCCGCGGGCAGAGCCTGGACACGGGGTTCCAGCGGTTCCCGCAGGTGCTCGGCACCACGCTTCCGGTAGCGTTCGGAACCGGGATGACCGACGCCTCTTCCGTCGCTGCCGCCGGTGACGTCGTCGCCTCCCTGCAGCGGAATTCGCGCGTGCAGCTCGATCTGACCGTGCTGCCGGCGGGGGAGTTCGTGTCCTCCGACAGGTCCGGGCTCATCGTGGGTGCCACGTCGGACGATTCGGATGCCCTGAAGGCCCCCCTGAGACTCGATGCCTTCCGGTCCATCGACTCGAAGGCCGTCGTCTTCGGTGTCGGAGCGACCCTCCCCTATGCCGCGTTGGAGGCGTTCGAGACCGAGGGCCGGAACGTGCTCCTTCTCGGCGGCTGGGCCCCGGACGGTTCGGACCCTGCTGCCACAGACCAGCTCCAGCGGCAGGCCGCGAACTACTCGCTGTCCAATGCCGGAGCATGGTTCGGGCTCAACGGCGATGTGGTCGTCGCGCAACCCGGCGGGGACGTGCCGGTTCAGCTCTCGAGCAACGCCATCGTTCCGCAGGCCGCCGTGACGAGCGACTACAACGGGTACGCCCTGTGGACCGTCGTGGTGGCGGCCATCCTCATCCTCGCCGCGGTGGTCGGCGAACTCACGCGCCGCCGTCGACGGGCGAAACTGAAGCGCTACGTCGATGCGCAGCTCGCGGCCGACCGGGATTCCGGGGTTGCCCGGTGATCGCCCCGGTTGGTCCGTCGGCGTGGGAATCCTCGGACTGAGGGTGCCGCGATGAGCCTCGTGACGAGCGACCCCCGGCCCAGAGCGGCGCCCGACGAGCCGTCATCCCCTGCCCTGTCGAGACTCACCCGCTGGATGCTGGAGCGCTGGGACTCGCTGGGAGCACCCGCTGTCGGCCGGCGGGTGCCCGGAACGCTGGTGATCGCCGTGCTCGCCCTCGTCGTCGGGCTTGCCGCAGTGATCGTCTCGACCACGTCCGGCCTCAACCTGGCCTATGCCGACTCGCAGAGCCACCTCACGATCTCGAGACGGCTCTTCGACAGCAAGGCCCCCGGCTTCACGCAGCTGGGCACCGTCTGGCTCCCCGTGCCCAGTCTGATCCTCGTGCCCTTCGTGCAGAACCTGTGGCTGTGGCACACCGGTCTCGCCGCCGGCCTCCTCGGCGTCGTCTGTCTGATGGGCACCGCCTGCGGGGTCTACCGTGTCTCGGCGCGGATCGGTCTCGGTCGCCCGGCCCGCATCGCCGGTGTTCTGCTCATCGTCGCGAACCCGAGCATCCTGTACGTGTACACGACGGCACTCACCGAACCGGTACTCATCCTCTGCATGACAGCCTGCTTCGCCGGGCTCGCGCACTGGGTCACCTCGAAGCGCAACCTGAGCGCCGGCGAGATGATGGTCTTCACCGGTCTTCCCGCCGCCGGAGCGACGCTCTCCCGCTACGAGGGATGGGTGCTGGTCGTGGGCGGCTCCGTGGTCGTGCTCATTGCGAGCTGGCGCAGGAAGAGGGAGTGGCGGTACGCCGTCAAGATGGTCCTCGCCTTCGCCGCCCTCCCCGCTCTCGCCATCGCGTGGTGGCTGACCTACAACTTCGCCGTCTACAGCAACCCGCTCGAGTTCCTGAACGGTCAGTACTCGGCATCGAACCTGCAGAAGGCGACAGCCGACGCCGGGCTGCTGGCCTACACCCACAATGCCGGCCTCACGCTCTGGACCTACAACTGGTCGGTGCTCGAGACGGCAGGCCTTCTCACCGTGGTTCTCGGCATCGCCGGGGCTGTCGTCCTCGCCTGGCGCTGGGGCCTGTCGAACAGAGCGCTCCTCGTCTGGGTGATGGGGGTGGCGTACGCGTTCTCGCTGCTCAGCCTCTTCCTCGGGCAGACGCACATGAACAACGACCACTCCCTGCCCGAGAACTGGTGGAACTCCCGGTACGCGCTCGCCGTGATCCCGTGGCTGGCGGTGTTGGCCTCCGTCTTCGTCGACAGCATCTCCCGGGTGCCCGTCGTGCGTGGCGGTCTTCTCGCGCTGCTCGGTCTCTCGCTGGTGCTGCAGACGGCCTGGTGGGCCACCGACCCGGCCCGGTCATCCGTCATCGCCGAAGCCGACGGGTACGTGCAGCTGAAGAGTGCCAGCGGAGCGACGGATGCGGCGGCCTACCTCCGCGACCACTACGACGGGGGGCAGGTGCTCATGGACGAGTCGGCCGCCGGAAGCGCCCTCCTGCCGGAGATCGGCATTCCGCTGGTGGACTACTACAACCGCTCGACCGGTGCCCTGTTCGAGGAGGCGATCGCCAGTCCCGGAACGCATGCGAAATGGGTCTTCGTCTCGACCGCGGACGCCCCGGAGCTCAGCCAGACCGGTGTGGCCGACCTCGTCTACGACAGCGTGAAGGACCAGCCGTCGTTCGCCACGTCGTACCGGGTCGTCTTCGAGAAGGGTGACTACCGCATCTACGAGAGGATCTGGGGATGACAGGACGCGAGAGCACGTCCCGTCGTGTCGGCGAGATCCTGGTCGATGCCGGTCTGGTCTCCGAGGCCGAGTTGCAGGATGCCCTGCGGAAGCAGGCGCACGAAGGCGGTCTGCTCGGGCGGCAGCTGATCCTCTCGGGGGCGGTCACCCGCCGGGAGATGTTCGAGGCGCTCGCGGTGCAGTGGAACGCGCCGCTCGTCGACCTGATCGAGCATCCCCCTCAGGCCGGCCTCTTCGCGGCGGAGGAGCCCGAACAGTACATCGAGGCGGGCTGGGTGCCGTGGCGGCGGGAGGGCGACGCGGCCATCATCGCCACGACCGTTCCACCGACCGAGGAGGTCGTCGATGCCGCGCGGGTGCTGCTCGGCGTGCAGACCATCACGGTCCGGACCACGACGGACTGGGACCTGAACCAGGCCGTCGAGGCCGCCTGCCGCACCCGCCTGCTGTTCGGGGCATCGGATGCCCTGGCCACCGAGAGCTCGGACGAATCAGCCAAGGCGGGTCTCCGACGCTGGCAGATCGTGGTGCCCGGCATCCTCGTCGCCCTGGTGGTCGTGGGCTGCCTCATCGACCTGACCGTGACCCTTGTCGTGGTGCTCACGGCCGCCAACCTCATCTTCCTGATGAACATCGGCTTCAAGGCCGTGGCTGGTTTCCGGGCTCCGTTCAACCTGCGCAACAAGGAGCGGTGGGCCACCGAGGTGTCCCTCGAGCGGGTGCGCCGCGGGCTCCGGCCTCTCCCCTCCCGGATCGCCGACAGCGAGTTGCCGGTCTACACGATCCTGATTCCCGCCTACAAGGAGGCGAACATCATCAGCAAGCTGCTGGTGAACATCGGCGCCATCGACTACCCGAAGGCGAAGCTCGAGGTCATGGTGCTGCTCGAGGCCGACGACGAGGAGACCATCTCGGCCGTGCGGAGGATGCGCCCGCCCGAATATGTGCGGATGGTGATCGTGCCGCCCGGCGGCCCGCAGACCAAGCCGAGGGCCTGCAACTACGGTCTGTCGTTCGCTCGGGGCGAGTTCGTCGTCATCTACGACGCGGAGGACAGGCCGAACCCGTCGCAGCTCCGAGACACCGTCGCGGCGTTCCGGCAGGACGAATTCGAGCGGAAGTACGTCGATCCGGGTCAGAAGAGGCTGGTCTGCCTGCAGGGTGCGCTCGTGTACTTCAATGCCGACTACAACGTTCTCACGCGGCTGTTCTCGGTCGAGTACGCCCACTGGTTCGATTCGATGCTCCCGGGCCTCGACCAGTCGCACCTGCCGATTCCGCTCGGCGGTACTTCGAACCACTTCGACACGGCGGTGCTCCGCCAGCTCGGCGCGTGGGATCCGTACAACGTGACGGAGGATGCCGACCTGGGCCTCCGGGTCGCGGCCCACGGCTACCGCGTCGGTGTGGTCGAGGCATCCACCGGGGAGGAGGCCTGCGCGGAGGTGGGCGCGTGGATCCGCCAGCGCACCCGCTGGATCAAGGGCTACATCATGACCGCTGCGGTCAACACGAGGCATCCGGTGCGCTGGTTCAGGGTGAACGGACCGCTCGGCGCCCTCTCGCTGGTCGCGCTGATCCTCGGCACGCCCCTGGCCTTCCTGCTCTACCCGCTCGTGCTCGGGTTCACCGTCTTCACCTACCTCGGGGTGCAGTTCATCGGGCTGGACCTGCCGGAGTGGCTGATCGTGGCCGGCACGACCAACATGCTCTTCTCCAATGGGCTGATGATCATCGTGTCGGGGCTCGCTGCGTGGAAACGGTACAACTGGCGCGTCGCGATGTTCGCGCTGCTCAATCCCGCGTACTGGATCCTGCATTCGATCGCGGCCTGGCGGGCGGCGTGGCAGATTGTCTTCAGCCCGCACCACTGGGAGAAGACCCCGCACGGGCTCACCGAAGACTACGAGGACTCAGCCTTCGAGGGGAACGCGGCCTGAGACGCACCGCCCGGCTTCAGAAGTCGAGACGATTGAAGACGGGTCGCGGGATGAGTCGGACGACGGTCATGATGGCCTGCCATTTCAGGGGCGCATAGACGACCGGGCGGGCCGCGTTCACACCCTTCACGATCTCGGCTGCGACGGCTGCAACGGGTGCGAGCCCGGACTGCGGCAGGCCGGCTGTCATCGGGGTGGCCGTCGGCCCGGGTTTGACGAGCACGACGTGCAGCGGCGAACCGGCCAGTCGGTGCTGCAGTCCTTCCGCCATGCGCTCGACGAGACCCTTGGCGGCCCCGTAGATGTAGTTCTTCTTCCGCCCGCGGTCGCCGGCCACGGAGCCGAGGACGGCGATCGTCCCTTCCGTCATCGTGTCGGCGCACGCTTCCATCCAGAGCGACGGGGACACCCCCGTGACCTGGAGGACCGAGTCGGCCTTGCCGAGGTCGGCCTGTGACTCGGCCTGGTCGATCATCGAACCGTGGGCGATCAGCACCGTGAGGCCGGCACCGGCAGGAGCCCCCGCTGCGCCTGCCCCGGCGAAGCCGGCCACCGAGTCCCTGATCGACGGCACGTCGAGAAGATCGGTCACCGACGTCGAGATGGTCGCCGAGGGGAAACGCACCCGGAAGTCGGTGGCGATGCGTTCGAGCCCGACGCTGTCGCGTCCGATGAGCAGGGCGCTGGATGACCCGCCCTCCAGCCACAGGCGCGCGCAGTTCTCCGCGATCGCCGACGTCGCACCGACGATGACGATGTCGGTGGGCCAGGTCGGACCTGGCCGTGCGGGGGAACCGGGGAGGGTGGGGGAACCGGGCATCAGCTTCCTAACAGGCGGCGCGACATCTCCGAGCTGATGCCCGGATCGCGGTAGGTGACGAACTCTTCGATACGGGGGTAACCCGCCTCGAAGAGAGAGACGGGCATCCGGGCGTCCTTGGCCAGATAGAGGCGTCCGCCGTGAGCGGCCACGACAGAGTCGAGGGAGGAGAGCAGGGAGAGCGTCGACTGCCCCAGATTGGGGAAGTCGATCGTCAGGTTGACGCCGGGCCGGGCGAAACTCAGCATGCCGATGGGTTCGCGCTCCCCGAGGGTCTTGAGGACGCCGAGGAAAGATCCCTGCGACGACCGGGCGACGATGGCCAGGATCTCCCGCACACCTTCCAGCCCGTTCTCCCGCGGAAGAACACACTGGTACTGGTAGAAACCCTGCGGGCCGTAGGCACGGTTCCAGTCACCGATCGCGTCGAGCGGATAGAAGAACGGTTTGTAGTGCACCACCTTCGCGCCGGCCCCTGCCCGTTTGAGACGGTAGTACGCCCGGTTCAGGAGCGGCAGCGTGAGGCTGTTCACCAGCGAGACGGGCGGCACGACCGGGAACGTGATGCCGCCCCGGGCGGCTCCCAGCACTGTCGCCGACGCCGGCAGGTCCCTGTGGGGCGACGGGATGGAGTTCGCCCGGGAGACGATCCCGCGCCGGCCACCGCCGGTGGTGATGTCGATCCACGAGACGACGTGCTCGAACGACGCTTCCGACGAATCCGACAGCTCGAAGAACTCCGAGAGGGACTGGTAGGGGATGTCTTCGGCGAGCAGCCACGGCCCGGGGACGCGCTTCAGGCGGATCGACGCCTGCACGATGAGGCCGGTGAGCCCGAGCCCGCCGCAGGTCGCTTCGAACCAGCCGCGGCTCTCGCCGTCACCGTCCGGTCCGCACTCCACAATCTCCCCGTCGGTCCGCACCAGCGTGAGGGAGGTCACGTGGTCGGCGAAGGTCCCCATCGTGGCGTGGTTCTTGCCGTGCACATCGTTCGCGATGGCTCCGGCCACGGTGACCGCCTCCGTGCCAGGCGTGACGGCGAGCATCCAGCCCTGCCTGCTGAAGGTCGCCTGGATGTCGCGGAGCAGCACCCCGGGCTCGACGGTGAGGATGCCCGTCACGGTGTCGAACGACACGAGACGGTTCATCGACCTGGTGTCCCACAGGGTGCCGCCGGCGTTCAGCGCGACGTCGCCGTAGCTCCGTTCCATACCGCGGGCGATGCCGGGAGCCGTGGCTCGGAGCACGGCCGGTGCCGCGGCCGCCGACGTGATGGGAACCACCGAATGCGGAGCGTCGCTCAGTCGTCCCCACGACGAGACCCGGGTCACCGGGTGTCCGCTCTGGCCCGGCCGGCGCAGACGGAGATGTTCGTGTCGACGCTCGCGCCCTGTTCTCTCGGGATGGTTGACCCTTTCGGGGGAGATTGTAGCTCTAGTATAGGAGTGCAGACCCCATTACGGGGGGTATTGGTGCATGAGCTGCATGAGCGTTCGAATCGGGGGATGTCGTGACAGTTCTCAAGACTACGGTGCCGAAGAGCCCACCGTTCCTCCGGGCGATGCGGCCCAAGCAGTGGATGAAGAACGTGCTGCTCGCGGTCGCGCCACTCGCCGCCGGGGTGATCCTGGAGCCCGGGGTCATCGTCGAGGTCGTCTTCGCGATCGTGGCGTTCTGTCTCACATCGTCGGGTGGCTACATCCTGAACGATCTCCTCGACATCGAGTCCGATCGCGTGCACCCCACGAAACGGTTCCGGCCGATACCGTCGGGCGAGTTCCCTGCACGGGCCGCCTGGCCCGTCGCCATCGCGTTGCTGGTCATTCCGAGCGCTGTGGCCTTCATCGTCGGGTACCCGCTCTTCGCCGCTGTGCTGCTGACCTATGTCGTGGTCCAGGTCTCGTACTGCATCTGGTTGAAGCACCAGCCCGTCATCGACATCATCGTCGTCGCGAGCGGCTTCGTCCTCCGGGCGATAGCGGGCGCCGCTGTGGTGGGCGTGCCCGTCACGCAGTGGTTCCTGCTTGTCATCTCGTCCGGTTCCCTGTTCATGGTCGCGGGAAAACGCTACTCCGAGAAGGTGAGGAGCGCCGGCAGCGAGGAACTCCACACCCGCAGGACGCTCGACCTCTACTCCGTCGGCTACCTCCGCTTCATCTGGACGGTCGCGGCGACGCTCACCATGCTGTCCTACGCGATGTGGGCCTTCGACCTGAACGGTGGAACGTCGATCGGTTCGATCGCCTCGATCGTGCCCTTCGGAGTCGCCCTGCTGCTGTACGCCTTCGATGTGGAGCGGGGCGAGGCGAGCGCCCCTGAGGAGGTCGTGCTGAGGGACCCCAAGCTGTTCATCTGCGCTGCCCTCTGGGCGCTGCTCTTCCTGATGTCGGTGTTGGCGCGACTGTACGGCTGGGAACTGCCGACCCCCTGAGTCCCTGTCAGGCGGTCAACAGTGCAGTCGGTACTCCGACGAGGATCCCGATGCCGAAGCCCGCGAGCACATCGGTGACGAAGTGCATGCCGAGGATGACCCGGCTGAACCCCATGGCCACGACGACGAGCAGAGCGACCGGCCAGAGCAACGGAAGCAGGGCGGTGTAGACGATGACGGCCGCCATCGTCGACGACGCGTGCGAACTGGGGAAGCTCAGCTTGCTGGGGGCCGTCGCGTACACCTTCACCGGGCCGGCGTCGCTCGAGGCGTAGCCGCCCACGGAGTCGCCGCGCGACCCCGCTCTGACGACGATTCCCGGGCGGAGGCGCCTGACGAGCCGTTTCACCACGATGGAGACGCCATGGGCCACGACCACGGCCAGGACTCCGGCGAGCCAGGCGAACCTGCGGGGCTCATCCAGTACGGCACCCACGAGACCCAGGAGGATCCAACCCGCCGCGTGCTCCCCGAACAGGCTCATCAACCGTGCGACAGGGACGGCCGCACGGGACACCGGCCACTGCTGCACGGTGACGATGAGCCGGGTCTCCGAGGCGCGCAGTGAGGTCATGCGCTCACCTTAGCCGTAGATCCTGCTCTGGTTGCGACCGGCGGATTTCGCTTCGTAGAGAGCCTGATCGGCCCTGTGCAGGAGGTCGTCGAGGGTGAGGGGGGGCTCTGAAGAAGCTGCCGCCGGAACGGTCGAGGAGCCCCCGACGCTGATGGTCGTGACCGGTGTTGTCGGCAGGTTCTGCACCAGCGTCCTCAGACGCTCCGCGATGATCTGGAGGTCTCCACGACGGCTGACGATCGTGAACACACAGAATTCGTCTCCGCCGATCCGTACGCCGAGATCCGCCTCTCGGGTCGCCTCGCGAATGGCGTCGGCGATCGACAACAACACTCGGTCACCGGCACTGTGGCCCTGCTCGTCGTTCACAGTCTTGAACTGGTCGATGTCGATCAGCAGGCAGCCGAGGTGTTGGCTGGTTCGTTCGGCCACGGCGATCATCAGGGGCACCTGGGCATCCATGCTCCGCCTGTTCGCGAGACCCGTGAGCGAATCCGTGAGCGAGAGCGCGATGGCTTCGTCGCGAGCGGCCTGGAGCGACTGCCGGAGGACGATCACGACGATCGTGGTGATCGTCGTGAGGGCGAGGAAGACGATCGAGGCGACGAGGGGGACGGAGGAGCGGATCAGTACGACCGAGAGGCCGAGGATCGTACAGACGACAATGAACGCGATCGCAACTCTGAGCCGGAGGAAGGCCGCGCCCCCGACAGCGATGCCGAGGTACACGAACGCTGTCAGCACACCGACAGCCGGTGGCTGGATGGTGAACCCGATCATCGCAGTGAGCGCCATCGTCGCGGCGATCAGCCGGGTGGTGAACGCGTTGGTCACCCAGGGAGTGAACCGAGCGACAATGGTGACGGCGAGCCCGGCGGCCACTCCGAAGAACGCCACCCAGCGGGCCCATCCGGGGTTGAAGTCTCCCTCGACTGCGAGGACTCCGAGGAAGGCTGCGCCCGGGAAGAAGACAACCTGGATCGACAGCGACCGCATTTGCCGCGCGGTGAGACCGACGAACATCTTCACATCCGCACCGCCAGCGTGAGAGCGCCACGGATGACGAGTTCCCGATTGTGGGTGAAGACGAACTCGTAGTTGTCCTCGTTGTCTGCGGCGCCCTGGCGGCTTGCCGTGAGCATCGCGGCATAGGTCGCGCTCACGACGATGACCGACCACTCGGACTCGAGGGGGTCAGATTCCGGGAAGGTCCGCACCTTGATCCGGCTGTCACCGGCCGGAACCGACAAAGGGCTGTCATCACGTACGAAGACCGCAACCAATCCGTTCCGTTCGGACAGGGAGCCGTACCGGTCGCGCGTCGTCTCGCTGAAATTCGCGGTGTGCTGGAAGGTCGAGAGCACGATCGTCGACCGGTCGCCGTCGAGGGCGCGAGCCTCCAGCAGCTTGCTGGCCTCGATCAGGAGCGGCCGGGTCGACACCATCGGAGACCGGAACTGCCGGGCGACGGAGAACGGTGTCGACTCCTTGCCGATCACCGGCTGGGTGACGGAGACGTGCACCCCCGGGGGGGCCTCGGCAGGGAAGTCGGGACTCGGCTTGGCAAAGAGCCAACCCTGCCCGAGGGTCGCTCCCAGCGCCCGGGCCTGGTCGACGTGCTGTTCCGTCTCGACCCCCTCGGCGATGATGACCGCGTTGTACTCCTCCTGGTACGTGCTGACCGCATCCATGACCCGTGCAGTGTGCCTGGTCGGCTGTCGTTGCAGCAGACTCATGTCCAGTTTGATGAAGTCGGGGCGCAGCAGAGGGAGCAGGGCGAGTGAGGCCGGATTGATGCCGACGTCGTCCATGGCGATCTTCAGCCCCGACTCTCTCAGGCGCGCCACCGACCGCAGCAGCAGTCCGAGGTCGACGAGCAGATCGCGTTCCGTGATCTCCACGACGATGACCAGGTTGAGTGGCAGAAGATCGGCGAGACTCTTGAGGGCCTGAGCTTCGACGTTGACGAACAGGGAGAGCGGCTCGGTGATGCCGGCCCTTTGGCCCGCCAGAAGGGAGGCGGCGACGCAGGCCCGGTCGAGTTCGGTCGTGAGTTCCGCTTCCCGGGCGACACGGAACAGCGTGTCGGGCATCTCGAACGCCGATCCGGCCGGCCCCCTGCTGAGAGCCTCGTAGGCCATCACGGTGCCGGAGTCGAGGTCCACGACAGGCTGGAAATAGGTGCGGATGTCTCTCTCGTCGATGATCCGGCGGAGTTCGTCGACCGATTCCGAGACGGGCCCGCCGATCGTCATGTGGTTTTGACCACGTTGTCGGCGTGGTTGCCGATCACCTCGGTGTTCGAGCAGGTGACGAACCGGCATGGTTGTGTGGCCATGTGGCCCTCTTTCCACTGGTTGCCGACGGCCGCGATGGTCCGCGCGAACTGTGCCTCGATGATGTAGGTCCAGCCTGCGCCGACATCGTCGCAGGCGAACGTGTTTCCGGTGACCGTGAAACCCTCGGTCCGGGCGGCGCTCGAGACGCCGGTGATGGAGATGGCGGGGTACACGTTCTGGGCGAGTTTGCCGCCATTGGAGAATGTGTTGCCGATGATCTGGATCTGCGGCTTGTCAGATGTCAGCCAGGGGGGCATCCGGTACACGATCGACTGCTTCCTCGACCCCTCGAGGATGTTGTTCGAGACGACGATCCTCTTGTTGCCCCGGAACTCGATGTTGTAGGTGGGGGATCCGTCCAGATGGTTGCCGAGAACGCGCACCGGTCCCCCCTCCAGCGAGAGATCGGCGTAACTGGCTCCGATGTTGTTGTCGGAGATCCACGAGTCGTAGAAACGGTAGCCGGTGGAGATTCCCGTGCCCGTGTTCTGCTGGATGTTGCAGTGGCTGATGACATTGAGCAGTCCACCGTCATCGCTGAAGGTGCCGTCGTTCAGGGTCATGCCGAAGCCGTTCCAGTTGAGCAGCCACAGACGTTCGAGGTGCGTCTTGTCGAGATGGGCGGAAATGCAGGGCGCGCCCTGTCCGTTCGCGTCGAGTACCAGGTTCACGACCGTGCACGAGTACCAGATGCCCGTGAGGATCGGTGCATTCGTCGTCGCACGGATCGTGGCGATCTGGGATCCGGCCCCCGCAAGCGTGAGGTTGCTCAGCCCGGTGGAGGTGTCGCCGATCGGGGCCGAGATGGCGTAGATCCCGACCGGGAACCAGACGACGCCGCCCCCGTGTGCGGTCGCGGCGGCGATGGTCGCCCGGATGGCGGGAAGGTCGTCCTGTACACCGTCGCCTGCGGCGCCGTGGTCCCGCACGTTGAACACGAGGTCGTCGTGCAGGGCCAGTGCGGGAGGGAGCTGGGATTCGTAGACGTGTCCGTCGGCGTCGAGAGTGGCGAGCCCGGGCGGGATCTGGTCGACGTAGATGTGTCCGTCGGCGTCGAGGGAGGCGACCCCATTCGGCTGCGCCTTGTCGGAGACCGGAATGTATGCGGGCGCGGTGTCGGCCAGAGCCGAAGGTGCGACCGCCCCGGAAGCGGCACCGGTGAACAGTGCCCTCCGTGTGAGTTCTGCAGCGATGATGAGGTCTGCGACCACGTCTTCCACTCCCCCCTCGAGCCGAACTGCACATCGCCAGGACAGGCGAGTGAGGGCGTGTGGGACAGCGTATCTGAATGGCGAACATAATAATGTTTCGCTTGTCAAGTGTGTCACCCGAATGGCTTAGTCCCATACGATTGAATGATTCTCGCAGCCCAGACCCTGCAGCGGAGAGGACGCACTATGCCCGATGTCAGATGTGTCTTCGAGAATTGCGTGGAGCCTGTCGCGAAGACGATCGACCTTGACCGGGAAAAAGACACCCTGCAGTGCCCTGTCTGCAGCGAGCATGCGCACGACATCGACTGGGGTGTCATCCCCCACGATGAGCTGGTCAGGAACGCGGAGATCCGGGGGCTGTCGCGTCCTCTCCCCGAGCCGGGCACCGACATGAGCAGGGCTCGATCGTGATCGTCCACCGGGTGGTCACGGCACTGCGCAGGGCCTCTGCGCCAAGGAACAGCACCGGAGGTCTCTCCGGTCCGCCGTGTATCTTCCCGGGATGCGAGAGGGTCGGCAACCAGGTTCTCAGCGTGGTTCGTGACGGCGACCGCATCTCGTCTCCCGTCTGCGGCATGCACGGCGAGGGAGTGCAGTCGGGTACCTTCAGGGTGCCCGAACCGGTGTGGAAGCGGGCCTCGGATCAGGCCTCCGGGGTGTCGCGCCCTTAGGTTTCGAGGGTGACCTGTTCTGGTGCAGGGCCGCCCCGAGGCACCACGGGATCGTGTTACAGCGCCCGGGAGTCGACCAGCGAAGCGCCCTGCTCCTGTGTCGCGGCCCATGAGGCCAGCACCCGCAAGGCATCCGCAGTCGGCGAACCGGCGGGGGCCGTGTAGACGTTCATCACGAGGTCCGGCTCGCTCGGCAGCACCATCGACTCGTAGTTCAGGTCGAGGTCGCCGACGACAGGGTGGTGCAGGCGCTTCAGCCCGCTCCGGTGGAACACCACGTCCCGGGAGGCCCACCGTTCACGGAAGAGCTCGCTCTGCGTCGACAGCTCACCGACGAGGTGGATGAGGTCGGGGTCGTGCGGGTTCCGGCCCGCCTCAAGTCGCAGCATGGCCGCCGCGTCGTTGGCGATCTGGTCGTAGTCGCGCCAGAACTCCCGTGCCGCCGGGTTCAGGTAGGTGAACCGTGTCGTGTTGACCGGCCGTCGCGGATCGTCGAAAACCGCCGAGTACAGGGCCCGGCCCATCGGGTTCGCGGCGATGATGTCGTGCCGGGCGTTCCGCACCCAGGCCGGCGCATCCGTCATCGCGTCGAGCACCTGCAGTACGGCCGGCCGAACCGCGCTCGGCTTCCTGCGCGGGCCCCTGCGGGCCGGGCCGGACGTGCCCGCCAGGTCGAAGCGGTACTGGCGCTCCGCGTCGTCGAGCTTCAGCGTGTTCGCCAGTGCGTCCAGCACGCTGTCGGAGGCGCCGGCGAGGCTCCCGCGCTCGAGGCGTACGTAGTAGTCGACCGAGACGCCGGTCAGCATCGCGACCTCCTCGCGGCGGAGGCCCGCGACGCGGCGGTTGCCGCCGTACGCGGGGAGGCCGGCCTGTTCGGGGGTGATGCGCGCGCGCCGCGACGTCAGGAATTCGCGGATGTCGGTTCGGAGGTCGCCCATGACCCCACGGTACGCCGCGAACCAGCCTGTGGGGGAGGCACTGGGACTACCTGCCTCACTGCTCTTGCCCCGCGGGCATGGCCCAGTCGCCAGTGTTCTCACATGAGCTCCCCTGAGGGCGCGCCGCCGGTGGTGTGGATGCCCGATCCGTCCGTCGCCGCATCGTCGCGGCTCGCGCGGTTCGCCCGTCACGTGAACGAGACCGGCGGCGTGGGCGGGGAGCGGCTCTCGACCCGCTCGACTACGCGGCGCTGCACCGCTGGTCGGTGGATGATCTGGGCCGGTTCTGGGAACCATGCGCCGACTTCGCAGAAATCCGGTTCCACGATCGGGCGGAGGTGGCACTCGCCGAGGAGGTCATGCCTCACGAGCGCTGGTTCGAGGGGGCGAGTCGCGAGGCGCTGGCGGATCCCGGCGCGTTCGAGGCGTTCCACGCAGAGGCGCGTGCGGCGCTCGCGCCCTGACCCGCCCGCGCGTGCGGGAGCACCCGTTTGACTGCGTCCATTCTCTATGAAACAATTCCTCATGTACCGCCCCAGGACTATTCGGCCTCAGCCGGACTCCTGGGGCGACTGTCGTTTGCAGGGGGCGATGATCTCGAGGAGTCCCGTGGATCCGTCCGCCCTGCCAAATCTGCCGTCGCTGCTCAGCGAGCCACGGTTCGCAACGTACCTCGATCACTGTGAGGGCCATGCCGATCATGCGGCGCGACTGTATGTCTGGAATGTGGAATTGACGGCTGCTTTCTGGGGGCCCATCAGTATCGTCGAGGTGGTCGTGCGGAACTCTGTGCACGACGCGATGCGTATGAATCGAGCCGATGATTGGTGGAACCTTCCTACCGTGCGACTCATGCGGCGCGAAAGGCAGCCGAGAGTCGAAAAGGCCTTTCCCTTTCTTGGAGGACGGCGGAGGAAACAGCTGCATCGAGAACTCGACGATGTCCGCCGCTTCCGCAATCGCCTTGCGCATCACGAGCCGATCTTTCGCGCCCCGATCGAACGGCTGCGTGACGATCTCATCGGGATCGCCGGATACGTTCATCCTGAAGCCGCCCGGCTGATCAGTGAGTGCCAGCGCATCGACCAGGTACTCGCGCGGAAGCACGAAGCAATCAGGCGAGGCAAGAGTTCGCTCTGACCGCCGGGGGCGGGGCAGTCAGGCGGCGCGGAGCGCGTAGGTGAGCACGGCGTTGCCTTTGCTCGTGATCGTGGAACGCAGGAGCTCGAGGCGGGTGGTGGGGTCATCCGGTTCGAAGAGGTGGCGGCCGGCGCCGGCGACGACGGGGTGGATCATCAGGGTCAGTTCGTCGAGGAGCCCGGCGAAGAGCAGCTGGCGGGTGAGCGAGATGCTGGAGAAGAGCGAGATGTCGCCGCCGTCGGTCTGCTTGAGCCCGGCGAGGAACTCGAGCACGTCGCCCTCGATCAGGGTCGAGTTCTGCCAGGCGAGGTCACCGGTGAGGGTGCGCGAGGCGACCAGCTTCTCGATCGGGTTGATGAACGCACCGAACGGGTCGCCGTCGCCTGCGTTCGGCCAGTAGGCCGACCAGTCCTGGTAGCCGGAGCGACCGAGCACCGCGGTCTGCACCGAGCCCATCAGCGCGCCCATCTGGGCGCCGAGTTCGTCGTCGAAGCTGTCGAACTGCCAGAGGTTCGGCGACTCGACGACGCCGTCGATCGACATGAAGAGGCCGGCGGTGAGCTTGCGCATGGGGGATTCTCCTGACGTTGTTGCCATTCTGGCAGAGGGATTCGACGGGAATCCAGTGGAGGCGGCATGCTGGGGGCATGGCTGAACATGAAACCGCGACCCTTCCCTTCGACGCGGGCGCCGACGCCGACGCGGGGGCGGGCGCGGCTGCGGATGCGGGGGCGGGCGTGGGCGTGGAGGCCGGCGCGGCGGGCAGCTCTGCGGTCGAGGCCGTGTGGGATCAGCGCTACTCCGGCCCCGACCGGCTCTGGAGCGGCCAGCCGAACGGCACGCTTCTCGCCGAGACGGCCGGCCTGGCCCCGGGGCGGGTGCTCGACGTCGGCTGCGGCGAGGGTGCGGATGCGCTCTGGCTCGCCGAACAGGGCTGGCAGGTGACTGCTCTGGATGTCTCGCGCGTGGCGCTCGAGCGCGCCGAAGCCGAGGGGCGCCGACGCGGCGTAGACGTCGCCTGGCTGCACTCCGGCCTGGTCGAGGCCGCCCTGGCACCGCGGAGTTTCGAGCTGGTCTCGGCGCAGTACCCGGCCCTGTTCCGCACCCCCGGAAACGTTGCTGAGCACACGCTCATGGATGTCGTCGCGCCCGGGGGCACCCTGCTCGTCGTGCACCACCCCGCTCCGACGGTCTCGGAGGCGAAGGTGCACGGCTTCCATCCCGACGACTATGTGAGTCCCGCGAACGTGGCCGCGCTGCTCGACGACAAGTGGGTCGTCGAGGTCGACGAGGTGCGCCCGCGGCACGTCGCCACCGGCGCCGGGTCGCACCACACCCACGACGTGGTGCTGCGAGCTCGACGCCTCGCCTGACCTGCCCGGGCCGGCTTACGGCTCAGGCGGTTCAGGCGGCGGGCGAGGCGGGCGCCGCGGGCGAGGCAGCCGAGGTGGGCTCGAGGCGTGCGAAAGCCGCTGCGGCGGCATCGCCGAGGCCGGCCGGCTGCCCGAGCAGGTCCGCGGCCACGAGCCTGCCGAGTGCCGCCGAGGTCTGGATGCCGTACCCACCCTGCCCGGCGAGCCAGTAGAACGTGGGGTCGCCCGGTTCGCGGCCGACGATCGGCAGGCCGGTGGGGCTGAGGGTGCGGAGCCCCGTCCACGACCGTGTCGGCGCGCCGAGCGCGAGGTCGGTCACGGCGTTGATTCGCCGGGTGGCGTCGGCGATGTCCGAAGCGCGCGGGCGGGCATCCTCGGCCGCGCTCGGCAGGTCTTCGAGCGGCGAGGCGAGGATCTCGCTGCCCTGCGGCCGGAAGTAGAACGTGTCGCCCATGTCGCAGGCCATCGGCCACGACGGGTCGACGGGGCGGCCGGTCGCCGGGGCGACGGCGATGGTGCGCCGGTAGGCCTGCAGCCCGCGGGGTGCCATACCGAAGAGCCCGGCGAGCGGGTCGGCCCACGCCCCCGCGGCGTTCACGACGACCCCGGCACGGATCAGGGCCTCGCCCGCCGTCACACTCCATCCGTCGGAGGTCGGCCGGGCATCCGTCACCGGCGAACCCTGCAGCACGCTGACCCCGCCGGCGCTCATGCGTTCCCGGTAGTGGCCGAGCAGCGCGGTGACGTCGACCTCCTTCGCGTTCTGGTCGAACGCGATCGACTCGAGGGCCCGGGCGCGGAGCGCGGGCAGCAGCGAGACAGCTTCGGCGATGGAGCCCTCCCGGGCATCCGGAACCGTGGCCAGCACCGAATCGACCTGGGCCAGGGACCCGCGGAGCCCGCACCAGATGAGCGGCCGAGGGCTCAGGATGCTCGTCCCGAGCGCCCGCTCGATGCCGGGCATGAGGCCGAGCGTGGCGGCGGTCAGCGCCCGGATCTCGGGCGGGCCGTACGACGGCTGCATCTGCGAGGCGGACCGGCTGCTGGTGTGGTGGCCGAGCGTGTTCTCCGCCTCCACCACGATCACACGCGGGGCGCTGCCGGAAGCACCGCCGGGGGCGGCGCCACCCGCCCCGACCAGCGCCGCGGCGAGCGACTGGCCCGCGATCCCGCCGCCCACGATGAGGATGTCGGCTTCGTGCACGCTCACGCCGGTGTGGCCAGCTCTGCTGCGGCAATGCTCCGATCGGCGATTCCCGCAGCGACCACCTGGAGCCGGAGATTGTTGCGGCGGGCGTAGTTGCGGAGCAGTTGGAAGGCCTCGTCCATGGAGACCGAGAACGTCTGCGCCAGCGCGCCCTTGGCCTGCTCGATGAAGATCCGGCTCTCGAGCGCGTGGTTCAGCTGTTCGGTGACGATCGTCGTCTCGTGGAGCAGTCGCTCCTGGAGGATGGCGATCGTCGCCGCGTCGGCCAGGGCGCGAGCGGCGTTCGCGTCGCGTTCCTCCAGCACTCCGACGCTCGTGCTGAGGAGGTTCAGGGTGCCGATCACCCGCCCACGGAGCTTCATCGGTGTCGCGTACACCGCGTGGAAGCCCAGGGCGAGGGCAGCGGAACTGAAGGCCGGCCAGTGTTCCTGCTCAGCCGCGATGTCGGCCACGGCGACTGCGTCGCCGCCCGTGTAGGCATCGACGCAGGGACCCGCGCCGGCGTTGATCTGCATAATCTCGACCAGCTCGGCCTCTTCGCTGGTCGACGCGACGAGCTCGAGTTGTTCGTCCTGGTTGGCGAGCATCAGGCCGGCGGCTTCGATGTTCAGGATGCGCCGGCACTCGTCGACGAGGGTGTGCAGCAGGTCGACGATGTCGAAATCGTCGACGAGAGTGTCGGCCAGCTTCACGAACGCCGCACTCAGGAGCGTTTCGCGTGACGTATCGCTCACTGGGCTGCTCTCATCGTGCTGTTCGTCGGTCGTGATCTCATTGTCGGCCATTACTCGAGATCCCGGAAATCTATGGACCGGGCGATCACGTCGAGGGCCACGGACTGGAGGGAGCGTCCGTTTGAGAAGGCGTGCATCCGGAGTCGGTAGAACGCATCCGTTGCCGAAACGTCGAGCTGGGCGAGGATCATCCCGGTCGCCTGCTGCACCTCGCGCCGGGTCTCGGGTACGGGGCTCGAGGGGTGCGGGGCATCGTCGTTCGCGCTCTCGGTGGCGCGCCGCACTGCCGTGCCGGTCGCGGCCTGTGCCAGACCGGCCGCGGTCTGCGCCTGCCGCACGTCGAGACCGCCGGGAACCGAGCTGTAGAGGTCGACGACTCCGACGACGGCGGCACCGATGCGCAGCGGGAAGGCGAAGATGGCGCCCACGGGGAGTCCCGCGAGGGCTTCACCGAACAGGGGCCATTCGCCGGCGGAGGCCGCGACATCCGGAACCAGCACGGGCCGGCCCGTGGCCAGGACCTTCCAGTGCGGTCCCTGGCCCCGGGCGAACTGCAGCTCGCTGAGCTCCGTTGCGGTGGCGTCGGACACGGCGAGCGTCGACTCCTGCCCCGAGTACCCGGAGACGGAGAGGGACAGGCCGGTGATCGGCAGGGCTTTCAGGAACGGGGCGAGGAGCTCGCGTTGCCACTCCGAGAGCACGGGGTTCTGCGGCTCGTCGGCCTGGGCGCCCCGGCTCCCCTCGTGCGTGCCGGTCATGGGTTCCCAACGCAGAGCTCTCGGCGCCGCACACCCGGAGACCCGCGTGGGCCCCCTGTGCTCGGATGCCGCACAGGCCCCACCGTACGCGATCCTGCCCGTGCGTGGGGCTCAGCCGGCCAGGTCGGCGGCGCGCCGGCCTCTGCAGGCGGCGATCATCAGCTGCAGGAGCTCCTCACCGGCGAGGATGCCCACGCTGCCCGTGATTGTCAGGTTGCCGTGCGCGTAACCCGCCTCTTCGAGTTCCCCGTGGGCGGGGCGGAAGGCGAGATCGGCGTGTTCGAGCATCCGCTGGTCGAGCAGCGAATCGCCCGCGGCGAGAACCGTCGACGCGCCCGACCGGCGTCGCACCTCGGCGACCGCGTCGCTCTTCGTCACCGCGTGCGGCACGCAGTAGAGCTTCCGGCCCTGCACCGAGACCGACCAGCCGAACGCGTGGCAGGTCGCCTCGAGCTGTTCGAGCCAGGCCGTCGGCAGCGCCGGGCGGTCGACGATGGCGTAGACGAAGAGGTTCTCGGCGTCGTTGACCTTCAGGATCCACGGCGCCGCCAGGGGGTCTTCGAGCAGCGCGGTCACCTCGGCGATGGGGGCGGCCTGCTCGGCCAGGCGGTGGCGCACCGAGGCTGCCCACGCGGCATCCGAGACCCCGTCGACAAGCAGCACACCCCCGTTGCTGGTGATCGCGTACTCCGGCACGGGGCCCGGCAGCTGCACACGCTGGTACTGGATGACCGTACGGGTCGTCACCGGCACGAACACGCTCACGGCGCGGAGCTCCACGAGCAGCGCCTCCGCCCGGCGCGTCATGAACGAGATCGGCGCACCCTGGTAGAGCTCGGAGACGACCATGCCCGGCGCGTCGGCGTCGGCCGTGTCGAGCCAGAAGGCGCGCGGGGAGTAGATGAGGGTGCGGTCGAGGTCGCAGGCGGCGAGGGTGGTCGGGGTGCTCGCGACGGTCGGGGTGTTTGCGACGGTCGGCGTGCCTTCGCTCACTGGTCGGCCCCCGCGCTCGTGCGCTGCGGCCCGGCTGTCGCGAGCGGGTTGATCAGGCCGACGCAGCTGTAGGGCAGGTCGTCGACCTCCTCGATCGGCACCCCGCGTTGTTCGGCGAGCAGGAGCACGTGGGCGATGTCGTCGCGGGCGCCGGGCCGCACCAGGATCTTCCACGGCACCCGGCGGAGCAGCACCCGGGTCGTCTCGCCGACACCGGGTTTCACGAGGTTGACGTTGTCGATGCCGTAGTCGGCGCTGATCCGTTCGACGGCGCGCCACCCCTCCCAGCTGGGCGTGCGGTCGCCTGCGCGCGTCTCGGCTTCCGCCTCGGCGACGCCGGCGGCGACCTCCGCTCGCACAGCTTCGTCGCCGAAGTGCGCTCCGATGCTGTCGAGGAACACGGCCGAGACGTCGTCGCCCCGCAGCCCCTCGTAGAACTTGGCACCGTGGAAGTCGTTCGGCCCGATCAGCTCGCGGTTGAACACGGTGCGGGAGACGAGGCCCGACACGGTCGAGTTCAGGCACGCCGATGGAATCAGGTAGTCGTCGCGCGTGCCGAAGATGCTGACGCAGTGGCCCGGGTCGGCGAGCACCGCGAGGTCGTCGCCGAAGACGGTCCCGTCGGTCTCGGCGAACAGCGCGAGGGCCGCGGTGAGTTCGCGGGCGATGGCGCCCTTGCCCGTCCAACCGTCGACGAACATGATGCGCGCCGGGTCGAAGGTGCTGGCGAGGTAACGGAGGGCCGTCTGGTCGAGCCCGACCCCCCGCACGATGCTCATCGTCAGGTGCGGGACCTCGATCCCGTGCATCCGTTCGGCCCAGCGCTTCATGAGGATGCCGATCGGCGTTCCCGCGCGGGCCAGCGACACCAGCACGGGCCGGCCGCCGCGCGCGGCGAGCACCAGTTCGGTGACTACCCCCACGGCCACGGCGACGCGGCGGCTCGACCGGGCGAGAGCCTCGGCGAACAGCTGCTGGTACTCGGCGCTCGGCACATACTCGACGGGCAGCGTCTCGGCGTAGTTCGCCCGCCCGCTCTGGATGTCGCGCTCACGCTCCGCGGCGGGAGCCTCGAGTTGCGCGTCGCCGAGGTCCTTCAGCAGCCAGGTCACGTCGTCGGCGGAGTACGAGCCGAAGGCGGGGCCGGTGAGGGGCGTGGGAAGGGGCGTGGCGGGCCCTGCCGTGTTGGTGGGCTCGCCGGGCGTGGGTGCCGCGGGGGTGGCGGGTGCGCCGCGGGTGGCGGGCCCTGCGGGGGTGGCGGGTGCTGCGGGGGTGGCGGGCCCTGCGGGGGTGGCGGGTGCGCCGGGGGTGGCGGGCCCTGCGGGGGTCGCGGGTGCGCCGGGGGTGGGGGGCTGCGGATCGGTGGGGCTCACGGGGTGGCCGGCTCCTCGGGGTGGGTGAGTACGACGAAGACGTGGTCGGTCACGCGGCGGAGAGCCTCGGCCACACCGTCGGCGGCGAGCATCCGGTCGCGGTCGGCGTCGGGCTCGGGGACGAACACGATCGCGTCGAACCGACATCCGCTGCGTGTGAGGTTGTAGGCGAACCGGGGTCCGAACCCGTCGCTCGTGAGGTCGTGGCTCTGGAACCCGAGGGCACTCGCGATGGCGTAGTCGGGCCGGTCGATCGCCGCGATGGGGGACCGCGTGGTGGTGGAGAACCGCACGGAGCGCTGCCCGCCTGTACGCCTGTGCCCGTGGGCGAGCTCGTCGGCGACCGCGAGGGGCAGCGCGATGTACTCCTCCGAGCCGAGCACGAGCGTCGCCCCGCCCGGCAGCACGGGGTCGAGCGCCGCCACGATCCGGGCTGCGGCGCCGTCGAGGCCGCCCGGGCGCGCATCGACGCCGAACCGCGCGCTCCTGTCGCCTCCCCCCGCGACCTCGACGAGCGTGAGCGCCCCGGCCCCGGCCCCCGCCTCCCGGCTTCCCGCTTTCTCCGCCTCCCGGCTCTCCACCCCCGATTCGGCCATCGAAAGGACGCTAACTGCTCTTTCGGGGGCGGATTGGAGCAGTTCGGGTCCTTTCGATGCCCCCTGCGCGCGCTGCGACCGCGGCGAGACCGGGGCGGCGCGCGGGAGCGCGAGGGCGTCGGCCGGGAGAGCCGGCGCGGCGGGCGGGAGGGCGCGCGCGGCGCGAGCGAGCACGTCGGGCGGGAGGTCGACCGTGCCGGAGCCCAGCGCGACGACCGCGATCGACGTTCCGAGCGCCTCCGCGAGGGTGTCGAAGCGGGCGCGGTCGACGTCGGAGCGCAGGTCGATGAGCGACGCCACGACCCAGCGCGACTGCGGCGCCACCTGGTGCAGGGCGCGGATCGTGTTCACGATCGTGGTTCCGGTGCTGAGCTCGTCGTCGACGAGCACGACCGTGCCGCCCGGCCGCAGCCAGTCGGTCCGGTCCGGGTAGAGCTGGTGGCTGGTCGCGTGCGAGTGCTCTTCCTCGAAGCCCGCGAAGGGTGCGCGGCCGGCCGGTGCGTGCCTCGTCGAGTGGATGTAGAACGACCCGATGGTCTCCGCGACGAACTGGCCGAGCCCGGTGGCGGTCTCGGCGTAACCGATCGTGACGACCTCCGGATGTTTCGACCGAAGCTCGGCGACCTCGGCCCTCAGCGCAGCCAGCCCGGCAGAGGCAGAGGCCGAGCCAGAGGCAGGGGCAGAGGCGGAGGCAGCCCCGCCGCCCGCCTCCTCCATCTGCTGCAGGATGCGCGCGAGCCGCGCGAACAGGCCGCCCGGCGGGCGGTTCCCGTCGAGCTCACCGCCCACGAGCAGCCCGAGGAGCTGGGCAGCGACGATCGCGAGGCCGGGGTCGGTGGGCACGTGCTTGGCCAGCACCGTCGAGACCAGCAGTTGCGCGCGGCGGGGGTTCCGCCGGAGGGCGACCCCGACGAGGAGTTCGACGGGCACGAGGCTCCGCCGGTCATCCGTTCGCACCCGGATGCCGACCTCGCGTTCCGCGAACCCGCCTGTCCAGGTGGCGAGGGTGGCACCGACCCCCGAACCGCTCATCGCATGCTCGTCTCGAGCAGATCGACGAACGTCGTCGTCTCGGCGGCCACCCCGAACGCCTCGGCGCGCACGAGCGTCTTCTCGGCCCACGCCTGGTGCGGTTTCATCTCGTTCATCTTGTTGCGGTACGGCGACGCGCTCGCGCCACCCCCGACGTTCCCGGCGATCGACAGCGCGTCGAGGTACTCCTCATGGCTCACCACCGAGAGCGCGTGCACCACGGGCACATGGGTGGGGTGGATGACCGTCTTGCCGAGCAACCCGTTGGCCTGGTCGAGCGAGATCTCCTTGATCAGCCCGTCGAGCCCGCCGAGCATCAGGCGCTGCCGGAGCTCGGACTCGTTGGCCTCCATGAACGGGGTGAGCCGCAGTTGCGGCCGCAGGATCCGCTCGGACGTGTCGAAGTGCTCCCAGACCGGCCCCGTGATGACGAAGTTGTCGGAGGGGCGGCCGAGCACGTTCACGATGTCGGCGATCACGGCCGCGACGACTTTCACGTCGTACACCGTGAGCTCGCGCGACCGACGCAGGCCGAAGACGCTCGACAGGTCGGTGGCGCCGATCCGCACGGCGAGGATGTCGTCACGGTGCGCGTGCAGCACATCGACGATGGCGGAGAGGGCGGCGGTGCGGGTCTCGGTGTGCACCATCGTCGGCGACTCCAGGATCGGCATGATGCGGAGCCGCCGCCCGCCCCGGCCCTCGGCGCCGCTGCCCTCACCGCCGCTGCCCTCACGGCTGTTCTCGGCCTCACGGCCGCCCTCACTGCCCTCGCCCGGCCCGAACCGCTCGTGGATCTGCCGCAGCGCCTCGAAGAACAGGTCGGCGTACCCGTCGTCGTTCTGGAACTTCGGAATCACGAAACCGCTCAGCAGCGCGAGACCGTCGCCGCAGAGTTCGGCCATCCGGAGCATCTGCTCGGGGGTGCGCACGCGGATGAACAGCAGCGGCAGTTCGCCGGGCGCCGTCTCGCCGGGCTGCCCGTCGGGTACCTGCTCCTCGGGCACCTGCCCCGCAAGGCTCTGGATCGCGCCGGCGACGTTCGCTTCGGCGAACGCCACCGACGTGTCGGGAATGGAGTCCTCGAGGCACAGCACCATGCTGATGCAGCCACGGGTCGCCTGCTTGCGCACGTCGCGCGCGATTTCGGGACGGTTGCCCGGCACGTAGAGCGTCGCGCCGAGCGCGGCCGCCAGCAGGTCGGGTGGTGAGTCGATGCTGAGCTCCCGGGGCAGCCGGTGGAACAGCGTGGCCGCCTCGGTCTCACCGACGGATCGGAAGTGTCGCATCTGGGCCTACCTCGTCCGGGGCTGGCGCGCATCGAGGCGCGCGGTCATCTGGTAGCCGAACTCGCGGTGCAGGGCGGCAGGGGACACATCGCGGGCGACCGGCTCGGCGCGCAGTTCGATGAAGGCGCCGATCCGCAGCAGGGTCAGCACGAACATCCGATCGCCGCCGGCAGACCCGCCGTCCCCGGCCCCGCTGCCCGCAGGCCCGCTACCCGCCGACCCGCCGCCGACCGATGCCGACAGCGTGACCTGGGCGCCGTCGAAGAGCTGTACCCCGATCGGCTCGGAGCCGTTCCCCACGAAGAGCGCGCGCCGGAGGTCACGCAGGTGCCGGAGCGCCACGATGGCATCGCCGTCGTCGAAACCGACGAGGGCCCGGTTGCCGGGGGTCATCACGGGGGTGCCGACGGTTTCGACGCCGCCCGACGTGAGGGTCAGGGCCCCAGTCACGAGGTCGGTGCTCTCCCACGCGATGGCGTACGCGCCCGAGACGATGAGGCTGCCGATGGCGGAGCGCCGGGCATCCAACCGCAGCACCGGATGCCCCGCACCGAGCTCCCGCACCTCGTCGATCGTGGGCGCGGGGAACGGCCCGGGGAGGGACGGCCGCGCGGGGCGGCGTGCGGAGCCGCCCCCGGGCTCGCTCCCGCGCCCGGGCGCCCCGGCCGGCCGGCCCGTCGGTGCTGCGGATGTCGCGGGGCGGAGGTTCAGCCCGCCGGAGGTGCTGGGCGTGGGGGTCGCTGCTCCGGCCGGGCGGAGGTCGAGCCCGCCGGAGGTGCTGGGCGCGGGGGCAGATCCTGCCGGGCGGAGGTCGAGCCCGCCGGAGGTGCTGGGTGCGGGGGTCGCTGCTCCCGCGGGGCGGAGGTCGAGGCCGCCGGAGCCGCTGGGTGCGGTCGTCGGTGCGGGGGCAGCCGAGCCGGCCCCCGCCGCCGCACCCGCGCCCGCGACATCCGCTACCGCCGCCGCCGGCTTCACGCGCCGCCGCAGGTAGGGCAGGTCGCGGCGCACCGCCGCCCGGTTCAGCGCCACGGGCCTACAGCTCGATCCGGAAGTCGCGCGCCACCCCGGCGAGACCGTTCGCATAGCCCTGGCCGATGGCGCGGAACTTCCAGTCCGCGCGGTGCCGGTACAGCTCGCCGAAGAGCATGGCGTGCACGTTGCGGTTGTCGGCGAGGGGCACGTCGAAGCGCACGAGTTCGCGGCCGTCCTTCGTCGCGACGCGCACGTAGGCCGAGCGCACGGCCGAGAAGTCGGCGGCACCGCGCACGTCAGGGTCGACGTAGACGAGGAAGGCGATCTTCTCGACCGCCTCGGGCACGAGCGAGAGGTCCACGTCGATCTCCTCGGCGTCCGACGTGTCGACGAACTGCACCGATCCGTCCTGGCTCTCGAGCTGGTTGAAGAAGACGAGGTGGTCGTTCGAGATCGCCTTGTCGTCCGCGTCGCACATGATCGCGAGCGGCACGAGTTCGGCTTGCGGCCCACGGCTCGGGATGACCTCCCAGCCGAACCCGACAAGAACCTCCGCGAGGCCGGGGTTCTCTGCTGTGAGGGCGGCGTTGGCCCCGGGGATGAGCGAGGCCATCACCGACCGCCCAGCGTGAGGCCCGGATCCGGTGCCTGGAACTTGTCGGCGAGAAAACGCCCGTGCGTCGAGAGCTCCTCGATCGCGCCGATACGCACCTGGTTCAGCATGTCGCGTACGGTCCCTTCGAGAAGCCCCAGCTGCTCGGCGAACAGCGCGGTGGCCGCGGAGTCGTCGGCACGGTCGCGCTCCGGCAGCGCGAGGAAGGCGTGCAGCGGCGTGGGGATGTAGTCGCGCACCATCGCCTCCAGCAGCACCCGCTGCTCGGTCGAGGCTCCCTGCGCGGCGATGGTCGCGACGACGTCGCGCAGCAGGTCGTCGATCTGGCCGAGCCGCGACAAGAGCACGGTCGGCAGGTCACGGCCGGCGCGCCGCACCGTGCTCCGGAGGTCATCCAGAGCCTTCGCGGTCTGCTCGTCCTCGGTGAGCGTCGCTGCGGCGGGCACGTCGTCGACCACCGTCGGCGTCGCCTCGGGTGCAGGCCCGCCGAACAGCGAGTTCACGAAACGACCGAACGTCACGGCGTCACCTCAGCGTCATCGGGAGATCTCGCCCTGGTCTCCCTGGCGGCTGCGCTCGAGGTACGGCTTCGCCTTCTGGATGCCCGTCTCGAGTGCCGCGACGGTGCCTTCCATGTTCTTGGCCGCCGAGGCGCGGAAGGTGTCGATCGCATCCATGGTCTGGAACACGTTGTCGAACGCCTTCTGCAGTGTCTCGACGCTCACGCCCGAACTGCCGGCCTGCTCCTGGATGCGCACGGTCTGGTCCTTCAGCATCTCGCTGGTCTTCAGGATCATGTTGTTCGTCGTGGTGTTGATCGCATCGATCTGGTCGAGCACCATCTTCTGGTTCGCGAGAGCCTGGGCGACGATGACCGCCGTGCGGAGCGCCGCGATCGTGGTGGTGCGGGCCCGGTCGACGCCCTTGATCAGCTCGAGGTTGTTCTTGCGGATCAGGTCCATCGCGAGATAGCCCTGCACCGAGACGGCGAGCTGGGTCAGGATGTCCTGGTGGCGCTGGCGGATCGGGAAGAGCACGTCGGCTTCGAGCTTCTGCGCCTCCTCGATCTGGCCGGAGGCGCGGCTGGAAGCGATCTTCTCGACGGTCGCGGCATCCAGGGCCTTCGCGAAGACGGCGTACTCGCTGAGCGCCTGCATCGTCTCCCAGAGCTGCACCTTCTCGCCGGCGAGAGCGGCGTTGTCCTTCAGCAGTTCGTCCTGGCCGGCCATCAGCGACTTGATGATCTTGTCGAGCTGCGTCTGGGCGCTCTCGTACTTCTGGAAGTACCGCGCCAGCTTGTTGCCGCCCGGGATGAATCCCAGGATCTTGCGGCCCACGCCGAGGTCTGCCGCGTTCGGCGTCAGGTCTTCCACCGTGGTGCGGAGGTCGCCGAGGGTGTTGGCCACGGTGATCTGCGCGCTGTTGCCGGTCTTCTTCGCGCCCGCGACGGACGTGGACGAGCGTTCGAGCATCCGCGTCGAGTACCCGCCCGACTGCACCATCTCGGCCCCGCCGATCTGCGAGATGCCCTCGACCTTGGTCTGGAACTCGGGGCTCCGCGGGTCGAGCGAACTCACCTCGGCCACGAACTCGCGGGCCTGGCGGGAGATCTCGGTCTGCCGCTCGGACGGAACCGGGACCATGCCCGGCGCAGCATCCGCCACGACGATGTCGGGGGCATCCGGAGCGCGCAGCACCAGCGACGAGGCCTGCGCGACGTCGCTGTCGTCGGGGGGAGTGAGAGGAGTACTCATCGAAGGAGCCTTTCTAGCCCAGTTGGACGCCGAAGTCACCGGCGATTCCGGCGAGACCGGTGATGTAGCCCTGGCCGACGGCCTTGAACTTCCATTCGGCGCCGTTGCGGTAGACCTCCGCGAAGACCATCGCGGTCTCGGGGGCCGCGTCTTCGCTGAGGTCGAAGCGCACGATCTCCTGGCCGTCCTGGTCGACGACGCGGCAGTAGGCGGCGCGCACCTGGCCGAAGTTCTGGCGGCGCTCGTCGGCCTTGTCGATCGACACGGCGATCACGATGCGCTGCACGTCCGAGGCGACCTTCTGCAGGTCGATGTTGATCTGCTCGTCATCACCGTCGCCGTCACCGGTGCGGTTGTCGCCCAGGTGCTTGACCGACTCGTCGGGGGTCGCAGGCTGGTTGTAGAAGATGAAGTCGGCGCTCGAGCGGACCTTGCCGTCGGCTCCCAGCAGCAGCGCTGACGCGTCGAGGTCGAATGCTTCGCCGCTGGTGGTGCGCGGGTCCCAGCCGAGGCCGACCGTGGCGACGGTGAGCCCGGGGCTGGTCTTGGTGAGCGAGAGGTTGTTTCCCTTGGCGAGAGTGAGTCCTGCCATGTGTATCAGTGCTCCTTGTTGGTTGTGTGCGTTCAGAGTGCCTGGGCGGCGGGGGTCAGCAGGTCCATCACGGAGCGGCCGTTGGCCCGATTGCCGATCGCCTTGAAGCTCCAGCCTGCTCCTTCACGCGACACCTTCGACATGATCATCGCGGTGTGGGTGCCGGAGTCCGTGAGCTGGTAGCGGGCCACCTCGGGTGAGCCGGGGGCGGAGTCGTCGACGACGCGGCTGAAGGCGTTCTCGACCATGTCGAACGACTGCTGGGTGTAGCTCGAGATCACGAAGACGATCTGCGAGACCGCCGGGGAGACCTTCGAGAGGTCGACCAGGATGGTCTCGTCGTCACCGTCGCCGGCGCCGGTGAGGTTGTCGCCGGTGTGGGTGGCCGATCCGTCTTTGCTGGCCAGTTGCTGGAACCAGACGGTGTCGAGCACCTTGCCTGAGGCGTCGAAGAAGATGGCCGACGCATCGAGGTCGATCTCGTCGGCCGCCTTCGCCCGGCCGAACAGGCCGCGCTTCACGGGGGCGGCGCTGTCCCAGCCGAGCCCCAGGCGGATCTTCGTGAGAGCCCCGCCGTCTTTCTTCGTCAGTGAGAGTGACTGGCCTTTTTGCAAGCTCAGACCCATGATGTTTTCTCCTTGGTCGTGCGTTCGGAGCGTTGGGATGCTCTCCCACGCTAGAGGATACGGCGTTACTTTGCGCTCTGGCCGTGCAGTTCGTGAGCCTGGGCCAGCAGGGCGACGAGCTCCTCGTCGTCAGCGGCCTTCGCGCGCTGCTTCTCGGAGAGGGTTCCGATGGCCTGCTCGCGGGCCACCATCCTGTTGTAGGTGGCGTCGCGCTCGGCGGTGTCGCCCTTGAAGTCGTGCTCGACGAACTTCTTGGCCTGGATACGCGAGTCGCTGATGATGGTGTTCGCCTTGCCTGCCGGGCTGAAGAGCGAGGCGAGCACGGTGATGGTGAGAACACCGATGATGACGATCAGCGAGAGCTCGGTGCTGATCTCGAACACCGGGATCGGCTGGCCACCGTTCAGGAACGGCAGGTTGTTCTCGTGCAGAGCGTGCAGCACCAGCTTCACACCGATGAAGGCGAGGATCGCGGCGAGGCCGTAGCTGAGGAAGATGAGGCGGTCGAGCAGACCGTCGATCAGGAAGAACAGCTGGCGGAGACCCATCAGCGAGAACGCGGTGGCGGTGAACACGATGTAGGTGTTCTGCGTGAGGCCGAAGATCGCGGGCACGGAGTCGAGCGCGAACAGCAGGTCGGTTCCACCGATGGCGACCATCACGAGGAGCATCGGCGTGAGAACCTTCTTGCCGTTCTCGATCGTGAAGAACTTGTCGCCGTCGTAGCGCTCGGTGGTGTTGAAGATGCGCTTCGCCAGGCGGATGATCACGTTGTCGGCGTCATCACCCTCCGACTCGGGGCGCAGCAGCTTGATCGCGGTGAAGATGAGGAACCCGCCGAACAGGTAGAACAGCCACGCGAACGAGTTGATCGCGGCGGCACCGATGAAGATGAACCCGGTGCGGGCGATCAGCGCGAAGATGATGCCGAAGAGCAGCACCTTCTGCTGGTCGGCGCGCGGAACCCTGAAGCTCGCGATGATGATCAGGAAGACGAACAGGTTGTCGACGCTCAGCGCCTTCTCGGTGATGTAACCGGCGAAGTACTCGGTGCCGAGCGTCTGGCCGCCGAAGACCAGCACGCCGATGCCGAAGACGACGGCGATGCCCACGTAGATGGCCGACCACTTGGCGGCCTCCTTCAATGTGGGCTCGTGCGCCTTCCGCACGTGGAAGAAGAAGTCGAAGGCGAGGAGGGCCAGGATGCCGACGATTGTCAGCAGCCAGACGTAGCCGGGGATTTCCATGGGTGAAGTGCTCCTGGTTGTTCGGAGGGTGAGTGGAGGGGGTGTAATTTAGTTGGTGTGCTCCCACTATATTGGTTGGAGCGCACCAACCAAATCCAGAACCACATTGGACAGGAAACTTTCAGGTATGGATCCAGCTACCCCGGAACCGGTCAATGTGGGCGAGTCGATCGAGTCGACGCTCGCCCTCATCCAGCGCTGGTCGACGCGCGCCGAGAATCGCCGGAGCCTCCACGATGCCGAGGGTGCTGCGCTGTCGAGCACGGACTCCTGGCTGCTCGAACGTCTTGTCGCCTCGAAGCCGATCCGGATGTCGCGGCTCGCCGAATGGCTGGAGGTCGACAAGTCGACGATGACCACCGAGGTCAAACGCCTCGAATCCGCCGGCCTCGTCACGCGGACGCCCGATCCCGCCGACCGCCGCGCGGTGCTGGTGAGCGCGACAGAGGCCGGTGCCGTGGCGATCGACCGGCACCGCCGAATCGCGCAGGACGTCTACAACACCCTCGTCGGCAAGTGGAACGAGGAGGACCGCGCCGACTTCGCCCGCCTCCTGACACGCTTCAGCGACGAACTCTCCTGGGTGACCGACGCGGTCTGGCGCCACAACGAGTCCGTCTGACCCTCCCCGAATACGTCGAGTGGGCGGTTTGGGCCCCAAACAGGCGGTTTTAGGGCCCAAACTGCCCACTCGATCTGGTGGGGGTGGGGGTGGGGTGGGGTGGGTGGGTGTCGGAGGGGGGGATTAGGGTCGGGGCATGAGCCGCGCAATCTGTTGCAGCGTCGACGCGGGCGGGCGGGTGTGCGGCGAGCCGGTCGAGGTGGATGCCCCGCTGGCCCTCTGCGAACACCATCTGCTGCTCGCGCACGACTGGGTCGCCCGCGGGGTGGGCGTCACCGATGTGCTGCCGTCGCCGTGCCGTGCCTGCGGGTCGAGGCTCGGCGTGCGATACCCGTCGGGCTGGCTCTGCGCCGTCTGTGAATGGAAGGCGGGGGAGGTGCCCGACCCGGATCCGGGCTCCGGTTTTTCGCGGGTCGAGGTGGTCTACTACATCCGCTCCGGGGAGCGCATCAAGATCGGTACGTCTGCTAACCCGCGGCAACGGCTCGGCAGCCTGCACTACGAGGAGCTGCTCGCGTTCGAGCCGGGCGGGCGGATGCTCGAACAACTCCGGCACGCACAGTTCGCCACGCACCGGGTGCCGCGGAGCGAGTGGTTCGCCGTGCATCCGGAGCTCGAGGCGCACATCGGTGTGCTCGCCCGAGGCGTCGACGACCCGTGGTCGCTCCACGCGCGCTGGCTGAGCGAGCGCCGGGCACTCGGCGGCTGAGTCCGACGCCCCCGACGCCCGCGACGCCTCAGAGGTCGGCGATGCCGCTCAGCACCGTGCAGGCCCGGGCGATCGCCGCCTGGTCTTCGGGGCTCAGCGCGTCCAGGTGGGCATCGAGCCAGGCGTCACGGTGCACCCGGGTCGCCACGGCGAGTTCGTCGCCCTCGGATGTCGCGGTGAAGAGAACCTTGCGTCGGTCGTGCGGGTCGGGAGTGCGGCTCGCGAAACCGGCCGAGGTGAGCCGGTTCACGCTCTGGCTCATCGAAGCGGGCGCAACCTGGGCCTGCTCGCTGAGCTGCGTCAGCGTCTGCGGCCCGTGCTTGTTGAGGTAAAGCAAAACGTCCAGGGCGGTGTCCCCGAGGGCGCCCGCTGGGCGCTCGCTGCGGAATCGACGATAGATCCGTCCCACTGTCGATCGAACCTGGGCGCCGAGCGCATCGTCGAGGGCGGTGCCTGTCTGAGGGTGAATTGCTTTCGGCTCCATAAATACTTAGTGTACCTAAAGAAGCACATGTCGGCCCCCCTCATCCGAACGAAAGAACGCCCCACATGCCCGCCAACCCCATCGGCCTCCTCCTCCGCAACCGGCACGCAGGCGAGCACACGCTCGCCTGGGCCGCCGCCGACCTGCAGGCGCCCGAGAACTTCACGCTCGCGAGCCCCGCGTTCGACCACCGCACTCCCATCCCCGAACGCCACCGTGGCAGGCTGCGCGGCCCCAAGCTCTCGCCCGCCCTCACCTGGACGGAGCCCCCGGCGGGCATCCTGGAGCTGGTGCTCATCGTGCAGGATCCCGATGTGCCCTTCGGGAAGGCGGCCATCCATGACCTGACCGTCGGCATCGATCCCGAACTGCGGGGTATCCCCGAGAACGGCCTGGCCGACCCGAGCCCCGTACCCGGGCTGCGGCACGGCAGAGGCGGACTCGGCCACCGCGGTTACGCCGGCCCGCTGCCCGTCCGTTCCCACGGCCCGCACTCCTACGTCTTCCAGCTCTTCGCCCTCGATACCCACGTCGACCTGCCGGAGAAGTTCACCCTCGACGACACCGTGCGGGCCATGGCCGGCCATGTCGTCGGCCGCGCACGGCTCGACGGCACCTACGAGATCCGCTGACGGCGTCGCCCATGGTGTCTAGGCTTGGACCATGACGACCAACCAGCTCGAGAGCCTCGACCATCTCGAACAGTTCGCACCCGGGCGCGTGCTCACCGACGCCGAATCCCTCTCCCGCTACAGCCACGACGATGCGGAGTGGGCCGACTTCGTGCCGCCTCTCGCCGTGGTGCTCGCGACGTCGACCGAGGAGGTTGCGAGCGTGGTGCGCTGGGCATCCGACCGCGGCGTGCGCGTCGTGCCACGCGGAGCCGGAACCGGCCTCTCGGGAGGCGCCAACAGCATCGAGAACTCGATTGTCGTCTCGCTCGAACTCATGAACGAGGTGCTGAGCGTCAACGTCGACGAGCGCTACGCAGTCACCCAGCCCGGCGTCATCAACGACGCCCTGCGCGCGCACGTCGCGGGCTTCGGCCTCTGGTATCCGCCCGACCCGGCCAGCTCGGCCATCTCCACGATCGGCGGAAATGCGGCCACCAACGCAGGTGGTATCTGCTGTGTCAAGTACGGCGTCACCCGCGACTACGTGCTGCGGATGACCGTGGTGCTCGCGAGCGGCGAGATCGTGTCGCTCGGCCACGACACGGCGAAGGGCGTCACGGGCTACGACCTCGCCGGGCTCATGGTGGGCTCGGAGGGCACGCTCGGCATCATCACCGAGCTGACCGTTCGGCTGCTTCCCCTGGCGGGCCGCGAGGAGCGTGCTGTCATCGGCTACTTCCCCTCGCTCGAAGCCGCCGGCGTCGCCGTTGCTGCCATCTCGCGGGCAGGCATCATCCCGGCCGCACTGGAGCTCATCGACCACACCTGCCTGGTCGCCGTCGACGAGTGGCAGAACCTCGGCCTGCCGTCGGGCGCGCAGGCGCTGCTGCTGGCCAAGGTCGACGAGACCGGGCCGGCGGGGGAGTCGCTCGCCGACCGGATCGCTTCACTGTTCGCCGAAGCGGGCGGGTCGAGTGTCGAACGGGCGACGGACGCCGACGAGATCAACCGCCTGTTCCTGGCACGTCGGCTCGCGTACCCCGCGCTCGAACGGCTCGGCCCGGTGCTCACCGAGGACATCTGCGTGCCGCGCTCCGCCGTGCCGGAGATGCTCCAGCGCATCCAGCGCACCGCCGCCCGGAACGACGTGGTCATCGCCAACATCGCGCACGCCGGAGACGGCAACCTGCACCCGCTGATCATCGCGCCGGTCGGCGACGACGCGGCGAAGGCCCGGGCCAAGACGGCCTTCGACCGGATCGTGGCCGACTGCCTGGAGCTCGGTGGCACGGTGACCGGCGAGCACGGGGTGGGGCTGCTGAAGCTCGATGGTGCCCGGCTGGAGCTGGGTGGGGCGGTCATCCGGATGCACGAAGCCATCAAGAACGGACTCGATCCGCTGGGCACGCTGAACCCGGGCAAGGGGTTCTGAACGGCTGTTCGATGACCATCACATTGCGCACAACTGAATTGTGCGCAATGTGATACTGTTTGGAGCATGTCCCCGAAGGCCGCTTCCGCACCCCTGCTGGACGATCAGATCTGCTTCGCGCTGTACAACGCCTCGCGGGCACTGACCGCGCGCTACCGGGTGCTTCTCGAGCCGCTCGGGCTCACCTACCCGCAGTACCTCGTGCTGCTGGTGCTCTGGGAGCAGGGCGCGACGACCGTGGCCGAACTCAGCGAGCGACTGGCACTCGATTCGGGCACGCTGTCTCCGCTGCTCCGCCGGCTGGAGACTGCCGGCCTCGTCAGTCGCATGCGGCTGCCCGCCGACGAGCGCTCGGTGCTCGTGTCTCTCACGGCAGACGGCGACGCTCTGCGTTCGAAGACCGCCGGCATCCAGGACCAGGTCTGCGGCGCCACCGGGCTCGAACTGCCCGAGATCCAGGAGCTCCGCGACCGGGTTGCCGGCGTGGCCGAACACATCCGGGCGACCGGCTGAGCGCCGCCCAACCCTTTACCTTCTCTGACCCGGCCGGCATCCCCGGCCATCCACTGCAGGAACCCACCGAAAAGAGAGCACAATGCCCACTCGTACCGCCCGCACCGCCTGGAATGGAAGCCTCGAGACCGGCGAGGGCCAGGTCGAACTCTCGAGCTCGAAGCTCGGTACCTACGACGTCTCGTTCCCGAAGCGGGCCGCCGACGACGCCAACGGCTTCACGAGCCCCGAAGAACTTCTCGCCGCGGCGCACTCCGCCTGCTATGCGATGCAGTTCTCGGCCGTGCTCGGCGCTGCCGGCGGAACCGTCGAGGCGCTCGACGTGCGCGCCGACGTCTCGCTCGGCCCGGACCCCGAGGGCGGCTTCCGCCTCACCGGCATCGCGCTGCGCGTTCGCGGAGAGGTCAGCGGAATCGACGCCGCAACCTTCCTGCAGGCCGCAACCGACGCCAAGAACACCTGCCCTGTGTCGAAGGCCCTCACCGGAGTCGAGATCACGCTCGACGCCGCGCTCGAGGAGTAACCCGCCACGGGCCGCCCCGCCCGCCCGCGTCAGTCGAAACCCCGGAAGTTGTCGGTATCGGTCCTCCGAACCGGCAACTTCCGGGGTTTCGGTCGTCCTGGCGCGGATGGGACCAGAACTCCCCACTCGATTCGGGTGTCGAGGGTGTGGCGGCTGGCCGGCGGCCGGCGGGGGCGGGGGCTAGGGGTCAGCGAAGGAGGCGGTTGGCGCCGAGGTCGCGCTGCGCGAAGATGACGGCGCGGTCGGCCGCGGCGACGCGGCGAAGGTGGTGCAGCTCGCGCTCCGTGCAGTCGCTGGTCGGCGATGTGACGTGGGCTGGGGTGGCGTCGGCCGGGGCGACGATGACGGGCACCGGATGCGCCGCTGCGCGGCGTTCGGCGCGGCGGCTCCACGCGACGAGCGCGGTGCCGAGGGCGAGGACAGCGCGGTCGATGGGCGCGAGGGTGGTTTGCGTCGGCGCGATGACCTGTGCAGCAGTGGGGTCGGGCGTGCGGGCGGGCACGGCCGCAGCGATGGGCGCGGGGGCCGTGGCGGCGGAGGGTGCAGCAGTGGGCTCGGTCGTGGGGGCCGCGGCGGCGACGGGGCCTGTGGGCTGGGCGGCGGCGGGCGCGGCGTGGGCGCCGGCCGGGCGGCGGGGCAGGGTGGGTGCGGTGTTCATGAGTCTTCCCCTCCAGGGATCTCTTCCGCGTCCATGACGGGGAAGGCGTTGAGTTGCAGTTGTACGGGTCGGGTGCCGGGTGCGCGCTGGTTGCGGTAGCGCTGGATGTAGCGGTCGGCGACCGCTTGCAGTTCGGCGACGAAATCGGCGAGCTGTGACGAGGTGAGGCGCAGGTTGACGGTGTCGATGGTGGATGCCTCGTACCAGCGCGGTTCGAGCTGGTCGGCTCCCTGCATGAGGAAGTCGTTGAAGAGCGCATCGCGGGTGACCTGCCACTCGCGCTGCACGAGATCGCTGGCCGCCCGCTCCGCGCTTCGCGGAGGGTAGACGCTGTCGACCTCGATGCCGCCGGGCACCCTCTCCCACCAGCGTTCGCGCGAGGAACCCCGGGAGGCGTCCTCCTGCACGAAGCCGTGCTTCTCGAGCTGGCGGAGGTGGTAGCTCATCGACCCGCTCGACTCGCCGAAGCGCTCGGCCAGTCCGCTCGACGTGTTCGGGCCGTAGGTGGAGAGCGCATCGAGGATGCGCACGCGCAGCGGATGCGCCAACCCCTTGAGGCTGGTCATGTCGATTGAGCGGTTCGGCGTGACGGTGGGGCGATCATCCATAATCCAAAGATACCTCTGCAAAGACTTCTTTGCAAGTGAAGCGTTGCAAAAAGATCTTTGGACGCGCATACAGGGTTGTGCCGAATGCGCAACGCCTGACTGCAGGCCACGGAATTCCGTACGGTGAGGGGATGAGCGACCTGAGCACGAGCATTCAGCACCACAACGTCGTCATCATCGGCGGCGGCAATGCGGGGCTGTCGGTCGCCGGGCGTCTGCGGCGCTATGGGGTGCAGGATGTCGCGGTCATCGAACCCCGCGAGCATCACCTCTACCAGCCGATGTTCTCGCACGTGGCCGGCGGGACCGCGCCAGCCCGTCTTGCGACGAGGCCGCAGGAGTCGGTCATCCCGAAGGGCGTCAGCTGGATCAAGGCCCGCGTCGGGAGCATCGACCCCGACGCGAAGACGCTCACTCTGACGTCCGGCCGCAGCATCGGCTACGGCCAGCTGGTCGTGTGCCCGGGCATCCAGAAGGACTGGGATGCCGTGCCCGGCCTGGTCGAGGCCATGGAGTCACCGTTCGGCATCTCGAACTACGAATTCGAGTACGCCCAGAAGGCGTGGTCGGTGCTGAGCGGCGTGCGCACCGGCACCGTCGTCTTCACGCAGCCCGACGGGCCGGCCACCTGCGCGGGCGCGAGCCAGAAGCCGATGTACCTGGCCTGCGACTTCTGGCGGGAGACCGGAGTGCTGAAGGACATCAGGGTGGTGCTCGTCGTGCCGACCCCGACGCTGTTCGGCATGCCGATGATCGATGCGGAGCTCGAACGGAAGGTCGCCGAGTACGGAATCGAGGTCAGGTACAGCAGCGAGCTCGCGGCGGTGGATGCCCGGCAGAAGTCGATCGTCGTCGAGGGC
Organism: Subtercola boreus; assembly: GCF_006716115.1. Lineage (NCBI taxonomy): Bacteria > Bacillati > Actinomycetota > Actinomycetes > Micrococcales > Microbacteriaceae > Subtercola > Subtercola boreus. The sequence goes on along the minus strand of NZ_VFOO01000001.1, from coordinate 2,882,851 downwards.
CCGGGTGGCGAGGCCGAGGATCTCTCCTACGACGTGCTGCACGCGGTGCCGCCGCAGTCCGCACCGGACTGGCTGGCCTCGACGGCCCTGGCGGACCCCGCCAGCCCCGGCGGCTTCGTCGAGGTGGACGCCCTCACCCTCCGGCACCCGCGGTACCCCGACGTGTGGGCGCTCGGCGACGCGGCCGCGACGATCAACTCGAAGTCGGGCGGAGCCCTTCGCCAGCAGACCCTGGTGCTTGCGAAGAATCTGGCTGCTGCGTTGAAGGGAAAACCACTGCCGCAGCAGTACAACGGCTACTCCGTCTGCCCGTTCACAGTCTCCCGCACGACGGTGGTGTTCTCCGAGTTCGACGACCGCTACCGGCCGAAGCCGACCATCCCGTTCTGGAAGGGTCTCGCAAAGGAGCGGCGGGCCACATTCATCGCCGACCGGTATGTGTTGCCGTGGGTGTACTGGAACCTGATCCTGAAGGGCCGCGCCTGACCGCGGGGTCGGCCGCTGACCGCGCTTCGCGGCGCCCTCAGCCCATCATCTTCGCCAGCAGGCCCGACGGCGTCGCGACGCGCGTGAGGAGTTCTGCCGTGACCCGCCCGTCGGCGAGCGTGTAGACACGGTTCGTCAGCACGAGCAGTTCGTCGAGGTCGTCTGACGCGAGCAGTACCGCCGTTCCGCCGGCCGCCAGTTCGACGATGAGGTCGCGCAGCGCGGCCACCCGGTCGGGGGAGAGGGCGGCGGTCGGATGATCGAGCACGACGACCACGGGCCGCTGGCCGAGGGGCAGGTCGAGCCAGGCGCCGAGGGCATCGAGGTGACGCTGGGCTCCCGCCGGCCATCCGGTGCCGCCCGTCGCGCCATCTCCCGCCCGACCGCCTGCGCCGCCCGCGCCACCCGTGCCCGCCGCTCCGCGCCGCGTGACCAGTGCCGAGATGCCGCCGAGCCCGAAGGCGGGCGCGGCGGTCGTGCGGTAGTCCCGGTCCCGGTCGACGAGGCCGAGCCTCGCGAACCGCGCCAGCATGCCCGACGAGATGCGGGACGGGATGCCGCCGATGAGGTTCAGGTCGTACTTCGTGTTGGCCGTCGTCGACAGCCCCACCCCGCCTGCGACCGACTCCTGGGGTGTCGCCGCCTCGAGCGGCCGGCCACCGACCAGCATCGTTCCGTTGACGCGGGAGCTGAAGGTGCGCCCGAAGAGGCTGAGCGCCAGCTCGCTGATGCCCGATCCCTCAAGACCGGCCAGCCCGACGATCTCCCCGCGCCGGGCAGTCAGCGAGACATCCTGCACCACGGTGCGGGCGGTGTCGACCGGGTGGTACGCCGTCCACGACGAGAGCTCGAACACCACGGGGCCGGGCTCCAGGTCTTCGTGCTGCGGGCGCGGCGTGACCACGATGTTGGCGGTCATGTGCCGCACCAACTGTTCGGTCGAGGGCGAATCCGCGGTGAGGGCGAGAGTCTCGACGGCGGCGCCCCGGGAGAGCACCGTGATACTCGACGCGACCCGGCGGAGCAGATCGAGGCGGTGCGATGCGACGACCACGGTGACCCCCTCGGCGGAGAGCCGCCGGATGCCCGTTGCGACGAGGGCGAGGCCCCGGGCATCCAGACCCGAGAAGGGCTCGTCGAGAAGCACCACCGTGCGTTCCGCGACGATGCAGCGGCAGAACTCGACGATCCAGCGCTCGGCCCGGCCGAGGTCGCCTGCCCTGCTGGCCGGATCCACCGCGCCACCGAGGCCGAAGCGGGTGAGCAGTTCGGAGGCGTTGGCGTTCATCCGGCCGAACCGCACGAAGCCGCCCGCCGACTTCTCGTGCCCGAGGAAGATGTTCTCGGCGACGGAGGTGTGCGGCACCACGGCGGGATCGGCGCGGAGCACCCGCACGCCGGCTGCTTCGGCCGCGGCGGCGCCGACGAAGTGGCGTTCGATGCCGCCGATCGTGAGCTGGCCGCCGGCCACGGGCAGGAAGCCGCCGATCACCGCGAGCACTTCGGATGCCCCCGAGAGGTTCTCGCCGAGGATCCCGTGCACGCTGCCGCCAGACACCTCGAACGACACAGAACGGATGCCCGTGCCGGCCGCCGACCTCGCTGAGACAGAGCTCAGGGTGAGGGACGGGCCGTGCACGGGCATCCGTTCAGACCGATCGTTCAGACGCGCCGGATCAACGACCGCCCGAACGACGCTTGTTGTAGACGTCGAAGGCGACGGCCAGCAGCAGCACGAGGCCCTTGACGGCCTGCTGCCACTCGATGCCGATACCCATGATCGACATACCGTTGTTCAGCACACCGATGATGAGACCACCGATGATGGCGCCGCCGATGGTTCCGACGCCGCCGGTGACCGCCGCACCACCGATGAAGGCCGCGGAGATCGCCTCGAGCTCGAAGCCGTCACCGGCCTTCGGGCCGGCCAGGTTGAGGCGGGCGGTGAAGACGAGGCCCGCGAGGGCAGCCAGCACGCCCATGTTGACGAACAGCCAGAAGGTGACGTTGCGGGTCTTGATGCCCGACAGCTCGGCAGCGTGCAGGTTGCCACCGATGGCGTAGATGTGGCGGCCGAAGACCGAACGCCCCATGACCAGGCCGTAGATCAGGATGAGCACGGCGAGGATGATCAGCGTGACCGGGATGCCCTTGAAGGTGGCGAGAGCGTAGGCGAAGAGCAGAACGACGATCGTGACCAGCACGAGCTTTCCGATGAACCAGCCGATCGGCTCCACGGCCTGGCCGTAGCTCTGGCGGCCACGGCGGGTGCGCACCGACTGGATGATCAGGGCGATGATCGCGATGACCGCGACGCCCATCGTGAGCGGGTCGACGTCGAGGTTGCCGAAGACGTTCGTGAGGAAGCCGTTACCGATCGCGCGGTACTCCTCGGGGAACGAACCGATGTTCGCGTTGCCGAGCACCACGAGCGCGAGCCCGCGGAAGATGAGCATGCCGGCCAGCGTCACGATGAACGCGGGTATGCCCACATAGGCGATCCAGAAGCCCTGCCAGGCTCCCACGGCGGCACCGATCAGCAGCGACAGGATGATCGACAGCCACCACGGCAGCCCCATGTTCACGGCGAAGACACCGGAGACGGCGCCGACGAAGGCCGCGACGGATCCGACCGACAGGTCGATGTGGCCGGCGACGATGACCATCACCATGCCGATCGCGAGGATCAGGATGTACCCGTTCTGCACGATCAGGTTGGAGACGTTCTGCGGGCGGAGGAGCACGCCGTTGGTCAGGATCTGGAACACCACGACCACGAGCACGAGGGCGATGAAGATGCCGTTCTTGCCCAGGTCGCTCAGCACGTGGCTGAGGGCGGTGGTGAACTTGTTCTCGACCGGGTTGACCCGGCCACCGGCGGCCGTGTCGTCTGACGGCTTCGTTTCGAGGTTGGACATCAGGCGCGTTCCTTTTCCATGGTCATGTACTTGATCAGCGTTTCGGGGGTGGCTTCTGCGATGGGCAGTTCACCGGTGATGCGGCCTTCGGCGATGGCGTAGATCCTGTCGCAGATGCCGAGGAGTTCGGGCAGCTCGCTCGAGATGACGATGACGCCCTTGCCCTCGGCGGCGAGCTTGTTGATGATCGTGTAGATCTCGTATTTCGCGCCCACGTCGATGCCGCGGGTCGGTTCATCGAGGATCAGCACGTCGGGGTCGGAGTAGATCCACTTGCTCAGCACGACCTTCTGCTGGTTGCCACCCGACAGCTTGCCGACCTTCGACAGCACCGAAGGCGCCTTGATGTTCATCGACTTGCGGTACCCGTCGGCGACTTCGTACTCCTTGTTGTCGTCGACGAGACCGGCGCGCTCGAGCTTCTTCAGCGAGGCCATCGAGATGTTGCGCTTGATGTCCTCGATGAGGTTCAGGCCGTAGAACTTGCGGTCCTCGGTGGCGTAGGCGAGGCCGTTGTCGATGGCCTCCGACACGGTGCGGGTCTTGATCTCGACCCCGTGCTTGTACACCTGGCCCGAGATGCGCGTGCCGTAGGAGCGGCCGAACAGGCTCATCGCGAACTCGGTGCGCCCGGCGCCCATGAGCCCTGCGATGCCGACGATCTCGCCGCGCCTGACGTTCAGGTTGACGTTGTCGACCATGATGCGCGTCGGGTCCTGCGGGTGGTAGGCCGTCCAGTTCTCGACGCGCAGGATCTCCTCGCCGATGTGCGGGGTGTGGTCGGGGTAGCGGTGTTCGAGGTCGCGGCCCACCATGTCCTTGATGATGCGTTCCTCAGTCACGTCGGTCTTGGCGATCGTCTCGATCGCCTTGCCGTCGCGGATGACCGTGACCGTGTCCGAGATCTTCTTGATCTCGTTGAGCTTGTGGCTGATGATGATCGACGTGATGTTCTGGCCCTTGAGCGAGAGGATCAGGTCGAGGAGGTGATCGCTGTCCTCGTCGTTGAGGGCGGCGGTCGGTTCATCCAGAATCAGCAGCTTGACCCGCTTCGAGAGTGCCTTCGCGATCTCGACGAGCTGCTGCTTGCCGACGCCGAGCTCCCGCACCTTCGTGGTGGGGTTCTCGCGGAGACCGACCCGGGCGAGGAGTTTCGAGGCCTCGATGTTGGTCTTGTTCCAGTCGATCAGGCCGAAGGCGCCCTTGATCTCGTTGTTGAGGAAGATGTTCTCGGCGATCGACAGGAACGGGCTGAGCGCCAGCTCCTGGTGGATGATCACGATGCCCTTGGCCTCGCTGTCCCGGATGTCGCGGAACTCCATCGTCTCGTTCTCGAACACGATGTCGCCCTCGTAGGTGCCGAAGGGGTAGACCCCGCTCAGGACCTTCATGAGCGTCGACTTGCCGGCACCGTTCTCACCGCAGATCGCGTGGACCTCGCCGCGGGCCACGTCGAGCGTGACGTTCTGCAGCGCCTTGACGCCGGGGAACGTCTTCGTGATGCTGCGCATTTCCAGGATATTGGTGGTCACAATATCTCTTCCTCTAAAAGTGTGTGGGTGGTGCAAAAAGGGGTTTCCGCCCGGCCCGGCAGAAGCTGCAGGGCCGGGCGGATTCCGGGGTGGTTCAGACTAGCCGTTGACCTGTGCGTCGGTGTAGTAGCCGCCGTCGATCAGAACGCTCTTGATGAGGTCCTTGGTGACGATGACCGGCTGCAGGAGCTGCGACGGAACGACCTTCTTGCCGTTGTCGTAGGTCTTGTCGTCGTTCGTCTCAGGCGTCTTGCCCTCGAGAACGGCACTGGCCATGGCGACGGCGACCTTCGCGAGCTCGCGAGTGTCCTTGTAGACGGTGGAGTACTGCTCTCCGCCGTTGATGGCCTTGACCGAGTCGAGCTCAGCGTCCTGGCCGGTGATGATCGGGAAGCCGGCGCCGACGGTGTAGCCCGCCGAGGTGACGGCGGAGATCAGGCCGCGCGAGATACCGTCGTAGGGCGACAGGATGCCGTTGACCTTCGTGGTTCCGTCGGAGTAGGTCGACGTGAGGATGTTCTCCATGCGCGACTGGGCGGTGGCCGGGTCCCAACGGAGGGTGGCGACCGTGTTGAAGTCGGTCTGGCCGCTCTTGACGACGAGGGTTCCATCGGCGATGTACGGCTTCAGGGTGTCCATCGCGCCGTTGAAGAAGAACGTCGCGTTGTTGTCGTCGGGGCTACCGGCGAACAGCTCGATGTTGAACGGGCCCTTGGTACCGGTCTTGTTGCCGCTCGCGTCGAGCACGCCGAGGCCGGTGAGGAGGGACGTGCCCTGCTCGACGCCGACCTTGTAGTTGTCGAACGTCGCGTAGTAGTCCACGTTCTCGGAGTCGCGGATCAGGCGGTCGTAGGCGATGACGGGGATGTCATTGTCCTTGGCGTTCTGCAGCGTGTTGGTGAGCGTGGTGCCGTCGATCGAGGCGATGATCAGGGCCTTGGCGCCCTTGGTGATCATGTTCTCGAGCTGGCTGACCTGGGTGGGGATGTCGTCTTCGGCGTACTCGAGGTCGACCGTGTAGCCGGCCGCTTCGAGCTGCTCCTTGATGCTGTTGCCGTCGGCGATCCAACGCTCCGACGACTTCGTCGGCATCGCGACACCGATGAGGCCACCGGCACCGGCGGCAGCGCCGTCGGTGGAGGAGCCTGATGAGCTGCCCGAGGAGCAGGCTGCGAGTGAAACCACCATGGCCGCGGAGGCCAGGAGGGAAAGTACAACTTTCTTCTTCACTGTGTTTCCTTTCGATTTGTGCAAGGGGAGGGACTTCTTTGTCAGCAGGTGCTGTGTGTCCGGCGGATCCCCGAGTCGGGAGTCACGCAGGTCTGGTGTCTCGCCGGGAGCGAGAAATCGTGGGGAGCGCTGGGCGCTGGGCGGGTCACTGGAGGGCACCTTCCGGAGCCTGACCGTAGACGTTCTGGTAGCGGCTGAAGAGAGCGTCGATGCTCTCCTGCGGCAGGGGGAGGGGGTCGCCGAGCTGGCGGGCGACGTGAACGGTGCGTGCGACGTCCTCGACCATCACCGCAGCCTTGACGGCGTCGGTCGCGTCACGGCCGATTGTGAAGACACCGTGGTTCTGCATCAGGACGGCGCGCGAGCGGTGTCCGGTCAGGGTCTTCACGACTCCGACGCCGATCGAGTCGTCGCCGATCACCGCGAACGGGCCGACCGGGACCGGGCCGCCGAACTCGTCGGCCATCGCGGTGATGACGCAGGGGATCTCTTCGCCCCGGGTCGCCCACGCCGTGGCGTAGGTCGAGTGGGTGTGCACGACGCCGCCGACCTGCGGCATGTTGCGGTAGATGTACGCGTGCGCTGCGGTGTCGCTCGAGGGCTGGCGATCGCTGCCCGGCGTCTCGGTGATGACCTCGCCGTCGAAGTCGCAGAGGATCATGTTCTCGGGGCCCAGGTCGTCGTACCGCACGCCGGACGGCTTGATGACGAACAGCTCCCGGCCCGGGATGCGGGCAGAGACGTTGCCGCTCGTCCAGGCGATGAGTCCGTACCGGGTCAGCTCGGAGTGCAGCCGGGCGACGTCTTCACGAAGGCCTGCGATGAGGACTTCGGTCTCAGGGCCGTAGTTCATGACACGGACTCCTTCGTCTCGGATGCGGCCCGCACTGTCTGTGCTCGGCCGGTGTGTGTTCTTCAGGCTGGTGATGAGGTGAGCCTGTCATGTGAACGGTCACATTGGGCTGGACTCATGTTAGCCATAAGCCTGCAACACCTGTCAAGCGCCAGTTGTCACAGTTCTGTAACGCGCTGTGCCCCTGCTGCCCTCGGTACTTCCCCAAGCGACTGAATCGGTTCAGAAGCGACTGGGCCCCGTGCTCTCCCGCACGATCAGGTCGGGCACGATGCCTGCAGGGTGCTCTCCGAGCTGACCGCCACCATTCAGCAGAAGCTCCACCGCGCGTCGGCCGAGCTCTCCGAAATCCTGCTGCACGGTCGTCAGCGGCGGCCAGAAGTGACGCGCCTCGGGGATGTCGTCGAACCCGACGATGCTGATGTCGCCGGGGACGTCGAGTCCCGCATCCCGGATGGCGTGCATCAGCCCGAGCGCCATCTGGTCGTTCGACGAGAAGATCGCCGTGAAGTCGCGCACCCTCAGCAGTTCGCGGCCCGCAAAGTAGCCGAACTCGGCCGTCCAGTCGCCGAGGATCGGGGCGGTGGCGGCCACATCGTGCTCGCTCATCTCGGTGAGGAACCCGTGCATCCGGGCTTCCGCCTCGATCCAGTCCTGGGGGCCGGCTAGGTGGTAGATGTTGCGGTGGCCGAGCTCGATCAGGTGCCGGGTCGCGAGCCGGGCGCCGGCGATCTGGTCGACGGAGAGGGCATGGTCGGAGGTGCCGGTCGACTGCAGTGTCACGAACGGCACGGAGAGGTTCATCTCGGTGAAGGTGTTGAAGACGCGCACCTGGGGCGCGATCACGACGAGCCCCTCGATGGCCTGGTCGAGCAGGTGGTTCAGGGCCCGCTCGATCGAGGCGCGGTCGCTGCCGTCGAGGTTCACGATGTTGACGAAGTAGCCCTCCGCGCGGGCGGCCTGCTCGATGGCCGTGATGCTCGACGCAGGCCCGTACTGGGAACTCGAGGCCGAGATGATGCCGATGGTGCGCGACCGGCTGGTCACGAGCATCCGCGCGGCGCGGTTCGGGCGGTACTGCAGCTCGTCCATGACCTGCTGCACCCGCAGTTTGGTCTCCTCGCGGAGGTTCGGCGAATCGTTCAGCACCCGCGAGACCGTCTGGTACGAGACGCCGGCGAGCCGCGCGACATCACGGATGCTCGGGGCGCGGTTGCGGGTCGGGTCGGATGGCACGGGTTCATTATGCCCCCGGCCGCTCGGAGCGGAGTGTGGCGTGTGACAGTCACATGCTCAGCAGTCGGCCCCGATGTGTGAGACGATGCTGTTTTCGCCGACGAGACTGGGCACCCATCGTGAGCTACACCCCCGCACCCGAAGAGCCGACGGATCCGAAGGATCCGAAGCGGCCGACGAACACGCGAATCGCGATCTGGATCGGCGTCGCGGCCGTCGGGCTGTACTTCCTCGGCACGGGCATCTACGGCATCCTCACCGGCGGCAACTGAGCCGCCCCGCCCGTCCCGCCCCCCCCCGGCCGCCCGCTCCTGCGCGCTGCGCACGCACCCTCCGGCACGATCCGCTACCGTTTGTCGCGTCCGCGCCTGCGCGCGCACACGCGGAGGCGACAATGTGTAGCGCTTCCGCGGTTGGGGGTGGCTGGCGGGCGGCGGGCGGCTGGCGGCGGGCTGGCGGGTCGGCGGTTCGGCGGGCGGGGGGTGGCGCACGCGGTCAGGCGGCGCTGCACCAGTCGGGGTTCGAGCCGGCGACGGTGCGCGAGGCGGTGGGGTCGTCGAGCGGGATGTAGGTCGTCGTGGCGTCGGCCGCGACATCCGGAGCCTCTGCGGCGGCCGCCGTGGCCGGAGCCGTCTCCGCGACCGCGTACCGGCCGTTGGTCGACAGGCACGAACGGATGATCGTGCTGCCCTCCGGCGCCGTGAAGAGCGTTTCGGTGCCGGTGCCGGTGATCTTCTGCAGGGTCGTGGCATCAGGTCCGGGGGTGACGATGGTGCCCGAGGCATCGAGAGGTTCCGGATGGGCGGCGGTTGCCCCGCCCGTTCCGCCGGTGGCGGCGGGGGCTCCGGTAAGGGCTGCAGGTTCGCCGGGGGCGGTGGCCTCGGCGGCGGCACCGGTCGCGGGCCCGCCGGTCGCGGCTGCAGCGGCGGCGGCAGTCGCAGGTGCAGCGAGCGAGCCGTTCGGGGGTGCAGCGGCCAACGCGAACGGCGCCGTCACCGGGGTGCCGGGCTGGGCGAAGTCGATCGTGGAGGCCGACCCGGCGGTCTCCGTCACGAGTGTCTTCGTGTTCGGCAGGAAACCCAGTAGGGCATCCGCCGACCCGACCTCGACAGCGGCGGACGAGCCGTCGAGGAGGCCCAGCGCGTCGACCAGGAACAGCGCGCCGCCGGGGTCCTGCACCACGAGCGAGGTGGTTCCGGGCAGGAACGCCCACGACTGCACGGCGAGCAGCTCGCGGTCGGGCCCCGTGACCGGGATCGAATACGCCTGGCCGAGGGTGGTGTCGTAGATGTAGAGCTGGTCGTCGGAGGTCGGGTAGTAGGGCGACGGAGCCGCACGGTAGGTGTACCCGAAGAGGTTGCTCTTCGCCGAGGAGACCAGCCCGGTGACGGTGCCGGGGCCGGCGAGCTGCACGGGGATGCTGGCCGCCGATCCGTCGGGCGAGACGATGTCGAGCAGGTCGTAGCCGTCGGAGTCGGTGGTCGCGACCACGAGCTTCTGGCCGAGGGTGGTGAAGAGGCTGATGTTCGGAGCGCTGTAGACAGTCTCACCGGTGCCGGCGGTGAGGGACGAGCGTTCGATCCGGTCATCCGGTTGCCCCCGCAGCAGGGTGAAGACGTTCGCGTCGGGCGTGGTGAACGAGTAGCTGAAGGTCGAGGTCGCATCCAACGAGGTGCTCCGCACGCCCGTCGCCGTCACGGTGTAGGTGGTGTTGTACGCGAGAATTCCGGTGAACTCGATCTGGATGCTCGTCTGGTTCGTCGTCGTCTTCACCTCGGCTGCGGGGCTCACCGTGACCTGCGCGTCGGCGACCGGCGCGATGACCTCGTTCGCCTGCAGGAGCAGCCGCTGGCCCGCCCGCTCGACGCTGGTGGCCACGTTCAGCTGGGCGGCGGTCATCCGGGGTCCCTGCGTGAGGTTCAGTGCGACCAGGCCGGCGGCGAGCAGGGCGAAGACGGCGATGCTGCCGTAGAGGAGTATCCGGAACCGCCGTGCGGTGCGCGGGTCGGCGGTGGCGGGAGGGCCGGCGGGGGCGGGCGGCTCTGCGGGGGTGCGCGGGCCGGCGGGGGCGCGCGGGTCAGTAGACATACGGGTCCGACGGCTGGTCGATGGCGCTGATCCGGTCGGGCTGCAACACGATCGAGGCGGTGCTGAGCACGCTCGGATCGGCGCCGAACGTGCCGTCGACGCTCACCCAGCTGTCGACCGGGTACGAGCTCTGCCAGCCCGGCTGGTACACCGCGACGCCGACCGGCTGGGCGTCGACCGCGCAGCAGGTCACCACGAAACGGGCGATGAAGAAGACGTTGTCGGGGTCATCGGCGTCGGGGGTGACGAACCCGGTCACGCTGGCGGCCCGGCCGGCGAAGTAGTCGAGTCCGACGCCCTGGCGCATCAGCAGCGACCAGTTCTTCACCGTGTACGCAGACGTGTCGTCGGTGGTGCTCGCGGCCTGCGCGCTGGTGCTGCCGAGCGTGGCCGAGGAGCTGTTGATGCTCCGCTGTTCGACCGTGGAGGAGGTCAGCGTCGAAGGCGGCACCACGAGCAGGGTGGCGACGGCGGCCGCGACGACGGCGAGGCTCGCGGCGGTGCCGGCGAGCATCCAGAACCGCCTGCTGCGGCGGGGGCGGCCCGGGCCCGGCGCGTTGCGGTTCACCAGGGCGTCGTGGGCGACCGGATGCCCGTGCTGGTCGCCATGCGCCTCAGGACCGTGACCGTGCCCGTCGTGCTCGGGGCCGTGATCGTGCCCGTGTTCGTGTTCGTGTTCGTCGTCAGCCGACGGTACCACCGCGAACGCCCCCACGATGAGCACCACCGCGATACCCGCCATGATCAGGGTGAACACGGAGTAGCGCGGGTGGATGTAGAGCCCCAGCTGCCCGGCGAACCCCAGCCACACGGTGGCGACGACGCCGACGAGGCTGAGCGCGAGACCCTGCCAGCGGGAGACCAGGCGGCTAAAGGACATAGTTGACCGCCAGTCCGAGAGTCGCTGCACACATCGCGATCAGGATACTCACCTGCACGAGGGTCTTTGCTGTGAACGTGGTGCGCAGCAGGGCGAGCATCTTCACATCGATCATCGGCCCGAAGACGAGGAATGCGACGATGCCGCCGGGCAGGAACGTCGACCCGAACGACAGGATGAAGAACGCGTCGACGTTCGAACAGATGGCCACGACGAACGCCAGCAGCATGAGTGCCAGAACCGACCAGAGCGGGTTGCTGCCGAGGGCGATGAGGATGTTGCGGGAGACGGCCACCTGGATCAGCCCGGCGATCCCCGCCCCGATGAACAGCGCCGGCATCATCGCGCTGGTCTCGCTCGAGAACTGCAGGAAGGTGCGGCGGAGACGCCCCGTGCGCGGGGCTGCCGCATCGATGGCACACGCCTCCTGGAACCCGGGCGTCAGCAGCTTCTCGGGCTGCGGGTGGCGGCTGAAGATCCAGCCCACCAGGTTCGCGATCAGCAGCCCGCCGACGATGCGGGAGACCAGGATGCCGTCGTTCCAGCCGAACGCCTGGTACGTCGTGATGATGGTGATCGGGTTGAGGATCGGGGCGGCGAAGAGGAATGTCATCGAGTCCGCGACGGTCAGGCCGCTCATGATGAGGCCGCGGGAGAGCGGCACGTTCCCGCACTCGCAGACCGGCAGCAGAACACCGAGCAGAGAGATGCTGAGCCGTCGGAGGGCCGGGTTCTTCGGCAGGCGCCTCAGCAGGAACCCCTCCGGCAACCACACCTGCACCAGGCTCGACAGCACGATGCCGAGAAAGACGAACGGCAGCGACTCGATGATGACGCTGATCGTGAGAGTGACGAAGTCACGGGCCGGGTCGGTCATCCACTCGGTGAGCGAGGCGGGGGCGAGCCACCGGATGCCGAGCAGCACCAGCACCGCGGCGATGCCGATGAGCGGAGCGGGGTTGAACTCGGAGCGGGTCAGGTCGCGGAGGGAGGGGTTCCGGCGGTCGCGGCTCTGCTGCGCGCGGCCCGGGGGGCGGCTCTGCGGGCGGATGTCGCGGCGCGACTGTTCGCTCGTGGGCAGACGTGACAGGGGACCCTCCCGAGGTTCGCCTCCATTGTAGACAGGCGTGCGGCGTCCGAACCTGACGGGCAGGCGGGCGGGCGAGCAGCGCGATCGGCCTCGCCGAAAGGACGCAAACTGTCGAAGGATGCGACTTTTGGAGCAGTTTGCGTCCTCTCGATCGCTCTTCGCGCGGGTCAGGGGGAGGCGAGAGCCGCTGTCGGAGCGAGGCGGGTGGCGCGGCGGGCGGGCGCGAGCGACGCGAGCAGCGTGAGGAGCGCCGCCGCGAGGGCGACGGCCGCGAGCAGGAGTGCGGGGACGGTGGGCGGCACGAGGCCGGGACTTCCGGAGATCCCGCCGAGCAGTGACTGGGCTCCGGCCCAGCCGTAGAACGTTCCGAGCGCGAGGCCGAGTGCGACCGCCGAGAGGGTCAGGGCCGCGCTCTCTGCCACGATCATCCGGCGCAGCTGCCCGCGGGTGAAGCCGAGAGCGCGCAGCAGTCCGAGTTCGCGGGTGCGTTGCAGCACGCTGAGCGAGAGGGTCGTGACGAGGCCGACAGCCGCGATGAGGGCGCTGAATCCCATCAGGGCCGAGAAGACGGCCACGGTGGTGACGAGCATCCGGTCGACCCCTTCGTACACCTCCGGCTGAGCGGCCTGCGCTGTGTGGATCATCTGCTGGAAGCCCGCCGTCGCGACCGCGAATGTGGTGATGAGCGTCACGCCGATCAGCAGGCCGACGGTCGAACGGGCGCTCCGTTCGGGGTTCCGCACGGCGTTCCGGGCGGCCAGGCGGGCGGTCGGTCCGCGTCCGAAGAGGTGGCCGACGGCGCTCAGGATGACCGGCAGCACCCTGTTCGCCCCGACCACCACTCCGAGGAACGACACGATGCCGCCGGCGAGCGCGACGAGAACGCCGCTCGGGTCGCTGAGCCCGACGAAGACCCCCGCTGCGAGGAGCACGTCGCCGATGAGGAACAGCGACACCGCGACCACCGCCCGGGCCGGGCCGCCAGCGGCCTCACGCTGGTTAGCCTCGCCCGCCGCGCCGATCGCCTGCAGGGGCGTCACGGCGAGCACGCTGCGGGATCCGACCCACGATGCAGCCCAGGTGGTGAGCACCACCGCGACCACGGGAAGCGCGACCGTCGGGGTGACGGGCGCGTAGGGCAGGTCGGGCAGCAGCCCGAGCGCGACGGTCGAGGCTGTGAGGAGGATCGTGACGACGGTTCCGCCGAGTGCCCCGAGCAGGGCGCCCAGCACGCCGACGAAGAGCCCCTCGCGGGTGACGGCTGCCCGTTCCGACCGTGCATCGGAGCCGATCAGACGGCGCAGGGCGATCGCGCGGGTGCGGCCGGCGATGATCGTCTGGAAGCTGTTGGCCGTGACGACGGCGCCGACGTACACCGCGATACTCACGAAGACGACGGCGGCGACCGGCAGGATGAATGCGACGGTGGCGCTGGCGCCGGTGACGTCGTCGGCGGCGATGGCGGTGGTGAGCACGCTCACGGTTTCGAGCAGCGAGACGCCGAAGGCGGCGCTAAGGGCGGCGACGAGGATGCTCGGGGTGTGCTCCCGGAGGGCGGCGACGCTCCGGCCGGCCGGCGTGCGGCGAGCGGCGCTCCGGCCGGCGCGGGCGAACCCGCTCACGCGCGGGCCTCGAGCTCGAGCATGAGCCGGCTGATCTCGTGCGCGGAGGAGGGGCCCCGATCATCCACCACCCGTCCGTCGGCGAGGAAGACGATGCGGTCCGCGAAGCTCGCGGCGACAGGGTCGTGGGTCACCATGGCGATGCTCTGGTCGTGCTCCCGGCTGGCCGCGGCGAGCAGGGCGAGCACGTCGCGGCTCGACGCCGAGTCGAGGTTGCCGGTGGGTTCGTCGGCGAAGACGAGGTCGGGGCGGGTGACGAGAGCCCGGGCGATCGCGACCCGTTGCTGCTGCCCGCCCGACAGCTCATGGGGGCGGTGGCCGAGACGCGCCGTGAGCCCGAGCGCGTCGACGAGGGTGAGCATGCGGGCGCTCTCCTCAGCGTCGGGGGTATGCCCGTCGAGCTCGAACGGCAGCAGGATGTTCTGCCGAGCATCGAGCGTCGGCACCAGATTGAACGACCGGAACACGAACCCGATCCGGCGACGACGCAGCAGCGTGAGTGCGCGGTCGTCGAGGCGGGTGATGTCGGTTCCGCCGAGGGAGACGGTTCCGGATGTCGCGGAGTCGAGCCCGGCCATGATGTGCATGAGCGTGGACTTGCCCGAGCCGCTCGGTCCCATGATCGCGGTGAAGCTGCCCGCTTCGAGCCGCAGGGTCACGTTCGCCAGCGCAGTCACGGCGGCGGAGTCGGAGCCGAAGCTCTTGCTGAGGTTCAGTACCTCGGCGATCGGCGCCTGTCGGGCAGCACTGACATGCTGGCGGGCCGGGAGGGGCGGGGTGAGGGTTTCGGGGGTCATGTTCTGACCATAGGAAAGGCGCGGGCCGGGCGGATCGCTCAAACGGATGACCGGGGTCAGCCGAAGGGATGAGGTGTGTGCTGAGCGGGCGCTGGGTGCGAGCGGGGGCAGATGAGGTGGCGTCAGCCGGCGAGGCCGTGCTCGTAGGCGAACACCACGAGCTGCACGCGGTCGCGGAGACCCAACTTGCCGAGCACGCGACTGAGGTGCGTCTTGACCGTTGCCTCGCTGACGAATTCGTCGGCGGCGATCTCCGCGTTGCTGAGGCCACGGGCCACCTGGCTGAAGATCGCCCGCTCCCGGGTGGTCAGGGTCTGGAAGGTGGCCGGTGGGGGAGACTTCGCCGAACCCTCCGTGAAACGGTCGAAGAGTTCGCGCGTGGCAGAGGGGGCTATCACGGCACTGCCGGTGTGCACCATCCGGATCGCTGAGAGCAGGAAGGTTGGTTCGGCGTCCTTCAGCACGAATCCGCTGGCCCCGCTGCGGATGGCACGCGCGGCGGCCTCGTCGAGGTCGAAGGTGGTCAGCACGATGATGCGCGGCCGCGCGGCACCCCGGGCATCCGCCGCCGCCAGAATGCGCTGGGTGGCCTCGATACCGTTCATGCCGGGCATCCGCACGTCCATCAGGATGACATCGGGGTGGGTCTCGGCTGCCATCGGGATACTGGAGGTGCCGTCGGCGGCCTCGCCCACGAGGGTCAGGTCGGGCTGGCTCGCCACGAGCATCCGGAGCCCGGAGCGGAAGAGGGCCTGGTCGTCGACGAGAGCGACCCGGATGACCAGGGTGTCGCTCATGCGGTGGCGGCCTGTGTCGCAGCCTGCGCCGTGTCGGACTCAGTGCTGACCGACGCTGTGGCGACAGATTCGGCCGGGACGGGAAGCTGTGCAGAGACCACGAAGAGGGTGCCGCGAGGTGCCGCAGCCAGGTGTCCGCCAGCGAGGGCGGCGCGTTCGACCATGCCGGGTATGCCGTGACCGGCATATGTCATCGCCGATCGGTCAGCGGTCACGGCCGCAGAGGGCGCCCGCGCGGGCATGGCGAGGTCGGCCGCCGCAGCACCACGATCGGCGAGAAGCGCGCTCGTCACCGTCAGCCAGAGATCCTCCCGCCCCCAGTCGAGCGCGACGACCACGGGCTTCGACTGGTCGGCATGCCGGAGGGTGTTCGTCAGCGCCTCCTGCACGATCCGGTAGACGGCGAGCTCGCGTGTCGCGCCAAGAGGGCTCGGGATGCCGCTCGAATGGAGTTCGACCGCGAGACCTGTCGAACGGAACTGGGCGGCCAGATCATCCAGCTCCCCGAGACCCGGCTGCGGCGCCGTCGATTCCTGGTGCCGGAGTTCGCCCAACAGCACCCGCACGTCTGCCAGAGCCCCGCGGGCGGTGGTGGCGATCGTCGTGAGCGAATCCCCGACGAGATCGTCGGCTCCCTCGACGGGTCCCATAGCCGAAGCGGCATGCAGGTATCGGGCACCATCGGCCTGAGCGATGACCACGGCGAGCGAGTGGGCGACGATGTCGTGCATGTCGCGGGCGATGCGGTTGCGCTCCTGTTCCACGATCACCGCCTGCTCGGCGAGCAGCCGGTCGTTCTCGGCAGCCGCTTGGGCTGCACGGCTCGCTTCGGAACGGGAGAACGCGCGCGTCAGCACACCCAGCACCCAGCTCAGGATGAACACCGCCAGCGATCCCGTGAAGACGATCAGGGTGCTCTGCGCCGCCGTCGCCAACTCACCGTTCAGCCCGGCCCGCAGACCGTCGTAGATCACGGACGGCGTCGCATAGCTGAGGAGAGCGGGAACCGTGACGGTGTAGAGCGTCGCGATGCCTGCCCCGACGAACGTCGAGGCGAAGCCGAGCCAGCGCAGCACGCTGGGCCCGTACGCGGCGGTCGAATAGAGGATGGGCAGGATCGCGAGGTCGGCGAGCCCGGGGTCCTGGCGGAGCATCATCTGCAGCAGAGCGATCAGCCAGGCGAAGCCGAGCGCGAGCGGCGGGCTGAACCGGCGGAGCGCGAGTGCCGCGCCCAGGCCGAACGACACGGCCGTCTCAGCAAAACCGATGTAGCCGGTCTGGGCCGTGTACGCGATCGCGATGATCACGAGGACGGCCGCAACACCGATGTCGATTCCCAACTGGCGGGAGGTGAGAGCGCGGACCATAAGAACACCGTAGGCGGCGCTCGTGGCGAAGGGGCCAGCGTCGTGCGGATCCGGGAGCGATCGGCGGGGAAAATCATCCCTCCGATGGAGGAATCGATGCAGGCTGTGGCAGGTTGGGTGTACTGCGCGCGAGCGTGACCGTTCCGCGCACCGACGAAGGAGAACCATGATCACCGCCCTGCTCGAACTGCGTCTGAAGGCCGAAGCCGTCCCCGAATCCGAGGCCGTGATCCGCAGTGTGCTGACCCAGACCCGCGCCCGGGAGGGCAACCTGGGTGTCGACGTGCTCATCGACCGCGCTGATGCCGCGCACGTCACCATCGTCGAACGCTGGGAGTCGATTGAGGCCGACACGGCCTACCGCGCCTGGCGGGCGACCGACGAGGGCAAGAGCTCGCTCGGCACCATCCTGGCCGGCCCGCCGGTACTGACGTTGTTCGAGACGGCCTTCACGCTCTAGGTTCCGGATGACCGGGGCCGTCCCCAGCGTTGGGGTGGGCTCGGGCGCGGCACTAGGTTCCGGATGCCCGCGGTCGTCGGTCCGCGTGCGGTTCAGGCCAGGCGCGGGGCGGCCTCCAGCAGGCGCTGCGTGTATTCGTGCTCGGGGTGGGCGAACACCTCGGCGCTCGGACCCTGCTCGACGATCCGTCCGTCGAACATCACCGCCACCGTGTCGCTCATGTGCTGCACCACGCCCAGGTCGTGGGAGATGAAGAGGTAACTGAGCCCGCGCTCGCGCTGCAACTCGTCGAGCAGGTCGAGTACCTGCGCCTGCACCGACACATCGAGGGCCGAGACGGGTTCGTCGCAGACGAGGATCTCCGGATGCGGCGCCAGCGCCCGCGCGATCGCCACCCGCTGCCGCTGGCCGCCCGAGAGGTGGAGGGGTCGCCGGCCTGCGAGCGACGAGGCCAGGCCGACCGAGTCGAGGAGGTCGGCGACGGCACCCTCCGTGCCGCGGGAATCTCGGGCTGTCCCGCCGCCGGGGAAGCCGTGACCGCCGGCCAGGGCGTCGGACAGGATCTCCCGCACCGTCCAGCGTGGGTCGAACGACCCCAGCGGATCCTGGTAGATCGCCCCGATCCGCCTCCGCTCGGGGCGTCGTCGGCGTTCGTTCAGGACGCTCCACGGGGCGCCACCGAGGGTGACGGTTCCGGCATCCGGAGCTGTCAGACCGAGTACGAGGCGCGCGGTCGTCGTCTTGCCTGACCCCGACTCGCCGACGAGCCCGAGCGTGCGCCCCCGCTCCAGCACGAACGAGACGTCGTCGACGACGACACGGCCGGTGCCGTCGGGGTTGCGGTAGCTCTTCACGAGGCCGCGCGCCTCGAGCACCGCGCCGCCCGCCCGCCCCGCCGCCCCTCCGCTGCTCGTGTCGCCGCCCGTGTCGTCGCCCGTCGAAGGGACCCATAGTGCGGGGAGGGCGGCGCTGTGGAACGGTTTGAGGCCCTTCGGCGCGGGCGGAGGTGGGGATGCGGGGGGAGAGGGGGTGGGGGGAGAGGGGGCGGAGGCGAAAGAGGGGGCGAGGGCAGGGGTAGGGGTGAGGGCAGAGGCAGAGGCAGAGGCAGAGGCAGGGGTAGGGGCAGGGGAGGCCGCGCGGGGCGTCGCCAGGCGGGAGCCGCGCGGGCGGCCCGACGGCACCGCCCAGATCAGGCGTTTTGTGTACTCGTGCTGCGGATCGCCGAGCACGCGGGCGGCCGGCCCCTGCTCGACGATGCGCCCGCTAGTCATGACCGCGATGGTGTCCGCAATGCGTCCGACCACGGCGAGATCGTGGCTGATCAGCAGCATCGCAGCACCCTCGCCTTTCAGACGCTCGAGGAGGCGCAGGATCTGCTCCTGAACGGTGGTGTCGAGGGCGGTGGTCGGCTCGTCCGCGATGAGGAGGGGCGGGTCGAGCGCAATCGCCGAGGCGATCAGCGCACGCTGGCGGAGGCCGCCCGAGAGTTCACCCGACCGCTGCCGGGCGCGGAGTCGGGGCTCCGGAACCCCGACGTCGGTGAGCAGCTGCTGCACCCGGGCGTTCCGCTCAGACGGGGTCAGTCGCGTGTGCAGCCGCAGGGCATCCGCGATCTCGCGCCCCACCGTGCGGAGCGGATCGAGCGAGACGAGGGCATCCTGCAGAACGAGGCCGACGTCGGCTCCGCGCAGCGCCCGCAGCTGGCGGTTGGAAAGTGCGAGCACGTTCCGGTTGCCGACCGTGAGGCGATCGGCCGTGACCACAGCGTTGTCGCCGGCCAGGCCCAGGATGCTGCGGGCCGTCACGCTCTTGCCCGACCCCGATTCGCCCACCAGCGCGAGGCACTGCCCGGGCTCGATGCGGAGACTCGCCCCGTCGACGACGGCCTGGACATCCCGGCCGTTCCGGAACGCGACGCGGAGGTTCCGCACGTCGAGCACCGCCCGGTCCGCGGCCTCCGGCTCGCCGCCGCCCGGCCCGCGGCCCGCACCTCCGGCCGAGCCATCCAACCCGCCGCCCGCTCCGTCGCCGCCCATCACCGCTCCCGGTTCCGTCGCTGGAGGCCCCGCCCGAGCAGCGTCGCCGACGCCGCCGCCAGCACCACGAACGCCCCGGGGAAGAACGTCAGCCACCACGCCACCGAGATGTAGGTGCGCCCCGCCGACAGCATCGCGCCCCACTCCGCGGCCGGCGGCACCGCGCCCAGCCCGAGGAAGCTGAGCGCTGCCGCCCAGACGATCGCCTGCCCGACCCCGAGCGTCGCGAGCGCGAAGAGCCCGGCGGCCACGTTCGGCAGGATGTGTCGCCGGAAGATCTGCGCCGGGCTCCGTCCGAGCACCGTCGCGGACTCGATGTACCCCGATCCACGGATCGACCGGATCTCGGACCGGATGATCCGCGCATAGCCGGGCGCCGTCGCGAGCCCCACTGCGACCGTCGACGTCGCCACTCCCGGCCCGAAGATCGTGATGAACAGCAGCGCCAGCAGCAGGCCCGGGAACGCGAACAGCACCTCGAGCAGCCGGTTCACGCCGAAGTCGACCGGGCGCGGACCGAGGCCGGCGAGGGAGCCGAGGACGACCGCCAGCACCAGCCCGATCGCCGTCGCCGCGACGCCGATGACGAGCGACGACCGCGCTCCGTAGACGACCCGGGTGAAGATGTCGCGCCCGGACTCGTCGGTGCCGAACCAGTGCCCGGGCGACGGCGGCGTGAAGGCGTCGGCGGGTGCGATGCCGAGGGGGTCGCTCGCCGTGAGCAGCTGGGGGGCGATCGCGGCGACGAGGAGGAAGAGCAGCACGAGGGCGGCGGCGATCTCCGCTGCGTGGAGGTGGCGGAGGGCGCCGAGCGCGGCGAGCGCGGCGCTGCCACGCCCGCCATCCCTGACCGGGGAGCCTGCGGCCGTCGGCGTCGGCGTCGGCGTCGGTGGCAGCAGCGGCGCGCCCGCCGACCCGCTCACCGTTCGCCGCCCTGCATCCGGAGCCGCGGGTCGGCGATCCGGTCGGCGAGATCCGTCGCGATCGTCACCACGATGTACACCAGCGCAACCACCATGACGACGCCGATGACCACAGGAACGTCCCTGATGAGCACCGCGTTGAGCAGCGTGCGTCCGACGCCGGGGCGCGCGAACACCGTCTCCACGACGACCGCGCCGCTGATCAGCGACCCGAACGCCCAGCCCGACAGGCTGATCGCGGGCAGCGCAGCGTGCCGGAGCGCATGGATCAGCCGCACACCGGTCTCGCTCTCACCCCGGGCCCGCGCGGAGACCGTGAACGGGGCATCCAGAGCGTTCAGCACCGACTCGCGCATCAGTTGCCCCAGAAACCCGGCCAGCGGGATCGCCAACGTGAGCACCGGCAACACGAGGCCCGGGATGCCCGGCGTACTGATCGCCGGAAGCCAGCCCAGCCCCACGCTGAACAGCAGGATCAGGATCGTACCGAGCCAGAAGTTCGGCACGGCAGCGGCGACGATCTCGAGCACCGTCGAGACCGCTGCCGCGACCCGTCCGCCCCGTGTTGCCCAGAGGGCGAGGGCGATGGCGAGCAGCCAGGCGACCGCGAGGGAGACGACGGTGAGCACGAGTGTGCTGCCGAGGCCGTCGAGGATGACCTGCCCGACCGGCACCTTCAAGGCGTACGACGTGCCGAAGTCGCCGGTCGCGAGCCGCCCCAGCTCGCCGAGGTACTGCGTGAACAGGGGCTGGTCGAGCCCGAACTCGGCGCGTGCCTGGGCCAGCGCCTCGGGCGTCGCGCGGGATCCCGGCCCGCCGAGGATCGCCTCCGCCGGGTCACCCGGGATCAGCCGGATGCCGAAGAAGATGAGCGTGGCGACCGCCCACAGCACGAAAACCGCCCCGGCGACGCGCGTGGCGGCCCACCGTGCCGCCCGTCCGGCCGCGCCGCTCCGCCTGGCCCCGCCGCTCCGCCCGCGCGGCCTCGCGCGAGGCGCTCCCGCGCTGCCCGCGCTGCTGGCCCCGCCGGGGCCCGGCGAACCGGCGGCGTCGGCGAGGGAGGTCACCCCCCGAGCCTAGGCGCTCTGCGCGGCCCCGCGGCTGCCCGCGCGGATGTCGCGGCTGTCCCTGCGACAGCGCGAACGGACGAGGCTGGGCCAACACGACCGCCTCTGCGGAGGCGTGTCGGCCCAGCGACGTCCGTTCGCGCGTGGTGCCGCGGCTCAGCGGGAGCGGCGGCTCCCGACGGGGCCGTCGACGATGGCAGCGATCTCCGAGGTGGTCACCTTGGCGTGGGCCGCGGCATCCACGTCGCCCGTCGAGCCCGCGGCGCCCGCCGAGCCCGAGCCGGCTGAGCCCGCCGAGCCCGCGTCGCCCGCCCCGCCCACGTGCGGCTCGTCGTCCTCCGTGCTCATCGTCGCCTCGTCGAACGGCAGCTGCCGGGAGAGCACCGCGCGCACGCGCTCGTGGTCGATCTGCTTCGTCCAGGTGCCGATCAGGATGGTCGCCACCGCGTTCCCGGTGAAGTTCGTCAGCGCGCGGGCCTCCGACATGAAGCGGTCGATGCCGACGATCACGCCGACGCCGTTCACGAGGTCGGGGCGGTGGGCCTGCAGGCCGCCGGCGAGGGTGGCGATCCCGGCACCGGATACGCCTGCAGCGCCCTTCGAGGCGATCATCATGAACAGCAGCAGCGAGATCTGCTCGCCGATGCTCAGCGGCGTGCCCATGGCGTTGGCGATGAACAGCGACGACATGGTGAGGTAGATCGCGGTTCCGTCGAGGTTGAACGAGTACCCAGTGGGAACCGTGATGCCCACCACCGACTTGGTGACGCCCACGTGCTCCATCTTCGCGATCAGGCGCGGCAGGGCGACCTCGCTCGACGACGTCGACACGATCAGCAGGTACTCGCGGCCGAGGTAGCGCATCAGCTGGAAGATGTTCGTGCGTGCCGACAGCCACAGCAGCCCGCCGAGAATGACCACGATGAACAGCGCGCAGGTGATGTAGAAGGCGATCATCAGCGTGCCGAGACTCACCAGTGCGGCCGCGCCGCTGCTGCCGACGACCGCCGCGATGGCACCGAACGCGCCGATCGGCGCAACCCACATGATCATCGACAGGATGCGGAACACCAGCACCTGGATCTGCCCGATCGCGTTCAGGATCGGCTTGCCCTTCGCACCCAGGTGCTGCAGCGCGAAGCCCACCAGCAGCGCCACGAACAGCACCTGCAGGATGTTGCCGGCGGTCAGCGAGGAAAGCAGCGAGGTCGGAATGATGCCGAGGATGAACTGCGTCGAATCGGCCGGCGCCAGCGTCGTCGTGTCGTAGGTCGCGTTGGCGATGTTCAGTCCGTCACCCGGGTGGATGATGTTCCCGACGACCAGTCCGATACCGAGAGCGAACGTCGACATGATGATGAAGTAGCCGAGGGCCAGTCCGCCGATCTTGCCGACGGTGGCCGCCTTCGCGATCGATCCGACGCCCAGCACGATGGTGCAGAAGATGATGGGCGCGATCATCATCTTGATAAGCGCGACGAAGCCGTCGCCGAGCGGCTTCAGCCCTTTCGCGAACTCGGGGGCGAGGAGTCCGACCGCGATGCCCGCAGCGACGGCGACGATGACGAACAGGTAGAGGTAGTGCGCGCGGTCGAGGCGTCTTCTGCTGCGGCCGGGGCCGGAGGTGCGGGCCGTACCGGCGGTGCCGGCCGAGTGGGGCGTCTTTGCCATGAGTGTTCCCTTTCGAATGTCGCCGCACGACGTCGTGGGCGCTGTTCAGTGGGGCAATCCTCGAACAGAAGACGTGGTGGCCCGGGGTTCTGTTCATAGTGTTCGCGGGCATCCGGAGCCCAGGGCGTCTAGCCTGAGGGTGACCGAACGTTTCGCACCGTCGCGAGAGCAGAACAGGGCAGGTGGGCACGCCGCATGATCGCCTGGATCCGTCGCTGGAGCATCTCCCGGCGACTCTTCGCACTGCAGTTCGTGTTCATCCTGCTGCTGACGGCCGCGGCGCTGGCCTGGCTCTGGAACGACGCCCGCGGAATCGTCGAGACGAGCGCCGCCGACCACAGCGTCTCGGTGGCGACCTCGATCGCCGACAATCCGTTCGTGCTCGAGGCGATCCAGGCGGCGGGACCGGATGCTGCGGGGTCGGCCGGCAGCGGAATCCCCGGTGCCGATCCGAGCGTCCTGCTGCAGCCCTACGCGCAGAACCTGATGGCCGACACCGCGACCGACTTCATCACGATCATGGCTCCCGACCGCACGCGGTTCACGCACCCCAACCCGGAGGAGATCGGCCGACCGTTCGTCGGCACCATCGAGCCGGCCCTCGAGGGACGCACCTTCACCGAGACCTACACCGGCACTCTCGGGCCGTCGGTGCGCGCGGTCGTGCCCATCCTGAACCAGCAGGGAACCGTCGTCGCGCTGGTGGCGGCCGGGGTGACGGTGTCGAAGGTGTCGGGCGCGCTGGCCGAACGGCTGCCGCTCGTCTTCGGCTTCGCCGGCCTCACCCTGCTCTTCGGCGCCCTCGCGTCGTGGCTGCTGAGCCGGTATCTGCAGCGTGTCACGTGGGGGCGCGGGCCGGAGGAGATGAGCCGCATGTTCTCGTACTACGAGGGCGTGCTGCACTCCGTTCGGGAGGGTCTCGTACTCGTCGACTCCCGCGGACGGCTCGTGCTGCACAATGACCAGGCTGCCGAGTTGCTCGGTCTTCCTGTCTCGGGAGATGTTCCGGTGGCGGTCTCCGAGCTGCGGGTTCCGGATGCCCTGCGGGGCCTGCTCGCAAGTGGAGACCGTGCCGTCGACGAGATTTTCGTCACCGAGAACAGGGTGCTGGTGGTGAACCAGGAACCCGCGGTCGCGGTGGCCCCGGGGCGTGGTACCTCACGCCGCGTGATGGGCACGGTGACGACCCTCCGCGACCACACCGACCTGCTGCGCATCTCGGGGGAGCTGCAGAACATGCGGACGCTCTCCGACGCCCTGCGCTCGCAGACGCACGAACACGCGAACCGGCTGCACACCATCGTCGCGCTGATCGAGCTGGGTCGCGGCGAGGAGGCGATCGCGCTCGCTGCCGGCGAGCTCGATCGCGGCCAGAATCTCGCCGACCAGCTCGTCGAAGCCGTCGAGGAACCGGTGCTCGCCGCGCTGCTGGTGGGCAAATCGGCCGAGGCGCGGGAACGTGGGGCCGAGCTCGAGCTGGTGATCGCTCCGGAGCTGGGGCCGATGGGGGTGCCCGCCGACGACCTCATCACGATCGTGGGCAACCTGATCGACAATGCCCTCGATGCGGCGATCGACGGCGGCAGCGGGCATCCGCGTGTCGTCGTGGCTGTCAGCGAGGGCGCCTCGATGGCGGACTCGCGAGAATCGCTCGTGGTCATCCGGGTCTCCGACAACGGACCGGGCATCGACGACGTCGGCCGCGCCTTCGAGCGGGGCTACTCGTCGAAGGCCGCCGGGCCGCACGGGCGCGGATTCGGCCTGGCGCTGGTGGGCCAGAGCGTGCGGCGCCTGGGTGGCAGCGTCGGCGTCGAGGCAGACGGGGGCGCCGTGGTGACCGTGACGCTGCCGCGCGGTGCTCACCGAGAGTCTGCGCGCGAGACGGCGCCCCGATGATCCCCGCTCCCGTCAGGGTGCTCGTGGTCGACGACGAGGAGATCACGGCCAGCGCCCATGCCGCCTACCTCGGGCGGGTCGGCGGGTTCGAGGTGGCGGGGATCGCGCACAGCGGACACGAAGCGATCCGGCAGCTCCGCGCTGCGGCACCCCGGGCAGCGGACGACCCCGTCGGCGGGGATCCGCGACATCCTGAACCACGGCCGGCGCCCATCGACCTGATCCTGCTCGACATGAACCTGCCGGACATGTACGGGCTCGACCTCTGCCGCCAGATCCGCAGCGCGGGGCTCGAGATCGACGTCATCGCCATCACGGCAGTGCGTGAGATGACCGTGGTGCGGGCATCCGTCTCGCTCGGCATCGTGCAGTACCTCATCAAGCCGTTCGCGTACGCCACCTTCGCCGAGCGCATGCGCAGCTACCTCGACTTTCGGCACAGTTTCGCCGTGGATCGCCCGATGGCGACACAGGGCGACGTCGACAGCACGTTCGGTGCCCTGCGTTCGGCGGCGCCTGTCTCTTACGACAAAGGCCTCTCCGAGGGAACTCTGCAGCGCGTGGTGTCGGCGCTCGCCGCAGCTCCTCAGGCACTGTCGGCCAGCGAGTTGAGCGATGCGGCGGCCGTGTCGCGTGTCACCGCGCGGCGGTACCTCGAACACCTGGTCGCTTCGGGGGCGGCGGAGAAGACCTCCCGCTACGGAACCCCGGGGCGCCCCGAGGTCGAGTACCGGCTCACGCGGCGCTGATCGCGCCCGCACGTTCTACCGCCCCCGGCATTCGCCACCCGCCAGAACCGGTTGCCGCAGGGCAATCTCTCGGTGAATTTCGCGGCCGAATCTGAACAGCGCGTGACGGAGAAGCAGCCGGTTCGTTCAAGCCGTTTTGCACACCCCTTCGGGGGGTTCTCTCCGTCTAGCGTGGCTGGCGAACTGAACAGCGAAGGTGGTTGCAGATGACGTCGACAGCGACGCGCCCAGCGGCGGGTGAGACATCCGGGCAGGCTGAAGCCGGGCCCGGCGAGCGGCCTGGCGCGGTGCCTCCCGTGACGCGGAACGTGCCCGACCCGGCCGAACGGGCCCGGGCGCGAAAGGTCCAGTCCCGGCGCATGCAGGCCCGCAACTGGCTGCTCTTCGTGCTCCTCGCCGGCCCGAACATCGCCCTGCTCATCGCCTTCACCTACAAGCCGCTGCTGCAGTCGTTCTACTACTCGACGCTGCAGTGGAACATCGGCTCGCAGCGAGCCATCTCCGTCGGATTCCGCAACTACACCGACTGGCTGACCGACTCGGAGACCCCGCAGGTGATCGGGGTGACCGTCATCTTCACGCTTGCCACGGTCGGCGGCGGCATGGTGATCGGGCTCGGGCTCGCTCTGCTGCTCAACAAGAAGCTCAAGCTGCGCGGCCCCGCCCGAACGATCATCGTGGCTCCATATGTGCTCTCGGGTGTCGCCGTCGGCCTGCTCTGGCTGTTCGTCTTCGACCCGAACTTCGGCATCGTCGCAGCGGTGCTCGGAGCCATCGGCCTGCCGTCCCCCGCCTGGTACAACGACCCGCAGTGGGCGCTGTTGATGGTCATCATCGTGCAGCTCTGGAAGAACGTGGGCTACATCGCGCTGATCTACCTGGCGGGTCTGCAGGCCATCCAGGTCGACGTGCTCGAGGCGGCGGCGCTCGACGGTGCAGGTCCCGTAAGGACCTTCCGCCGCATCATCCTGCCCCTGCTCGGCCCGACCTCCTTCTTTCTCAGCGTGACCACACTGCTTTCTTCGCTGCAGAGCTTCGACATCATCCAGGCGATGACGAAGGGTGGGCCGCTCGAGGGCACCACCACGATGATGTACGAGATCTACCGGGAGGGCTTCGTCGCGGGGCGGGCCGGGTACTCCTCGGCCGTCGCCACCATCCTCTTCCTCGTGCTGCTCATCGTGACGCTGGTGCAGTTGCGATTCGTCGAACGAAAGGTGCACTACTCATGATGCGCAGATTCCCGATCGGCAGCTACATCGCCCTCCTGGTCGCCGTCGCCGCAATGGTTCTCCCCCTGGTCTGGATGCTGCTGGCCAGCTTCAAGGGCCAGACGGAGATCTACTCCCTCCCGATCCAGTGGCTGCCGTCGTCGTTCGCGCCGACGAACTACAGCGATGCGCTCGATGTGGTGCCGTTCGGGGCGTTCTTCATCAACAGCGCCATCACCACGGTCGTCGGGGCCGGGATCAAGATCATCCTGGGCCTGATGACCGCCTACGCACTGGTGTTCATCGAAGTGCCCTTCAAGAAGGTGTTCTTCGCCATCGTCATCTTCGCGCTGCTCGTTCCGCAGCAGATCGTGATCATCCCGAACTACACGCTCGTCGCGAGCCTCGGCTGGCTGAACACCTACCAGGGCATCATCGTTCCCGGGTTGGCGAGTGCGTTCGGCACGTTCCTGTTCCGGCAGCACTTCCTCTCGCTGCCGCCCTCGGTGCTCGAAGCGGCCGCGCTCGACGGCGCGGGCCACCTCCGGCGGCTCTGGGCCTTCGTCGTGCCGATGTCGACTCCGACCATCGCGGCGGTCGCGCTCGTCTCGGTGGTCACCGAGTGGAACGAGTACCTCTGGCCTCTGCTCGTGGTCGACCGGCCGAACATGATGACCCTCCCGATCGGCCTCACGCTGCTGCAGAACACCGACGGCATCACGAACTGGGGTGTGCTGATGGCCGGAACGGTGCTGGTCACCCTGCCGATCCTCATCGTCTTCTTCGTGATGCAGCGGAAGATCGTCGCCGGCCTCACGGCAGGCGCGGTCACCGGCTAGCCCCCCCCAAACCTCCATGCCCCCTCTCCCCAACCCGCCCCACTTTCAGAAAGACAGAACCATGACGCCTCGTTTCGACCTCTCGACTGCCTTCCCCAACGGCGTGACGCGCCGTAACGTGCTGGCCTTCGGGGCCGCGCTCTCGGGAACAGCCCTCCTCGCCGCCTGCGCCGGGCCTTCGGTTGGCGGCGATGTCGGTTCAGCCGCCTCCGCCACCCCGGCCCAGGACTGGACGAACATCAAGCCCGCCTCCTCCATCACTTGGTGGACCAACCACCCCGGCAACTCGATGGCGACAGAACAGGCCATCATCGACGGCTTCCAGGCGGCCAACCCCGGCATCGTGGTGAACATGGTGACGGCCGGGGCGAACTACGACGAGATCGCGCAGAAGTTCCAGGCGGCATCCGGAACCGACAGCGTGCCCGACCTGGTCGGCGCGAGTGACGTGTGGTGGTTCCGCTACATGATCAACCAGCAGATCATCCCGCTCGACGACCTCGCCGCGCACCTCGACGCGAACACCGACGACTTCAACAGCACCCTCTACGGCGACTACGAGTACAACGGCAGCCACTGGGCGATGCCCTACGCGCGGTCGACTCCGCTCTTCTACTACAACAAGTCGCTCTGGAGCGCCGCCGGCCTCCCCGACCGCGCCCCCGCGACCTGGGACGAGTTCGACGAGTGGGCTCCGAAACTGAGCGCTGTGATGAACGGCGCGGCGCCGCTCGGCATCGGCAAGGGCACCTCCTGGGCCGCGTGGTGGTTCTGCAACATCATGTGGGGCAAGGGCGGCGCCTACTCGAGCGACTGGACCATGAAGCTCGACCAGCCCGAGACCCTCGAGGCGGGGGAGTACCTGCGCGCGATCATCAACGAGAAGAAGAGCGCCACGGTGTCGGCGACCGACTCGGCGGCCGACTTCGGTGCCGGGCTCAGCGCCTGCACCGTTGCCTCGACCGGTGCACTGACAGGCATCCTGAAGTCGTCGACGTTCGACGTCGGAACCGGTTTTCTGCCGGCCGGCCCGAAGGGCGCCTTCACGCCGACGGGCGGCACGGGCATGGCGATCCCGTCGGGCAAGACGCCCGAGCAGCAGCTCGCGGCCGGCATGTTCCTCAAGTACCTCACCGACGCCGAACAGACGGCGACGTTCTCGGCGGCGACCGGCTACATGCCGGTGCGCACCTCGGCGATGGATGGCGCCACGATGAGTGCGATCTACACGCAGAAGCCGCAGTTCCGTACCGCGGTCGACCAGCTGAAGAATGCGCGCTCGCAGGACTGGGCGCGCTCGTTCGTGCCGTCGGGCGACAAGTACCTGACCACGGCGCTCGAGCAGATCATGCTGCAGAACTCTGCGGCCGCCGACGTGTTCCCGAAGGCGTCTGCCGACATCACGACGTCGTACGAGCAGAACGTGGTGCCCTACCTGTGACGCCGCGGGTCATCTCCCCGCGGGTCAGCGCTCCCCGGGTCAGCGCTCCCCGGGTCGTCGCTCACCGCGGCAACTCGTCGGTCGCCCCGGAGAACACCCTCGCTGCGTTCGACGCCGCCCTCGCGGCCGGTGCCGACGCCATCGAGGTCGATCTGCAGCTCACGGCCGACGGGGTCGCGGTGGTCATCCACGACGACAGCCTCGACCGCACGACCGACCTCGTCGGACTGGTCGCCGAGTCGGATGCTCATCCCCTCGCCTCTGCCGACGCCGGGACCTGGTTCGGCCCGGCGTTCGCGGGTGTCCGCGTGCCCACCTTCGACGACCTGATCGCCTGGGCCGCCCGGCACCCGCGCATCGGGTGGCTCCTGGAGTTCAAGGGCCGCTGGGAGGAGCGTTCGCTCACCCCGGAGCTCGAGAAGGTGCGTCTCGCCGGGATGGTGGCGCGCACGGTCGTGCAGAGCTTCGATGTCGACACGGTGCGGGCGCTGGGGGCGGTGGCCCCGGATGTCCGGCTCGAGCTGCTCGTCTTCGAGCTGCCGGGGCTGCCCGCCCGGCGAGAGTGGATGGGTTCTGCGGCAGTGACGGGCACCCTGCCTGGTGCGGTCGATGCGGAGGCAGCGGCAGTGGCAGCAGCGGCAGCAGCGGCTGCGACGACGGAGCTCGTGCGGCTGCTGGGCGAGGTGGGTGCCGCCGGATGCAATCCCTACGGGTTGCTGCTGGTCGAGCATCCGGAGCTCGCCGCAGACCTGCGGGCGGCCGGGTTGTCGGTCACGCCCTGGACGCTCGATGAGCCCCGACAGTGGGAGCTCGCCGTGGCGGCGGGTGTGGATGCGATCATCACCAACCGGCCCCAGGAACTCGTGACCTGGTTGGAGGTCAGTCCAGCGGGGGTCTGAGTCCGCGACGTGACAGTCTGGTGTCGTGATGGAACTGTTGATCGCGGGGGTGCTCGCGCTACTGGGCATTGCGGGCGCCGCCCTGCTCGGGCCGAAGGTGCGCGTGGCCTCGCCGCTGGTGCTCGTCGCGCTCGGGATCGCCGTGAGCTTCCTGCCGTTCGTGCCGGCGTTCCAGGTGGAGCCCGAGCTGATCCTCGCGGGCGTCCTGCCGCCGCTGCTCTATTCGGCGTCGGTGTCGATGCCGGCCATGAACTTCCGCCGGGAGTTCGCCGCGATCAGCGGGCTGTCGATCGTCCTGGTGATCGCGTCGTCGGTGGTGCTCGGGCTTTTCTTCGCCTGGGTGATCCCGGGCCTCGGTCTCTGGTGGGGCATCGCCCTCGGCGCGATCGTGAGCCCCACGGATGCTGTGGCCACCTCGATCGCCAAGAAATCTCCGGTTTCGTCCCGCGCTATTGCGATCCTCGAGGGCGAAAGCCTTCTGAACGATGCAACAGCCCTCGTGCTGCTGCGCACAGCCATCGCCGGAGCGGCCGCCTCCGTCTCCCTCTGGGGCACGATCGGCTCGTTCGCCTTCGCGGTCGTGGTCGCCGCGGCGCTCGGGTTCGTGGTCGGCCGGCTGAACCTGTTCGTGCGGGCGCGCATCCAGAATGCGACCGTCGGTACGGTGATCTCGTTCACGGTGCCGTTCCTCGCGTCGATCCCGGCTGAGCTGCTGGGCGCCTCCGGTCTGGTCGCCGCGGTGGTCGCCGGACTCGTGACTGGCCGCCTCGGGCCGCGGGTGCTGTCGCCGCAGAGCCGCCAGTCGGACACCCAGAACTGGAACACCGTCGAGATGGTGCTGGAGGGCGCCGTGTTCCTCCTGATGGGACTCGAACTCTCGTCGATCTTCGCCGACGTGGGGGAGGAGCGCCTGGGCGTCGGGCCGACTCTCCTGATCGCGCTCGGCGCGCTGCTGCTCACCGTGCTGGTGCGTGCGGCCTACGTCGCGCCGTTGCTGCGGGGGCTGAAGAGACGCTCCGAACGCACGGCGAGCATGAAACCGCGGCTGACGCAGATGCAGTCGGTGCTCTCCGACCCGGCGGCTGCGGCGGCCCGGGCGTCAGGGATGATCGAGGCCGCCCGTTCGGGGCAGAGCGCGGAGCAGTGGCGTGCCCTTGGACAGGGTGTCAGCGCGGCTGCGGCCGACGACTCCGGTGCTGCGCAAGCCGTCGCCGCGCCGCGGGAAGTGGCCGCATCGGAGGTTCCCGCCGCGCTGCAGGGCCCTGGCGCGCTGCGGGGTCCCGCCGGGTCGCACGATCCCGCCGCGCTGCAGGATGTATCGGCGTCGCAGGGCCCCGACGCGTCGCAGGGCCCCGACGCGTCGCAGGGCCCCGACGCGTCTGAGGCCCCCGGCTCAGGCTGGGCGCCGGGCGCCGTTGTGGGCGGCCCCGGCTTCGCGCAGGGCGGGCCGGGTTACGGCCCGGGCGTGCAGGGACCCGACGGGGCCCTCCGCGCCGACCTCAGTAGGCGCGCGAAGCAGCGCATCCGGCGGCAGCTGCGCCGGCGGCAGCTGCGCCGGCGTCGGCCACCGACCGTCGAGGACATGACCCGCTTCACCACCCGCATCACCCGCACCCTCGCCGACATCGACTACCTCGTGCAGGCGCCGCTGGGCTGGCGCGAGGGCGCCGTCGTCGTCTGGGCGGGCATGCGCGGCGCGGTCACGGTGGCCGCGGCGCAGACGCTCCCGCAGGACACCCCGAACCGCTCGCTCCTCGTTCTGATCGCGTTCGTCGTTGCGGCGCTGTCGCTGCTGATCCAGGGCGGGACGCTGCCGCTGGTCATCCGGATGCTCAAGCTCACCCCTCCCGATGAGGAGCTCGCCCAGGACGAACGGGCACGCCTGTTCGCGCTCCTCGCCGAGACGGCGCTGGATGATCATCCGGAAGCCGCGGCGAGCACGACGACCAGCTCGGGAAGCTCCGGCGACGTGCCCGACGACGACGGCCCCGACGAGCCGGACGGCACCGCGCCGCCCGCCGCCCGCACCCCGAAGCAGCAGGCGCTCGCGCTCATTGCGGCGAAGCGCACCGTGCTGCTCGACGCCCGCGACGACGGCACCTTCAACGCCGACACCCTCGACGCCGCCCTTTCCGCCCTCGACGCCGAGCAGATCGCCCTCCAACTCCAGGGCAACCCCACGGCCTGACCCCCACCCCCGCCCCCGCCCCCCCAAACCCAATCGAGTGGGCAGTTTGGTCCCCAAAATCGCGCGGGAAGGGACCAAACCGCCCACTCGATTGGAAAAGAGGGGGAGGGGGAGAGGGGACGGGGTCAGTTGGCCGATAGGGGGAGCAGGATGCCCGCTACCGACGGGTCGGTGGCGAGGAAGTTCTGCACGGCCGGGTCCTGGAAGGCGGCGACGAGCTTCTTGATGTTGTCGGAGTCCTTGAAGTCCGAGCCGATGGTGAGCTGGCCGGCGAACTCGTCGGGTGCCTGCGGCGCGAAGATCTGCTTGGCGATCGGGATGTTCGCCGCCAGGTAGTACTCGGTGTAGCCGACGGCCGCGTCGAGGTCGGGCAGCGACCGGGACTGGGCCGCGAAGTCGAGAAGCGTGAACTTCAGGTTCTTCGGGTTGGACTCGATGTCGTCCTGCGTCGCGGTGCCCTTGCTGGTGCCCGGCTTCAGCGTGATGAGGCCCGCGCTGTCGAGGATCCAGAGGCCCTGCGCTTCATTGGCGGGGTCGGAGTACAGCGAGATCGTTCCGCCGTCGGGGATCTGCGAGACGTCGGTGTACTTGTCACTCCAGAGCCCGAAGCCCCAGCGGAACACCGGCGTCGCCGCTTCCTCCTTGAAGTCGGGGTTCGACTCGAGAACCTGGCCGAGCCAGAGCTTGTGCTGGTACACGGTTGCGGCGACTTCACCGTCGCTCACCGCTCGGTTGATCGTGTTGCTGTCGCTGAGACCCTTGAACTGAACGGTAATGCCGTACTTCGGCGCAACGTTCGCGGCGACGTAGTTGACCAGCGCCTGCTCCGAGGAGTTGCCTTCGGCCGTGGCCACGTAGAGCGTCGCACCCGCGGTGTCGTTCGCCGAGGCGGACGGGGTCAGCAGCGGGATGGTGATCGCCGCGGCGACGCCGACGACCACGACAGCGGCGCCCGCGACCCAGGGCCAGCGGCGGCGCTTCCTGAGCTCGAAGCCGAGCTCGGAGTCGGGGTCGGTGCTGTTGGAGGGTGTTTCAGACATGGGGGTAGTACCTCTCGTGGATGCTGTGAGAAAAGAAGGAGAAACGAGGGAGAACAGAAGAAGGGGGGAAGCGCGCGCCTAAGCCGGCGAAGCCGCGTTCGCCGCCTCGATGTCGGCCCGGGCGATACGCCGGGCGTACCGCCGCCCGCCGGCCGTGGCCGCGTGCGGCGTGGTCATTCGCACCAGCCGGTCGCCGGTGACCTGCACCAGCGCCACGGTCGCGACGAGGATGATGATCGTCGCGCCCATCACGGTGTTGTCGAACCGCTGGTAGCCGTAGGTCACTGCCACGTAGCCGATGCCGCCCGCCCCGATCGTGCCCGCGATGGCCGAGTACTCGATCATCGCGATGGTGTTGATCGTGAGCCCGCCGATCAGTGACGGCACGGCCTCGGCCAGCTGCGCGGTGCGGATGATCTGCAGCCGCGACCCGCCTGAGGCCTTCGCCACGCGCACCAGCGACGGCGGAACGCTCCGCAGCGAGTTCTCGACGATCCTCGTGAAGAACGCGATCCCAGCGATCGACATCGGCACGACGGCGGCCGCGATCCCGATGTTCGTGCCGGTGATGAACCGCGTGAACGGCACGATCGACGCCATCAGGATCAGGAACGGAAGCGATCGCCCGATGCTGACGATCCAGCTCAGCACCTGGTGCAGCGGCGGGTTCTCGAAGAGCCCGCCGGGAGCCAGGTTGTGGATGATCGAACCGAGCGGGATGCCCACCACCACCACGATCGCCATGACGATGCCGACCATGATCAGGGTCTCGCCGAGCGCGGGCAGGACGAGGGCGGGGATGTCGGCCAGCGGCACCTGGTTGTTCGCGAGCACGCTCATGCTGCGACCTCCGCCGGCTCGCGATCGGGAGTGCGGTCTGCCGCCTTCCCGGGAGCGCGGTCGGCCGCCTTCCCGGGCGACGCTTCGACGCCGTGGACGCCCGGCCGGGCATCCAGACCCAGCGCCGCAGCCGCAGCCACGACGGCCGCCGCGTCTGATGACCGCAGCCCGATCGTCGCGTTGCCGACGACCGAACCGTTCACCGTCTCGATCGACGCGCCGAGCAGCGACACCGGTGTCGACAGGGTGCCGGAGAGGCGCGTGACCCAGTCGGTCGGCACCTCCGACGACGTGTAGCTGACGACCCAGGCGTTTTCGTCAGAAGCACCGACGAGCGGCACCCGCACCGGGTTCAGCGCGCGCCCGAGCGGCGACGACGCGTCGCGCAGCAGGTCGACGACCCGCCCCGACTCGACGATGTGCCCGTGGTCGAGCCGCGCGACGGAGTCCGCGACCTTCAGCACCGTCTCCATCTCGTGCGTGATGAACAAGATGGAGAGGCCGAGGTCGTCGCGCAGTTCTTTCAGCAGGGTCGTGATCGAGGTCGTCGACTCGGGGTCGAGCCCCGAGGTCGCCTCGTCGGCGAGCAGGATCGTGGGGCGGAGGGCGAGGGCCCGGGCGATCCCGACCCGCTGGCGCTGGCCGCCGGAGAGCTCGTGCGGGTAGTAGTTGGAACGGGAAGTCAGCCCGACCCGATCGAGCAGTTCGGCGACGCGCTTCTTCGACTCACGCGCCGTCACACCGAGATAACTGAGCGGCAGAGCGACATTCGCAGCGGCCGTGCGCCGGCTGAACAGCCCGTCGGACTGGAAGATCGTGCCGATGCGGCGGCGCGCGATCCGGAGCTTCTCCTCCGACAGCGAGGACAGGTTCTCGCCGTTCACCACGACCGACCCCGAGGTGGGCCGCTCCAGCAGGTTCACGCACTGTGCAAGGGTCGACTTGCCGGCCCCGCTCGGCCCGACGACCGCGAAGATCTCGCCCGCGGCGACGCTGAAGTCGAGGTTGTCGAGCACGGTGACCGCCGACGGACCCTGCCCGTAGACCTTCGTGAGCTTCTCGAGCGCGATCACGAGGTCACGACCCGACGGAGACGGGTTGGCCCACCCGGTACTGGGCACCGAGATGCTCCGAGGGCAGGCGGTCGCCACGCCCGTGCAGCTTGTTCCGCAGGGTTCCCGAAACGTACTCGGTCGGGTACGCGCCGCGCGCCTGCAGTTCGGGAATGATGAACTCGACCACGTCTTCGAACGTGCCGGGCGTGATCGCGTAGGCGAGGTTGAAGCCGTCGACGTCGGTGTCCTCCACCCATTCCTGCAGGTGGTCGGCCACTTCGGTGGGCGACCCCACGATGAACGGGCCGAGCCCGCCGATCGCCCCGAGTTTGGCGATGTCGCGCACTTTCCACTCGCCGCCGTCTTCGTTCGCACCCTGGAAGTTCGCCACGGCCGACTGGATCGCGTTGCTCTTCACATTGCCGATCGGCTCGTCGAGGTCGTACTGCGACAGGTCGATGCCCATCCAGCCCGACATGAAGACGAGGGCGCCCTCTTCGCTGGCGTAGGAGAGATAGTCCTGGTGCTTGGCGTGGGCCTTCTCACTGGTCTCGTCGGTGATGATCGTGAGCAGCGTGTAGATCTTCGCCGAATACCGGTCGCGGCCGGCGGCTTCGAGCGCGTCGCGGATCTTCCCGACCGTCTCCTTCAGCCCCGCCTTCGTCGAGGCGGCCACGAAGATCGCCTCGGCGTTGCCGGCGGCGAACTGGATGCCGCGGGGCGAGGCCCCGGCCTGGTAGATCACGGGCGTGCGCTGCGTCGACGGCTCAGACAGGTGGATGCCCGGGACCGTGTAGTTCTTGCCGTAGTGCCCGATCTCGTGCACCTTCGATGGGTCGGTGAACACACCCGTCTCACGGTTGCGGATGACGGCGTCGTCCTCCCACGAGCCCTCCCACAGCTTGTACAGCACCTCGAGGTACTCGTCGGCGACGTCGTACCGGTCGTCGTGTTCGAGCTGGTCGTCGTGGCCCATGTTGCGGGCAGCGCTCGGCAGATAGCCGGTGACGACGTTCCAGCCGACGCGGCCCTTCGTCAGGTGGTCGAGCGTCGACATGCGGCGCGCGAAGGGGTACGGATGCTCGTAGGCCGTGCCGGCGGTGATGCCGAAACCGAGGTTCTCGGTCACCGCTGCCATCGCGCTGACCAGCAGGATCGGGTCGTTCACCGGCACCTGCGCACCGTGCCGGATCGCCGCCTCGTTCGACCCGCCGTACACGTCGTACGTGCCGAGCACATCGGCGATGAAGATGCCGTCGAACCTGCCGCGCTCCAGCAGCTTCGCCAGCTCCGTCCAATAGGAGAGCTCCTTGTAGCGCCAGCTCTGGTCCTGGGGGTGGCGCCACATGCCCGACGACTGGTGGGCGACACAGTTCATGTCGAAGGCATTGAAGCGGATCTGCTTG
The DNA here is from genome assembly GCF_006716115.1 of Subtercola boreus. Taxonomy (NCBI): domain Bacteria; kingdom Bacillati; phylum Actinomycetota; class Actinomycetes; order Micrococcales; family Microbacteriaceae; genus Subtercola; species Subtercola boreus. Next base: position 2,846,234 of record NZ_VFOO01000001.1, on the reverse strand, counting down.
GTCATGTAGTCATACTGAGCGACGACGCGACCGCGTGCATGCCCCCGCGTTACATGGCGTCACAATTCAGACTGGGTCCAGAAATGCCTGTTCCCACAGGTGAGGCTTCTCCGCAACGAGGCAGAGAGCCCGGCTACGCCTCGATCTGGCCGGCCGCGATCGCGTCGGCGTACTTCCGCACATCCGGGCCGGGCTCGTAGTCGATGAACCGGTCCTTGAGGCGCTCGTTCAGGGCGGCGTAGATCTCGTCGGAGGGCTTGCCCTGCATGCTCCCGTTCAGGTCGACCACGGCTTCACGCAGCACGTTGTCGGAGTCGGAGAGGACTTTGGCGCGGGCTTCGTCGTTCCAGCGGATGTCTGATGCGTTCATGTCCCCGACGCTACCCGGCGCATCCGGGCGGTGGACACCCCTTGCGCGCGCGCCGCCCGCGATAAGAACACTCTCACGCCCCGATCGCCCCGCGCCGCGTCACGCGAACCATAATGGGCAGATGGCCGACTCCCCGATCCCGCAGCGGGCGGCGGGGTTCGGCGTCTCGGTGCGCGTGCGCATCCTCGCCACCCTCCTGCTCGTCACGGCGGCAGGCATGGTCGCCGCGGGCGGAACCGCCTACCTCCTGCAGCGCGAACGCATCCTGTCGGCGGTGGATGACCGGCTCGCCTCGCTCGTCGCCGATGCGCAGTCCGTGGCGACGGAGTCTGCGGCCGGCACTCTCGACGAGGCGCTGACGGCGATCATCCAGCGCCTCCGGCCCGGAGCGAACGAGTCGAGCCTCGCGATCATCGACGGTGTCGCCGCGCTGTCACCGGGCGGAAGCGTCGACTTCCGGCTCGACCGGAGCGCCGCGCTCGTCGACCGCGTCACCCGGGAGACCGGGGCGAATGGGGTCGTGCGCGGCACGTTCGATCCCGGCCCGGCGACTCCGGCCGACTTCGGCACCCTCCGCTACATCGCGGCCCCGGTCACCGTCTCGACGGATGCTCGCACCGGCGTCTTCGTGATCGCCGTCGACCTCGACCGTGAACTCGCGCCGCTGACCGGGGCCTTCACGACCTACGCGGTGGTTGCCGCGGCTGCACTGGTGGTCGTCGCGCTGGTCGGCTGGTTCGTGGCGGGCCGGCTGCTCCGCCCGATCCGCTCCCTCACCGATGCCGCGAACCGCATCACCGGATCCGACCTCCGCGAGCGCATACCGGTGCGGGGCAACGACGACGTGTCGGCCCTGACCACGACAGTCAACGGGATGCTCGACCGCCTGGAGGGCGCCCTCGACGACCAGCGCCGGCTGCTCGACGACGTCGGCCACGAACTGAAGACCCCACTCACCATCGTGCGCGGCCACCTGGAACTCATGGACACCGGAGACCCGGCCGACGTGGTCGCCAGCCGCGACCTCGCTGTCGACGAGGTCGACCGCATGAGCGGACTCGTGCAGGGCCTCACCCAGCTGGCCGACTCCGGTCGACTCCAGGCGCTCGAACTCGCCCCTGTCGACGTCGGGGAGCTGACGGATCGCATCCACGCCAAGGCGCGCGCCCTCGCCGACAGGCAGTGGATCGTGGTCGCGCGTGCCGACGTCGTGACCCCCCTCGACGCCGACCGTCTCACGCAGGCGATGCTGCAGCTGGCGGCGAATGCCGTGACCCACGGCGGTTCCACGGTTCCGGATGCCCGGCAGCGCATCGAGCTCGGCAGCGCGGTCGACCCGGCTGCCCGGGAGCTGCGGCTCTGGGTCTCCGATTCGGGACCGGGTGTCGCGACCGACGCCCAGGCGCGCATCTTCGATCGCTTCCAGCGGGGTCCGGCGGCGAAGGGCCGGGGTCTGCGGGGCTCCGGGCTCGGGTTGGCGATCGTGGCGAACATCGCCGCGGCGCACGGCGGGCGGGTCGAACTCGAGTCAGAGCCGGGGGTCGGCGCCCGGTTCACGATAGTGCTGCCGGTGCTGCCGGTGCTGCCGGTGCTGCCGGTGCTGCCGGCCAGCGCGCCAGCCACCCCGAACCGCGAGGAGCAGCCATGACGGGCATCCTGATCGCCGAAGATGAAGACCGTATCTCCTCGTTCATCGAGAAGGGCCTGAAGTCGGCGGGATTCGCCACGACCATCGTGCGCACCGGCCCCGACGCGCTCGACTTCGCCTCCACCGGCGACTTCGACCTGCTCGTGCTCGATCTCGGCCTCCCCGGGTTCGACGGCCACGAGGTCACGCGCCGCCTGCGTGCTGCGGGCCTGAAGCTGCCGGTGATCATCCTGACCGCCCGAGCCTCCACGGATGACGTGCTCGCGAGCCTCGAGGGCGGGGCGAACGACTACATGCCGAAGCCGTTCCGCTTCGATGAACTCCTGGCGCGCATCCGGCTCCGCATTGCGGAATCCGCGACGGCCTTGCCGTCCCTACTCTCGGTTCCGGGCCTCGAACTCGATCTGCTCTCCCGCCGCGCGCGGGTCGGCGGCCAGCTCGTCGACCTCTCCGCGCGCGAGTTCGCGCTCGCGGAGGAGTTCCTGCGACACCCCGACCAGGTGCTCAGCCGGGAGCAGCTGCTCAGCCGGGTGTGGGGCTACGACTTCGACCCGGGCTCGAATGTCGTGGACGTGTACGTCGGCTACCTCCGCCAGAAGGTCGGCGCCGCCCGCATCGAGACCGTGCGCGGTATGGGGTACCGGCTGCGCTGACCCGGAGACGGCGCCTACCGGGTGACGGCAGCACGCCAGAGGCCCCCGGGTCGCTGTGACGTCGGGGGCCTCTGGCGTGCGGTGCCGGTCAGTGGTGTCCGGGTGCGTCGTCGTTGCCGCGGCCACCGTGGCGACCGCCGCGGTCGTCGCCGGGTTCGGCGTGGCCGCCCCGACGTCCGTGGTCGTCGGCTGCGGCGACTCCCGTGCTGGCGGCAGTGGTGAAGACGGTAGTGGATGCCGCGTGCACACCCTTGTCGTCGCCGGGTTCGGCGTGGCCGCCGTGACGTACGTGGCCGGCGGCGTCGTCGGCCCCGCGGCCGTGGTGGCGGAGCCCGCCGTTGTCGTCGGCGTGGGCGTTGTCGTCACCGACACGCTGGCCGACGGAACTCGACGTGGTGAGGGGTGCGGCCTGCGCGGATGCGGCGAGGCTCACGCTGCCGCCGACCAGGGCGGCGGCCACAGCAGCGGTCGCGAGGAGTGCGGTGCGCCGGGAGGTGCGAGTGGACATGATGACTACCTTTCGTCTGCCGCAGAAGCGGCGAGTGGTGACTGGCATTTGCCATGTCCTCAGTCTGACGACGGGTTCTAAGCTGCCTCCAAGTTCACGGTGAGAGGCCTCTTAGGTTGCGGCTGGGAGAGGCGTGCTGCCCTCAGCCGTCACTGCCGTGCCCTCCGCCGCCGCCACCGCTCTTCCCGTTCTGACCGCCGTGGTCGTCGACGACCACGGGCACGGGATCGGGAACGGTGGTCGCGCCGGTCGGGGAGGGAGAGGCCGAGGGATCGTCGGTCGTCGGCGGGGCAGTCGACGCGGATGTCGGCACCGCCGTCGGCGTCACGCCCGGCCCGGCTGTGCCGGGCGACGCAGCCGTACCGGACTCGTCGACCTGCACGATCACCCCGCTGATGCCCGTCGGCCGGCCGCTCTCATCGCGCACCTGGAGCGCGCTGGCGGCAAGAGTCCCGCCTGCGACGACCGCGGCCACCGCTACGGCGCCGCCGATCATCCATCCGGCGACCCTGCGCCTCGGCCGAGCGGTCATGGTCTCCTCCGATGAACGGTCGTGTGTGGTGCGGTCGCCTGCCTTCCATTGTCCCCGAAGCCGCCGCGGGTGTCGCACCCGGATCGTGAGAATGTTCTTAGGTCGCTGGTCTCAGTGCGACACCCCTTCCGGTGTCCACCGAACGAGTGCTGTGACCCCGGTGGGGGACTGGCGGCGTCGGCCCACCGCGACGTACGGTTGATCGATGGATGAACGTGGGGAGCTCCCGGCGCACGAGTCGCCGGCCCGGCCGAGGGGCAGTGCTGCCGCGGGTGACGTGGACGAGCTGACGCGTGCCGAGTACGTCGAGCAGGCCGTGATCGACTGCGAGCGGCGGCTTCTGGACCCCGCTGTGAGGCTCGACCCCGTGGCTGTCGATCAGCTTCTCGACCCGGAGTTCCGGGAGATCGGGCAGTCCGGGCGCCTGTGGTCGCGGCCCGAGATGGTGGCGGCGCTCGCGACCCTCGACATGTCCTCGACGCTGGATGCGCACGAGTTCTCCGACCCGCGGGTCGAATCTCTCGCCCCAGAGCTCCACCTGCTCACCTACCTGCTGCGAAGCGGCTCTGGCCTGACCCGCCGCTCCTCGATCTGGCGAGAGTCGGAGACCGGTTTCCGCTGCGTCTTCCATCAGGGAACGCGGCTCGCCTGACGGTGCGCTCCCGTTCCCATTCGGGAGGAGCTCAGCCGATGTGCCGCCCTATTCGGCTGACGTGGGCTGTGTTCCTCCCGAACGGGAAGATGCGGCGCTCGCTTCGGCAGCGGGCTGGCTCGACGCAGACGATGCAACGCCGCCGACCGAGCCGCGCACGCGAAGTGCCCCCGCCTCGATCCACGCCGTGGCAGACAACACCCGGCCGAGGTGCTCCCCGTCGATCTCGAAGTCCTGCGCCTCGGTCACGGCGAAGGTCACTCCGGTCGCCCGCGCGTGGCGCACCGACGAGGTCGTCACCGGGGCCGAGCCGTCGGCAGCGGCGCGCGCGTCGGGTTTCCGCGGAAGGTAGGTGGTGTTGGTGCGCCAGAACCAGTGGATGGCCCGTGCCCACTCGCCGGCCCCGAGGGGGCTCAGCACCACCACGTCGAGCAGTCCGTCGTCGATCAGGGCGCCGGGGATCATCCGGATGCCCGCCGGCAGCACACCAGCATTGCCGAGCACGATCGTGTGCGCGGGCGTCTCGGGCAGTGCGACACCGTCGAGCGTGTAGCTGAGGTCGAACCGCCGGTTGCGCACGAAAGAGTCGAGGATCGCGCCGACATACCCGGTCCAGCCGAGAGTGTCCTTGCCCTTCGGCGAGGTGTTCACCACCATCTGGGCATCGACGCCCATGCCCGCCATCACCGTGAACGCGCGGCTGATCGTCTCGCCCGACTCGAGTACCGCATCCACCCGGCCCACGTCGACCGTGCGCACGGTCTCGCTGAACGCCGCACGCAGCGCCTTCCGCGCGTTGACGAACGGAAGGCCGATGACGCCGAGCGGCAGCCCGAGGGCGCGGGCGAAGAGGTTGGTCGTGCCGGTCGGGAGGATGCCGAGCGGCACCTCCTGGTGGGTGAGCGCCTGGGCGACAGCGCTGACCGTGCCATCGCCACCCGCGGCGATCACGACGGCGGGCGCCGACTCCAGCAGGCGGAGCGCCGCGTCGTGGCCGGGGTCCTCGACCGTCGTGGCGGCCCAGAGTGACGGAGCCCAGCCCTTCTCGGCCTCCATCGCCTCGACCATGGCGCGGAGCCGTTTGGCCTTCACCTTCGTCGGGTTGTAGACGATGGCGGCCCTCGGCCGTGCGGCCTCTCCCGATACTCCCCCCGGAGCGGACACGTCGGCGCTCAGCTCACCGGGTCAGACCGCGGCGATGCCGTGGCCGTCGAGCGAGTCGGCGACGATTGTGAGGCCCTTGAGCCCGGGCATCTTCGCGATGTGGGCGTCGATGGCGTTGATGGCCTTCCGGCCGTCGATGCCACCGAAGATGTGGCCCATCACATGCTTGACCTCGGTCTGGTCCATGATCGTCGATCCGACCGGTCCCCAGAACTTGCCGAGAGCGAACCGGGCGAACTTCTGGGCGAGGACGCTCTTGCCGAGGCGCTCGCGGGCCTGGGTGGCGTAGAACGCCACGTGGCGGGCCTCCTGCATGGCGATGCGCTTCAGCAGTTCGGCGAGCACAGGGTGGCCCTCGATCTCGGCGAGGCGCTTGTAGGCGGCGACAGCCGACCATTCGTTGGCGGCACCCCAGATCATGTGCACGGCGATGAAGTCCTTGCCGACGAGGTTCGAGAGCACGGACTGCTTCACGGGATCGATGCGGTCCTTCCAGCCGAGCTTCAGGCGCTTCGACTTCAGCTCGTCGAACTCCAGCTCGATGTTGTGCATGCGGAGCACGTCGGCGAGGGCCTCACCGTGCCAGAACTCCTCGCGGTTCCACATCGTCATGAACCCGGTCACGTCTTTGTCGCGGTGCGACGGGGTGACGAGCATGTCACGCATGTAGCAGACGGTGTGGTATTCGACGTCGGCCATGTAGCGGATCACGCGCAGCGTGTCCTCCGGCAGGGGATTCGTTCGGAACGTCTCGAAATCGAGGTCTTCCCAGGCGACGTTCTTCGAAGTCTTCGTGTAGTTGTCGATGTCGAAGGCCATGGGCGCTTGAGGATGTGCCCGTCACCGGGCGGTTCCTCATCCTCCTGTTTCTGAAAAGTGCCAAGTTCTGGCGGGTGGGGTTTTAACTATTGTGCGGGGTGAATCTGACAATTGCTGCCACACTGGCTGAACTGCTCGGTTCCTACTGCCACACTCGGCGTCTGTCGGGTCCGGTCGGTGTCGCAGTCGCCTTCCACATCCGCCGCCAGCCGGCTTCGGGCTGCCCGTCGGACCCGGCAGGAGCTGCTCCGTCGGCCTGCGACCGGAGAGCACCGTACCAGCCTCGTGATTCCTCGGCCAGTCCGGTGGAGATCGCCTGGGCGAGCTCGTCGGTCACTGTGGAGAGTTCGTCGCCGGAGCCCGCGCGGATTGGTCGGGAGAACAGCACGGAGACGCGGGGCCGCCCCGGTTCCACGGTGGTGCGCCACGGCGGGAGCGCCCGGAAGGTGCCGAGCAGCGACACCGGCACCAGGGGAACCCCCGTGCGGATGCCGAGGGCGGCCGCCCCGAGATCGAGCGGAGCGAGCGATCCATCGTCCGTGCGGTTCTTCTCGGCGAAGAGCAGCACACTCGTTCCGCTCTTCAGCAGGGTGCCGAGGCGGCTGGCCGAGCGGAGGCTGAACGCGTGGTCGACGAGTCCGCGGATGCCGGCCCGGGGCTCGACCGCCACAGAGACCAGTCTCGTGGTGACGCCCCGCAGGGCATCCCGCACCAGCGCCTCGTCGAGCGCCGACGGGTGGTTCGCCACGAAGATGAACGGCCCGTCGGACTCCGTGACGTGCTCGAGCCCGTGCACGGCCGGTGTGACGGCGAGGCGGAGCGCCAGACGCGGCATCAGCTGACCTCGGAGACGCTCACCGGTGCGCCGTGCACGTAAGTGATCGACGGGTTGAGCCCGACGGAGTCCGATGCCATTTCGAGCGCATCGGCGAGGGTCGAGGCCGCCTTGAAGCCGAGGCGTCTGGTCGCGCCGTGGTCGCCGCCGACGAAGATGACGTCGCCGAGGTGCGCGATGGCCGGGGCCGCCGAGTACCAGGAGTGGAACGGGTGGAGCGCATGGTTCGCGTAGCTCGTCTGGTAGACGTGCCGGTACCACGGGTCGGCGGCGAACTTCTCCTCGTACTGCTCGGAGATCACGGCCGGGTCGATGCTCTGGCTGAGCACCTCGGCGAAGAAGTCGATGTAGGCCGGGTCGTGCAGGGGATGGAACCACGGGGTGAGCGGGTGGTAGAAGATTGCCGTGCCGCCCGCGCGCACCACGGGCTCCGCCGTCGAACCGGTGAAGATCTGGCCGAGGCCCAGTGCGGCTGCCGTCACCGGGTTCAGGCTCGAGCCGATGGAGCCCGGGTTCGGGATGCCGAACAGCGCGACATCCGCGGGGCTGTCGAACTGGCCGACCTGCTGCTGTGCGAGGAACGCCTCGGTCAGTGGATGCACGGAGCTGGGCTTGCCCGCGACGACCGACGTGACGCCGTAGCCGACGCCCGAGACCTGCGCGAGACCGACCCGCGCGCGGGACGGGAGCACCCGTGTGGCGGCCTGGAGACCGGCGGAGAGGGCGCGGTCGGTGAGGCTCCACTCCTTCTCGCGCTTGCTGAGGAAGGCGGAGGCGGGGCCGGTGGGCTCGGGGGTGAGGGTGACGTCGACGGTGAAGACGCGGGCCCGGTCGCCGATGGTGTCGACGAGGCCGTCGAACGCATCGGTATCCGTGGCCGCGCCGCTGGCGGCAGCTGCCGCGCTCCGGGCCGCGAACGATCCGCGCGCCCGGGCGGTCCTCGCGCCGATCAGCTTGGTGGCGACGGCCGCCGCACCCTCGTTGCCGACCGCTGTCGCGAGCCGCACCGAGATCACCAGGTCGCTCGACGCGACCCGACCGTTGACCTCGATCGGGGTGCCGTCGGCCAGTTCGCCGACGGTCGCCAGGGACTCTGCTTCGGCGTCGTGGCTCCGCACATGGTCGGGCGCGAACGAGGCGTAGACCCGTTCGCCGAGCACACGCTGCAGGTCGAGCGCGGTGAGGCGGCGACGGAGACCGGTGGCGGCGATGAGCTCGACGTCGTCGACGCCGGCCAGGGCGGCCCGCTCGAGAACCTGTTCGATGACGCGCTGGCGGACATCCGGAGCCGTGCGGCTCGTCACCGGCTGCGAGAGGTCTTCGAACACGATCGTGACGCGTGAGCCGCGCGTCAGGAGCGCGCTGAGCGGTTCGCTGTCGACGGGGCTGTCGAGCGCACGGCCGATCGCCTCGTCGAGCGAACGGATGCCCTGCAGTGCCTCGGGCGGGTACAGCACGCTCGCACCGATCGGAAGCCGCTCGAGCAGCACTTTCTCGCCCTGGAACACGACGAGCGGAGGTGTCTGCGCGTCGACGCTCAGAACGAAGCCTGGTCTACTCATGGGTGGTTTCTTTCGGGCTCGGGCCGAGGGCCGGGATGGAGGAGGTTCGCTGCACGGTGTCGCCGCGCAGCAGTTCGCCGAGGGTGTCGATCCGGCTGTGGTTGTGGTCGCTCCACTGGTGGATGCGCCAGTGCTTCTGGGTCGCGTGCTGGAACAGCGCGGCATCCGGATTCACGGCCTGGGGGTTCCCCACCAGCTCGAGCCAGGACCGGTCGGCGATGCTGTCGCCGTAGGCGTACGACTTCGAGAGGTCGACGCCTTCGCGCGTGCCGTAGAGGCGGAGCCAGGCGGCCCGGGCCTCGTCGACGAGCGGGGGTTTTGAGAGATGCCCGGTCCAGATGCCGTCCTTCGAGTGCATGTGGCTCGACACGACCTCGTCGAAGAGGGTGACGAACGGCTCCACCAGCACGTCGATGGCCCCGGTGACGAGCACGGTGCGGTGCCCCGCCTCACGGTGCTTGCGGATCTGGCGCACGGCCTCGGGGCGGATCCGCTGCAGCAGCACGTCGCCGACGGTGTCATGGATCAGGTCGCGGAGCGCCTGCTCGTCGACCCCCTCGTACCGGCGGTAGAACGTGCGGATGAACTCGCCCCGGTCGCGGCGGTCGGCGGCGAGGTAGCGGGGGAGCGAGCCGAACAGGTTCGCGAGCTCCTGCGGCCACTTCGCGCGGTCGAGGCTGGCGAGCCGCACCCAGAGGTACTGCTCGACGATGTTCGACGCGAGCACGGTGCCCTCGAGGTCGAAGAACGCGACTGCTTCGGGGTTCTCGGGAAGCGGCTTCGGGGCCTGCACCTTCGCGCGGGGACGGGAGCTGAAGGTGCGCATCAGCGTCGTGACCGCCGGGAAGTGCACCTCCTGCAGGTAGTGGTCCCAGTCGATCTCGGTGGCATCGAAGCCGAACGTCTGCCGGGCATCCTGCGGCAACTGCTCGTTGAGCTCGGCCGTCCGCGAGTCGTCGTAGATGATCTCGGCCTGCGTGTAGTTCTGGTACAGGTCGCTGTACGCGCGGAGCAGTTCGAGGTCGGTCTGCCGGGCGGACGCCTGCCGCATGAAACTGCGGGTGGTCTGGGTGGAGGGCAGCCGGAGCAGGGTGCGCTGCAGCAGCTTGTTCGCGCGCTCGCCGGTGCGGAGGCTGCGGGCGATCGCCCGGGCGCCGGGGAAGTCCCAGTAGGGAGTGCGGATGTGGCCGCGCTGCTCGTCGGGGATCGGGTTCGCGCGGAAGTACTTCAGCACGTTCTCGTAGATCTCCCGGAACGTCAGCGGATTGCGGCCACCGGAGGAGAGGTGGAAGTACTTGGGGTCGGCGGGAGCAGGCGGGTTCGCCGCGACCGCGAGGGTGGCGTTCACGACGATGTCCACGGGGATGATGTCGAGGATGCTGTCGGGCAGCCCCGGGAACTCGGGCACCAGCCCGCGGCCGTAGGCGATGATCAGCGGATCCGCCACCTTGAAGCCGTCGATCCAGCCCGGGAAGGGGTGCTTCAGGGCGCTCTCGATGATCGCGGGGCGAACCACGGAGAGACGGTGGCCGTTGCCGGCCCAGAGCTCCTCGGCGACCCGCTCGCTCATCGACTTCGTCAGGGCGTAGACGTCGGCCCAGCCGACGCTCTGCGCGCGGGTGCGCCCGTAGTCGACGAGGCGCTTCGTGACCCACTCCGTGCGGCCGATCTCGGCGGCGACGGCGACCGCATGCGGCCCGACCTTGCCGTTGTCGAGCTTCGCGTCGGCGATCATCTTGCGGAGCACCTCGGGGCGCCTCGAGGAGGCCTCGACGGTGACCCGGGCGGCCAGTGCGGCAGCCATCTCGTCACGCCACTGGATCGAGTGCTTCAGGCTCGCCTCGACGGCGGTGCCCTTGTTGATACCGCCGACGTAGGCCGTCGACACGTGCACGACGTGCGGGTCGCTGCCGGTGGCCAGCAGCGCCTCATAGAGGCCGACGGCACCGCCGACGTTGGTCTTGAAGGCCTCGTCGATCGGCGGGTCGAACGACACGGTCGATGCGCTGTGGATGAGGACGTCGAGGTCGGCGGGGAGCCCCGCGACCGATCCCATGCTCGACTCGATCACGGAGATGCGCTCCGTCATCGCTCGGTCGACCTCCTCCTGGCCGACACGCTCACGCCACTTCGAGAAGACCGGCTTCCGCAGCAGGCTCTTCAGCCGGGCCTCGCCGGTGAGGGAACCCTTCGGCCTGATCAGCAGGGTCATGCGCGTGGTCGGGTAGTCCGCCAGCAGTTTCTCGAGGATCGCCTGGCCGACAAAGCCGGTGGCGCCGGTGAGCATGATGTGTTGGCCCTCGAGCGGGCTGAACGACGTCTCCGGCGCGGTCACGCGGTGGCCCGCACGCCGTAGTGCCTGGTCGCCCTCGCCAGGAGACCCAGCCCCCTGAGGCCCGGAAGGGCGTCGATGCCCCGGTCGACAGTGGAGACTCCAGCGCGCCCCTCGGCGTCACTGAACACGTACTTCATCATCAATCGGGTCTCCTGGATCGGTTGCTCGTGCGTGCCCGTCGGCACCCACGAGCGCCGAAGCGACGACCTGGTGAGCTTCCGAGCCGATACCGATTCTTCCAGTCTTCGGACGGTTTCGCCTTCGAAGAACTGCAGATGCCTGTCGCGGAGCGCCTGGAAGCCCGTAAGCACCTCGGCCAGCGCCTCGTTCGGGTCGTTCTTCGCCAGCTGGGAGTAGGCCACCCGGCTGACGAGTTCGTCGATGTAACCCCGCGTGACGTGACCGGCGATGATGTCCTCGCCGATCAGGTTCGACCGGATGGCCGTGACGATCGGTGAGACCCGGTCGATCGCCTCGCGGGCGAAGCGCACGACGCCCGAGCGGGCCCGGTGTGTGGCGGGGGTGAAGTCCTGGTGCACGGCGATGATGCGGTCGAACGCATCCGCGATCCAGAACTTCTCGAACGCCCAGGTCGCGAGGAACGCGGTGAGCCGGGCGTCCTTGTGGCTCGGGGTCACCAGCACGTCGCGCATGTGGTGCATCGTGAAGTCCTCGAGGTCGCGGAGGTAGCTGAGCGTCTGCAGCGTCTGCTCGGTGAGCGGATGCTCGGCGAACGCCGCGAGCGGCAGGGTCGCCTCATGGCTGCCCGCGGCCGTGCGGGTGTATTCGCGGATGTCGAAGTCAGAGGTCATGGGGTTCTCCGGTCGGGCAGAGGAAGTGAGCGTTCATACAAAAGTGCATCGGTGGTTCGTCGCCATCACGTATCGTGATTGCCATGGTTACGGCAATGGTCACGGGCGGCACCTCGGGTATCGGTGCGGCGTTCGCGCGCGCACTGGCAAACCGGGGTGACAACCTGGTCATCGTCGCACGCGACGAGTCCAGGCTCGCCGAGACGGCCGAGTCGCTGCGCACAGAATACGGCATCGAGGTCGAGACGATCTCGGCCGACCTCGGCGACCGCGCCGACGTGCTGCGGGTTGCCGCGCGTCTCGAAGATGCCTCGTCGCCCATCGGCATGCTGGTGAACAACGCCGGCTTCGGTGTGCACACCTCCCTGCTCGCCGTCGACACGACACCCCACGAGAAGGCGATCGACGTCATGGTGCGTGGGGTGCTCATGCTGGGCGCCGCAGCGGGGCGTGCGATGCGCTCGCGCGGCTCCGGGACGATCGTGAACGTGTCGAGCGTGGCCGGGTTCGTCATGATGGGCAGCTATTCGGCCGTCAAGGCGTGGGTGGCCTCCTACAGCCAGGGGCTCTCCGTCGAGCTCCGCGGTTCGGGCGTGCAGGTCACGACGCTCTGCCCCGGCTGGGTGAAGACCGAGTTCCACTCCCGGGCGGGCATCCGGGAGTCGTCCATCCCGAAATTCCTCTGGGTCGACGTCGACGAACTGGTCGCGACGTGCCTCCGCGACGTGGAGAAGGGCAAGGTGCTCTCGATACCGTCGCGCCGTTTCCAGTTCCTGATGTTCGTCATCAAGCACGCTCCGCGGAGCGGAATCCGCTGGGCGTCCGGAAAGATCTCCTCCAGTCGCAACGACTGAGACATCCTCCGGCCGCGTTTCGGTTCCGCAGGTGGAGTGGGTACGCTGAGCAGGTGCAGTTCGGCAACAGATACACCTCGAAGGCCCAGGCGGGCGCCCGTTTCGTCGCCCAGCGCCTGCTGCTGAAGCCGGTCATCTGGTCGATGGTCCACGTGACCATCACCGACCGGGCGCTGCTGAAGAACGTGAAGGGCCCCTACATCGTGGTGGCCAACCACTCCAGCCACCTGGATGCGCCCCTCATCCTCGGGTCGATGCCCTCGCGGCTCTCCCGCTACCTCGCCGCTGCGGCCGCGGCCGACTACTTCTTCGACGTCTGGTGGCGGAAGGGCCTCACCGCCCTCTTCTTCAACGCCTTTCCCGTCGACCGCAGCGCGAACGCAAAATCGACAGGCTTCACGGGCAAGCTCCTGAAGGCGGGCGTGCCGCTGCTCGTCTTCCCCGAGGGCACCCGCTCGAAAGACGGCACGATCGCCCCGTTCAAGGGCGGCGCCGCGGCGCTCTGCCTCAAGGCGGGCATCCCCTGCATCCCGATGGCACTCGTCGGGGCGACACAGGCCATGCCGCGCGGCCGCAATTGGCCCGTGCCCGGCCGACCCCCGGTGCGTGTGCGGTTCGGCGAACCGCTCATCGCCGCCGAGGGCGAGAACGTCACCGACTTCAACGACCGCATCGAGAAAGTCGTCCGCGAAATGCATGCGGCCGAGTTCGCGCTGTTCCTCGCCGAGACCGGCGCGAACGTCCACAATCACCCCACTGTCGATTCCGCAGGTAGCACCGGCGACTCCGACGAGCACCCCCGTGAAGGAGCCGCATGACCGACGTCAAGCACATGAAATGGTGGGGCTGGGGCGTCGAAGGGGTGGGATTCCACCACGAGGACAAGCCCGGCTTCGCGCCCTTCGTCGTCAACGCGGTCGGCATCGACGTCTGGCGTGAGCCGGTCCCTCCGGTGGCCTTCTCCGAGCTCGACGTCCCCGCCTCCGAGGCGTCCGCCGAGCTGCTCGAGGCGCTCGCGACGATCGTCGGGCCCGAGTTCTCGACCGTCGACGATGAAGAGCGTGTCGTGCACACGTACGGCAAGAGCATCCGGGACCTGATCCGCGTGCGGGCGAGCACCTTCCCGCGCGTACCCGACGTGGTCGTCTACCCGGCCGACGAGAGCGCTGTGCAGCGCATCGTCGACCTCGCCGTTGCGTCGGATGCTGTCATCATCCCGTTCGGTGGTGGCAGCAACATCGTCGGTTCGCTGGAGCCGATCCCCACCGAGACGCGCACCGTCATCTCGCTCGACATGGGCCGGCTCTCGCGTGTGCTCGACATCGACGAGTACTCGGGCCTCGCGGTCATCCAGGCCGGCGTGCTCGGCCCTGACATGGAGGAGCAGCTGCAGGCCCGCGGCTGGACCATGGGTCACCAGCCCGACAGCTTCACCTACTCCACCCTCGGTGGCTGGATCGCCACCCGCTCGTCGGGCATGCAGAGCGACAAATACGGCGACATCGCCGACATCACCAAGGGCCTGCGGGTCGTGCAGCCGGGCAAGCTGCTGGTCGTCCGTCCCATCCCGTCGTCGGCCACCGGCCCGAGCGTGCGGGAGGCCATCCTCGGCAGCGAGGGTCGCCTCGGCATCATCACGGAGGCCACCGTGCAGGTTCACCGCCTGCCCGAGAAGCGCGAAGTCATCGGCTACCTCTTCCGTGACTGGGAGTCCGGCCTCGCCGCCATGCACGACATCAACACGAGCGACGCCGCCCCCTCCATCACCCGGGTCTCGGATGCCCGTGAGACCGCCTTCTCGTTCTCGACCTCGAAGGCATCCCACGGCATCAGCGGCCAGGTGCAGAAGGCGTTGTTCGCCTTCCTGCAGAAGCGCGGCTGGAACCTCGACGAGGTCTGCCTGTCGTTCATCGGCTACGAGGGCACGGCCGCCAACGTCGCGCACCAGAAGAGCCTGGTTGGCAGCATCGTGAAGAAGCACGGCGCAATCACCCTCGGCAAGGGCCCGGGCACGCTCTACGACCAGAAGAAGTTCGACACGCCCTACCTCCGCGACTTCCTGCTCGACCGCGGTGCGGCGGCGGATGTCTCGGAGACGGCCGCGCCCTGGTCGCGACTGAAGCCCCTCTACGACAACGTCTTCGCGGCCGCCAACAAGGCCTACGATTCGCTCGGCGAGAGCGGCTGGATCATGTGCCACCTCTCGCACTCGATGCACTCCGGTGCCTGCCTCTACTTCACGTTCGCCTTCACCCACGACGGTGTCGACCCGCTCGCGCAGTACGACGTGGTGAAGTCGGCCATCCAGCAGGCCTTCATCGACTCGGGCGGAACGCTCTCGCACCACCACAGCGTCGGCGTGGAGCACTCGGAGTGGACCGAGCAGGACATCTCGCCGGCCGGCGCCGACCTCATCCAGGGCATGTTCACGGCGGTCGACCCGGGCAAGAACCTGAACCCGGGGAAGATCCTCAAGCGCTGAAAAAAGAGGCCCCGGCGGGGGCCTCTTTTTCGTGCCTATTTAAGGCCTGAAGGGGCCCCTGACGGGGCCCTCTCTGTTACTCGACGCCGTCGAGGACGGGGTTGTGCGGGTCGTGGCCCGCGTCCTGCCTGTCGGCGTCGGACCTGGCCGGATCCTGCTGCTCGCGGAGGTTCTGGCGCTTCAGGATCTCTGCGGTGATGAGGATCGGGCGGTGGTCGGAGAGGCCCTTCGGCAGGGTCTCGACGAGCTGTACATCCATGCCCTTGGAAGTCGCGAAGTCGAAGTGGTACGCCACCGACTTCGAGTAGTAGTACGTCGGCCCATCGCTCAGCGACAGCGAGTATCCGGCCTTCTCGATCTGCTTGATGAGCCGGCCGCGGAGCAGCGGATAGTTGAAGTCACCGGTCATCACCGTCGGAACGTCGCCGGTCAGCTCGGTGAGGTGCACGTGCGCCTGGGCGATCTGCTGGCGTCGCAGCAGATTCGTCGCGGAGAGCGGTGAGGCGTGGAACGAGGCCAGCTGAACGTCCTGGCCGGACTGCAGGTCGACGAGCCTCGTCGTCAGCAGGCGTTCGATGCCCGGCAGCAGCACGCGGTCGTGCATGGCCTTCCGCAGGGTGAACGCGTGGGAGTCGAGGGCTGTGAAGCGGTCGGGGCGATAGTAGATCGCCAGGCCCAGCTCGCTCTTGTAGGTGGCCGCGGAGAGCTGCAGGTCACCGATCTGCTCGGGCATGCGGGTGCCCTCACCCTCCTGCAGGCAGAGTGCATCGACGGGGTGGCGCAGGACCAGCTCCTCCAACTCGGCGACGGCCGCATGCCGCCGCAGGTTGTAGCTCATGATCTTCAGAACGAACCACCCAACTGTCGCACCCCTGTCTGTCACCAGTAGTCTAACCAGCTTCGCTGAGGGGCTCGTGCTGGCTCTCGCCTGCACACAGCGTGGTATTCGTAGGCGCCGGACGGGCGGTTTGGTGGCGGGGTTGCGGCTTGCTCTGAACCTCCTGTAGCTTAGCTGACCAATGCTCATTCTTTGCTCTGCGTCTTGAGGACCACATGCCCCATCTCCCCCTTCCCACCCCACGCATTCGCCGCCTTGTCGCGCTCGGCAGCGCGGTGGTGGCCGTCGGCGCGGTCTGCCTCAGCGCGTCAGGTGCGGCCTCGGCGCTGCTGCCGACGCTCGACCAGACGGTGATGACGAGCGTCACGCCCGCGACTCCGCCCAACGCCGGTGACGATGTCTCCGGTGAGAGCAGCGTGTCCTCCGACGGCAGGTTCGTCGCGTTCTCATCGCTTTCAGACGACCTCGTCACGGTCGGCAACCATGAGAAGGTGCAGGTCTACAAGCGTGACCAGCTCACGGGTGTCACGACGCTCGTGAGCGCGGCGATGGCCGGAACGGACTCGGCCAACGCCGACTCGACCGACCCGTCCATCTCCGCGGATGGCCGGTTCGTCTCCTTCACATCCGCGGCCCACAACCTCGCGCTTCCGCTCGACATCGGCAACGCCTTCACACAGGTCTTCGTGCGTGACACGTTGAGCGGAACGACGAGAAAGATCAGCCTGACGCCTCGTCAACTCTCCGGCGGCAACGGTGACTCGGAGTGGTCGTCGATCTCGGCTGACGGCTCGAAGGTGGCGTTCCAGTCCGCGGCAACCGACATTCTGCCTGGCCTGACGACGACGGACACCCAGGTCTACGTCGCCGAGAACGCGACCGATCCGGCCATCCAGCTGGGGAGCGCCCGAGACGGCCTCCCTGTCACCCTTCCGAACGACGACTCGACGCACCCGTCGCTCTCGGGTGATGGGCAGTCGGTCGCGTTCGTCAGTGCGGCCAGTGACATCACCAGTCAGACAGGCAATGGGCAAGCGCAGATCTACCTGCACAGTGTCCTCGCCTCGACCACGTCGTTGATCACCTACGCCGCCGCCGACACGACCGAGTTCGGTGACGCGGCGTCGGACAATCCGTCGGTGTCCTTCGACGGTTCCCGAGTGGCCTACGACTCCAAAGCGGCCAATCTCGTCACGGTCGGGATCGGTCGCTCTCGGCAGGTTTATCTGCACGATCGTGTTCGCGAGCAGAACACCCTCGTGACGTTCAATGCCGACGGCACGTCGGGTGCCGTGGGTGACTCTTCGATGCCGTCGATTTCCCGTAAGGGCGACGTCGTCGCGTTCACCTCCGTGTCGCAGGACCTTACAACGATCGCGACATCCGGCAAATCGCAGGTCTACACGAGGAATGTGGAGACGTCGAAGACGCGGGCTGAGAGTGTGCAACGAGCGAATCCCAGTGCCGGTGGAACGGCTGCTTCGAACGAGGCTGCGATCTCTGGCGACGGCAACTACGTCGGATTCACTTCGGTCGCCCCCGGCCTGTCGGAGACGGCTGCGTCCCCGGATGCGCAGACCTACCTGCGGGCCATCGCCGCAGTTGCTCCGCCCGCCACCACTCCGCCGCCGACGCCCATTCCGACCGGCACCGGCGTTCCGAACCCGACAGCGACTCCCACGGCAACCGGCGTGCCGACCTCCGGGACGGGCGGCGGTGGGGCCTCGGGTGGCGGCGACCAGAATGGATCGGGATCGGGATCGGGATCGGGCTCAGGCTCAGGCGCCGGGCATCTGGCGTCGACCGGTATGAGCCAGGCTCCGATCATCGCGGCAGGCGTGGGCGCGCTGGCGCTCGCCCTGATCGGCGGCTCGATCCTGTTCGGATCCCGGGCTGCCCGCCGAAAGAAGCAGGCGGGCAGCTCGGCGGACTCCGAATAGTCCTCGCGGCAGTGGCTCGGCCACTGCCGCCCCCAGGTTCTCGCGGTCGTCGCTCCCTCCCCCCGGGCGTCGGCCGCGAGTCATGACCGGAGCCGCGGCCACCACCCCTAACCCCCCCCTCGGAGGATGGTCGCGGCTCCGCCCTCGACGGCGCCCTGCGCCTTTCGCCCACCCCGCGGGCGAGTCCCACCCCGCGGGCGAGTCCCATCCGTGGACGAGCCCACCCCGCGGCGAGTCCCACCTCGCGGGCCAGCCCCGCCCGGGCGTCGCCGCTCCGGCGTACGCTGGGAGGGTGCAGCAGGCAGGGAGCGGTAACGACGGGGAGCTGCCGTACCGCTACGAGGTGGAGATCGTGCACCTGCTCGCGTCACCACTGCACCGCTACGAAGGGCGGCCGGGCGACGGGCCGCGGCCCGTGCCGACGGGGGCGCCCGATGAGGTGCGGCAGAGCATCCAACTGCGGGCGCACCTCGGCATCGTCGGCGACAGACATTTCGGTCACGCAGCGCATCGCAGCGCGTCCGTCACGGTGATGGCCGTCGAATCGGTCGAACACGTCGAACGGATACTCGGGCTTGAGGCCTCTCTCGATCCGTATGCCACCCGCCGCAACATCCTGCTCCGAGGCATCGACGTCGACCTGCTGAAGAAGGCGCGGTTCAGTCTCGACTCCGGGCAGGGTGCTGTCGAGTTCCAGGGGCACCGGCCCGCAAACCCGTGCGCCTGGATGGACGTGATGCTGGCCCCGGGTGCCCACCAGGCCCTGCGGGGGCGAGGGGGCGTGCGGTGCGAACCGCTCAGCAGCGGAACGGTGGCGGTGGGCCGTGCAGTGCTGCGGTCATCCATCGCCCTCGAGACCAACGGTGCCGTGCTGTTCTGAGCGCCACGGGGCAACGGGTTGACAGGCTGCGAGGGGTGGCGAAACGTGGGATGCAGCACCACCACGAACCCACCGCACTGGAGGAACGATGACCCGCTGGGGATACACGCTGATGACCGAGCAAAGTGGACCGAAGGAGCTGGTGAAGTACGCGGTCGACGCTGAGAACGTCGGCTTCGACTTCGAGGTCTCGAGCGACCACTACTCGCCCTGGCTCGTGTCGCAGGGGCACGCCTCCTACGCCTGGACCATGCTCGGCGCGGTCGCGCAGGCGACGAACCGGGTCGAACTCGCCACCTACGTCACCTGCCCGACCGTGCGGTACCACCCGGCGGTCGTCGCGCAGAAGGCGGCGACGCTGCAGCTGCTCGCCGACGGCCGCTTCATCCTCGGGCTGGGGGCCGGCGAGAACCTCAACGAGCACGTGGTCGGTGAGGGCTGGCCGATGGTGGATGCCCGGCAGGACATGCTCGAAGAGGCCGTGCAGATCATCCGGGAGCTCCACAAAGGCGAACTCGTGACCTGGGAGGGTGAGTACTTCCGCGTGGACTCGGCGCGCATCTGGGACCTGCCCGACGGCGGAGTGCCGATCGGCCTGGCGGTGTCGGGCGAGAAGTCGATCGCCCGCTTCGCGCCGCTCGGCGACCACCTCATCTCCACCGAACCGGAGGCAGACCTGGTCACGGGCTGGAATGCCGCCCGCAGCAGCGACCAGCCGGCCTCCCGCTCGATCGGGCAGGTGCCGATCTGCTGGGGACCAGACAAGGCGGAGGCGATCACACTCGCGCACGACCAGTTCCGCTGGTTCGCCGGCGGCTGGTCGGTCAACGCAGACCTGCCGACGACGGCGGGTTTCGCCGGGGCGAGCCAGTTCGTGCGCGAAGAGGACGTCGCCGGCAGCATCGCCTGCGGCCCCGATCTCGACGAACTCGCGGAGAGCGTGAAGCCGTTCCTCGAGGCGGGCTACACCGACATCGCGCTCGTGCAGGTGGGAGACCAGCGCCAGCAGGAGTTCCTCGACACCGTCGCCGAGCCTCTGCTCGAGAAGCTCAGGGCGCTGTGACGCTGCACTCGCCGGGGTTCTGGATGCCCGGCGGTAGGCTCAGCGCATGAGCGAACAGGGTGCCCCCACCGTCAGCGACGTCGACCTCACCGGCCAGGCGCGGGAGGGTATGAGCCCGGGCCTCCACGGCGTGCTCGCCGTGCCGGCCGGCGCCGGTCCCTGGCCCGCGGTCGTGATGGTGCATGAGGCGTTCGGGCTCACCGACGTGATGAAACGGCAGGTCGAACGGATGGCCGCGGCCGGCTTCCTCGTTCTGATGCCCGACCTCTTCGTCGACGGCGGTGTGCGCAAGTGCCTCCGCGCCACATTCCAGGCGATCACGAGCGGGCAGGGGCGTGCGTGGGTCGACGTCGAGGCCGCGCGCTCCTACCTGGTCGCGCGGGGCGACTGCACAGGACGCGTCGGCGTGCTCGGTTTCTGCATGGGCGGCGGGTTCGCGCTGGTGGCGGCCGCCGACCGCGGGTTCGACGTGGCGTCGGTGAACTACGGCCGGCTCCCGCGCGATCTGGATGCCGCACTCACCGGTGCCTGCCCGATCGTCGGCAGCTACGGCGGCCGCGACAACAGCCTCCGTGGCGCGGCAGCGAAGCTCGATGGGGCGCTCGCCGAGCGGAAGATCCCGCACGATGTGAAGGAGTATCCCGCCGCCGGCCATTCGTTCCTGAATGACGCTCCGACGGGTCCGGCTGCGATGCGTCCGCTGATGAAGGCGATCCTCGGCGCGGGCCCCGAGCCCGAGGCCGCGGCCGACGCCTGGCAGCGCATCGACGCCTTCTTCCACACCCACCTGGCGGAGTAGGGAGCCGAGGACTCTTCGTGCTAATGTGAGACTTCCTCAGTCACCTTGGAGCTCACATGGTTCGTCTCTCCTCCCTCCGCTCGGGCTTCACGCCTCCCCGCGAAGCCGCTGCCGGCATCGTTGTCACTGCCCTGATCGCAGCAGGGGTGCTGCTGGGTGGCGCTGCGGCACAGGCGATCGTCCCTGCTCCGGGGTCCATCGAGATGGTGAGCGTTGCCGCGAACGGGGCTTCTGCGGGTGCCAACTCCCTCCAGTCGGTTGTCTCCCGAGACGGTCGTTTCGTTGCCTTCGTCTCGAAGGCGAAACTGACCGACATCGTGACGGGCGGCTTCCAGCAGGTGTATGTGCGCGACCTGGTCTCCGGCATCACCACCATGGTGAGTGTGGACGCCAGCGGTACCGCTGGCGGCGGCGGCCTCTCCGAACACCCGTCGATCTCTGACGACGGGCGTTTCGTCGCGTTCGACTCCGACGCGCCGGGGCTTCACCCTGTGGTGGCAGCTCTCTCCCCCGCCTCGCAGGTCTACGTGCGCGATGTCCCCGGGTCCTCGACTGACCTGATCAGCATGAGATTCGATGAGAAAGACGGCGGGAAGCTTCAATCGGTGCGGCCCTCGATCAGTGGTGATGGCTCCGTGGTCGCCTTCCAGTCCCAGTCGGGCGATCTCATCAGTTCAACAGCGAACATCGGGTTCGAGGTCTTCGTCGCCAGCAGGTCGGCTCACCCGAAGCCGTCGGTCGCGAGCCTCAGCGACGGCAGTTCCACGGAACTGGCCGACAACGTCGCGATCGCCCCGCACATCTCAGCTGACGGTTCGACCGTGGCCTTCTCGAGCACCGCGAAGAACCTGGGTGCAGACAACGGCAAGATGCAGGTCTTCACGCGCACGTTGGCGACGAACAAGACCACTCTCGTCAGCTTCGCGACCGGGACCGGGCCCCGACGGGCCGCTGACAACGGGTCCGCCGACGTCTCGCTCTCGGCCGACGGGTCCCGGGTGGCGTACGGCTCGTTCGCCTCCAACATCACGGGCGAGCTTCAGATCGGCCTGACGGCCGCTGTCTTCGTCTACGACTCGGCAACCGCGACGAATGTCCTGGTCAGCTACGACAAGACGAATTCGACCCGGGCGGACGGCAGTTCGGGCACTCCCAGCATCTCGGCAGATGGCCGTGTTGTGGCGTTCTCGTCGACCGCTTCCGACCTTGCCTACACCACCGTCGAGCCGAGCGTCACGTCGCAGAATCAGGTCTATGTGCGAGACCTCGCACGGAAGGCCACCCTGATGGTCAGCCTCGCGCGCCAGAGTCGCCTCGGTGGCGCCGACGACTCGGACGAACCCAGCATCTCCGCCGACGGCCGGTTCGTTTCGTTCACCTCACTGGCGCCCGGGTTGACGACTGTCGACCCGGGTATGAATCTGGCTCAGGTGTACGAGGTCGGCGTTCCGCCTTTCGTTGATCCGACCGATCCCACGCCGACGGCAACCCCCGCCGCCACCACGCTGCCTGCCATAGCGGCTGCGACAGCGATCACCTCGCCGGACGCCCGGGGCGGTTCGTCGGGGCAGTTGGCCTCGACGGGAAACGACACATTTGCGCCATTTGCGCTTCTCGCGGCCCTCGCCCTCGCGGTAGGACTCGGCTTGACGCACCGTGCAGCGAGCGGCTCCCGTCGTCGTAAGGGGATGCGCTAGGCCGGGGCCGGCGGGCTACGCCCCGCCGAACCGCTCCGTCAGGATGCGCGACGCCGGGTGCCCGAGCTCGACCAGCCACCCCGAGATGCCCTCGACGAAGCTGTTCGGACCGCAGAGGTACGTGGTGGGCGACGAAGCGACCGGCACCGTGAGCATCTCCAGTTCGTCACGCATCAGCCGGCCGATCGAACGGTCCGCCCCCGACGGGGCCTCACGGGTGAACGCGTAGTCGACCGTGAGTGACCCCTTCGACGAGTCGACGAGCCGGCGGAGCTCATCCGTGTAGAACGCGAACTGCGGCCCGCGCACCGAGTACAGCAGGCGCATCGGCGACGGATGCCCGGCGGCAGCATGCGTCCGCAGCATCGACATCAGCGGCACGACCCCTGACCCGCCCGCGATGAGTTGCACGGGCTCGGTCTGCGCGGCCGTCCACACGAAGTATCCGCCCACGGGTCCGCGGATCTCGAGGTGGTCGCCGATGTCGAGCCCCCGCACGAGGTACGGCGACACCTCCCCGTCGTCGAGTTCCTCGACGGAGAGTTCCACGTTCACCCCTGACGCACCGAGACCGGAGGGTGCGGCATCCACCTCGCCCGAGGCGATCGAGTATTCGCGCGAGGCCGTGTACCCGTCGGGAGCCGTCA
This sequence comes from Subtercola boreus, assembly GCF_006716115.1. Classification (NCBI taxonomy): domain Bacteria; kingdom Bacillati; phylum Actinomycetota; class Actinomycetes; order Micrococcales; family Microbacteriaceae; genus Subtercola; species Subtercola boreus. The sequence continues at coordinate 2,823,144 of NZ_VFOO01000001.1, read as the reverse complement.
CCCGCACGTCGACGTGCTGCCCTGCGAGGTGACCCGGCCAGCCGGGGATGTCGAACACCAGGCTCCGTGCCGTCGCCGTCTCATCGTGCGCCGCGACCAGCTGCGCGGGCTGCCACTCAGGAATAGCGTTCCTCCTTCCACGGGTCGCCCACGTCGTGGTAACCGTACTGTTCCCAGAAGCCCAGCTCGTGGTGGCTCATCAGAGTGATGCTGTTGACCCATTTCGCGCTCTTCCAGAGGTAGAGATGCGGGATGAGCAGCCGTGCAGGCCCGCCATGCTCGGGTGCGAGGTCGGATCCGTCGAACTGGAACGCGATCCACGCCTTGCCGCCGAGCAGGTCAGAGGTGCGAACGTTCGTCGTATACCCGCCGTAGCACGAGGCCATCGCGAATTCGGGCGTGGTGTCGACGCCGTCGAGCAGGTGGTCGAGCGAGACGCCGCGCCAGCCCATGCCGAACTGCGACCACCTCGTCACGCAGTGCAGGTCGACCGTGAAGTCGTCGATGGGGTTGTCCATCAGCGTCTCCCAGTTCCAGGCCTTGGCCGTTCCCTCGGCAGTGCGCACAGAGAACGCCCAGTCATCCTTCGCGATCGCCGGCGTCGGGCCGGCGGAGAGCACCGGGAAGTTCGTGACTTCGTACTGCCCCGGGGGCAGGAGCGGGTTCGCGTCCCGCCGCCTTCCGACGAAGCCTGGAGAGAAAATACCCATGATCTCTTCCTTTCGAGAAGCGAGTGGTGCCCCATGATCTTTAAACTCAATCTAGCGAACGGGATGCCCGTGCCGTACTACCCGGGGAGGAAGATCGTATGACGCTCTTCGAGTTCGACTCCCCGGGCGACGAGTTCGAGCCGCCGCCGCGCAGCCGGGCATCCGCCCTGCTTCGACGCATCGCCCTGATCGTAGTCGTCACGGTCATCGTCGGGGTGCCCGTGGGGGCGGTGGCGTGGAGCTTCGTTCACCAGCGCGTCGAAGACCAGGTCGAGGTCTGGCAATACCGCCCGAGCCCCGCGATCACCGCCATGGCAGACGAATCCGGCATGGGCGACGAGGGCCGGTTCTACTTCTACGCCAGTGCGCCGACGGTCGAGAGTGCGGCGGACTTCCTGAGCGTCTGCGGGTCGTCGACCGACGATTTCGTGCTGCTCGGCTGCTACACCGGCTCGAGCATCCATGTCTTCGATGTGCCGGATGCCCGGCTGAGCGGCATCCGTGGGGTGACGGCCGCGCACGAGATGCTGCACGCGGTCTATGCGCGGCTGAGTGATTCCGACCGCAGCGACCTCGACCGCCTGCTCGAACAGCAGTACGACGCCCACAAAGGCGACCCCGAGCTCGCCGCCCGCATGCTGAGCTACGCCGAGACCGAGCCGGGCCAGCGCGACAATGAGCTGCACTCGATCTTCGGCACGGAGGTCGCCGCTCTCAGCCCCGAGCTGGAGACGCACTACGCGAAGTACTTCACCGACCGCACGAAGGTCGTCGCCCTGAACGCGTCGTTCGAGGCGGTGTTCAGCCAGATCCACGAGCAGGAGAGTGCGCTCGCGGCCCAGGTCACCGCCGCGGGCGACGCGATCGACCGCAACAGCTCGCAGTACTCCGCCGACAGCGACACCCTGAGCGCAGATGTGGCCGAGTTCAACATCCGGGCAGCCGCGGGCGACATCTCCAGCCGTGCCGAGTTCGACCGGCAGCGGGAGGCGCTCGAGGCCCGGCAGACCGACCTCGCGAACCGGTATGCGGGCATCCAGAGCGACATCGCGGCGTACGACGCGCTGCGCGACCAGCTCCAGGCGCTCAACGCGCAGGCCGAGGAGCTGGGGCGGAGCCTCGACAGCACGCTGCAGGTGCCGGCGACTCCGACACAGCCGCCCACGCCAGCTCCGGTCGCAGGCGGCTGAACGCCCGCGCCGAGCACCTGCGGGCCGGTTTCAGCTGCCCTTGATCGTGTCGTACGCTGCCAGCGCGCGCTTCCGGGACTCGCCGAGGTCGACGATCGGCTCCGGGTACCCCGGCGTTCCCGCCTCGGGCACGTACTGGTTGATGTACTCCCCGTGCTTGTCGAACTTCTTGGCCTGCAGCTCCGGATTGAACACGCGGAAGTAGGGTGCGGCATCCACACCCGAACCTGCCACCCACTGCCAGTTCATCGTGTTGCTCGCCGGATCGGCGTCGACCAGGGTGTCCCAGAACCAGGCCTCGCCGAGCCGCCAGTCGAGCAGCAGGTTCTTCACCAGGAACGAGGCGGTGACCATCCGGATGCGGTTGTGCATCACGCCGGTCTGCCAGAGCTCCCGCATGCCGGCGTCGACGATCGGGATGCCCGTCTGTCCCTGCTGCCAGCGGCCGAGCACCTCGGGGTCGGGGTCGTTCCACGGGAACGCGTTGAACGCCGGGCGCATGTTCTCGGTGCCGAGCTTCGGCCAGTGGTAGAGCAGGTGGTAGCCGAACTCGCGCCAGCCGACCTCGCGGAGGAAGGATGCTGCACCCTCTGCCGACGAAGCATCCCGCACACCGTGCCAGACCTGGAACGGGCTCATCTCGCCGTGCCGGAGCCGCGGCGACATGCGTGACGTCGCGTCCTGGGAGGGGAAGTCGCGCTCGCGCTGATAGTCGCCGAGCCCTTCCGCCTCGAAGGCGCGGAGTTCAGCGTGGGCCGCCTTTTCGCCGGGCGTCCACGTGTCGCGGAGCCCTCCGGCCCAGTCGGGTCTCGTCGGCAGGAACGCCCAGTCGCCGAGCTTCTCGGACGGGACGGTCTTCGCGCCCGTGACGTGACCGGCCGACGGTGCGGGCAGTGGATGTCGCGGGGTGGGCGCACCGAGGCACGCCCGCCAGAACGGAGTGAAGACCTTGTAGGGCTGGCCCTGGCCGGTACGGAGGGTCCACGGCTCGAAGAGCAGGTTCGCCTGGAAGCTCCGCGCCTCGACACCGGCCTCCTTGAGGCTGGACTTGATCGACGCGTCGAGCTCACGCTCGGCGAGGCCGTAGCGCCGGTTCCAGTAGACCGCGCCGGCGTTGGTCTCCCGCTGCAGCCCGGCGATGACCTGGGCGGCGGGGCCGGAGCGGAAGGTGAGGGCGAGGCCCCGGGCATCCAGTTCCCCGGCGAGGGCTTCGAGTGAGTGGTGCATCCACCACTTCGCGGCGCCGCCGTTCGGCCTGATGCCGGGGGAGTCGTCGCTGAAGACGGAGGTGTCGGAGTAGTCGGTCTGCTCGTCGAACACGTAGACGCAGACGATCGGTTCGCCGCGTTCGGCGGCGGCATGCAGGGCGGGATTGTCGCCCACCCGCAGGTCGTCGCGGAACCAGACGATGCTCGGCGAGGCCATCAGGCGTCGGGAGTTTCCACGACGCAGTCGTCGTCGATGCCGCTCACGCCGATGCGGAGCTTGTCGCAGAGCACCGCGAGCTGGGCGAGTTCGTCGTCGGTGAGCGCCTTGGTCATCTGGCTGGTGATGGAGCGGCCGTGCGTGCGGGCGGCATCGCGGTAGATCTCGTACCCCGCGCCGGTGAGGGAGACGATCGTGCCGCGCCCGTCGGAGGGATCCACCGACTTGTTGACCAGCCCGCGGGACGACAGGCGGTCGACGAGACGCGAGACGCTCGGCTGCGTGAGCAGGGTGCGGGAGTTCAGGTCCCGGATGCGCATCCGCCGGTTCGGCTGGAACGAGAGGGTGTACAGCACGTCGTACTCCGTGAGGGAGATGCCCTTGAAGGGGAAGTCCTCGGCCAGGGTGCGCATCACCTGCACCTGGGCCCGGAAGAGGGCCTCCCAGGAGGCGATCGGCGACACCTTCGTCACGGGGCTTCTGTCAGTCATGAATACAGGGTAGTTCGTGGTTGGCGTCCCGGCGGGCGGGTTGCGGACAGTGCCCGTTAAACGGACAAGAGCCGGTCGTAGAGGCTAACGACCGGCTCTTTCCCTTGCACCAAGAGTGTCCTGCAATCACATTCCGCGCTTCGCTGCCACAGCAAACAACTAACGCTCTTGAACTATATAACGGTTGCGTAACGGAGCGCTAGTTATCAAAACGTTATTTTCCCCAGAGTTTGCCCAGAGGTCGTTTTCACTCCGCGTCGAGGGACCCATATCGCGCCAACCGCTCGGGGCCGGAGCGATTTGGGTCCCTTGCACTCCGGCGAAACGGGTTCGGGGAGGGAGGGAGGGAGGGACGAGAGCGGCTAGATCAGGTCGGGGGAGGGGGTGCTGGTCTGGCGCACGGACACGTCGGCGTGGCGGTCGAAGCGGTACCCGACGCCGCGCACGGTGCGCACGATGTCCTCGTAGTCGCCGAGCTTGGCGCGGAGGCGCCGCACGTGCACGTCGATGGTGCGCTCGTTGGGGATGTCGTCGAGGTCTTCGTGGCCGGCGCCCCAGAGCGAGGAGATCAGTTCGGCCCGCTCGATGGTGCGGCCTTCACGGAGCACCAGGTACTGCAGCAGCTCGAACTCCTTGTAGGTGAGGTTCGCGGCCTCGTTGTCGAGCAGCACGCGCTTGCGGGAGAGGTCGATGACGACGCCGTCGCGGGCCCGGTCGGCCTCCGCTTCGGGCTCGGTGGTCTGGCGGTGCTTGGCGAGGGCGGCCGGGTCCTGGAGGGCCAGGCGTACGACCTCGACATCCCGGCCTCCGGAACCGCGCGGCGCGAGGGCGACGGCGGCGTAGGTCTCTGAGCTCGGGGCGAGTTGGGCGACGAGTGCCTTGATCTGCGAGACGATCGAGCCGAGCGACGTGCCGTCGGCTTCGGCCTTCTCCTCATCGATTCCGACGTAGACGACGAAGCCGCGGGCCTCAGTGCCGGCGGGCACGGCACGGATGTGGGAGGGGGCGGCGGCGACGGGCGCCGGTGCGGCGTGGATGACCGGGGTCTCGGCCGGGGCGACGTAGGAGGTGGTGCGGGGGCTGGTCAGGTGTGCGATGGACACAGTGGTGATCCTTTGGATGATGATGCTGAGCACCGGCGACCGTGAGGGCCTTCAGAACGGTGCTGTGAGTCGATTCGGCTTGAGCCGGAGAACGGATGCCGGGATGCGGGTATCCGGGAGCACTCTGCCGATGACGCCGGCAGGGAAGCGGGCGTTCGGTCTGTCAGTGCTCGGCGAGGAGGGGTGTTCTCGTCAGCGACACATTCGACAACACATGACGGCGCCGCCGGGCATCATCATGCCGGCGTTCCTCAGAGCCTCGAAGGAGGTTGGGGTGGGCGCGTTGTCATACATAGTCATGAGTAAAGCCGATTATCGGCGTCCATGTCAATTCTTTTGCGCGGATCCAGCGAAAAGAGGGCGGACGCTACGGACAGCTCGCCGCAGGAGCGGCGGCGAGCAATATATTCACACCAGGCCGTAGAGCCTGTCGCCCGCGTCGCCCAGCCCGGGAACGATGTAGCCGTTCTCGTTCAGCCGCTCATCCAGTGCGCCCAGCACCAGCGTCACGTCGCGGCCTTCGGTGCGCTTCTCGAGCATCTCCACGCCTTCGGGCGCGGCCAGGAGGCAGATGGCGGTGACGTCGACGGCGCCACGGTCGAACAGGAAGTCGATGGCCGCGCTCAGCGAGCCGCCGGTGGCGAGCATCGGGTCGAGCACGAAGCACTGCCGGTCGCTGAGGTCGTCGGGCAGGCGTTCGGCGTAGGTGGTGGGCTGCAGGGTCTCCTCGTTCCGCACCATGCCGAGAAAGCCGACCTCGGCGGTGGGGACGAGCTTGACCATGCCTTCGAGCATCCCGAGCCCGGCCCGCAGGATCGGAACGACCAGCGGACGCGGCTCGCTGAGGGCCACGCCGGTGGTGGTCGTCACGGGGGTCTCGATGGTGACCTCGTTGACGCGCACGTTCCGTGTCGCCTCGTAGGCCAGCAGCGTGACGAGCTCCTCGGTGAGGGCCCGGAAGGTCGCCGAGGGGGTGGTCCTGTCGCGCAGCACGGTCAGTTTGTGCGTGATGAGCGGGTGGTCGGCAACGTGTACTCGCATAGGCTCAATCTACAGGGGTGTCCGCTTCGGGTCACTCGTGCCGTGCGTCGGAGAGGAGCTGGGTGCTGTGGCAGATTCCCCGCTCCCTGGCCTCCCGCTCCCCGTCTCCCCCGAGCACGACCGGTGGATGCTCGAAGCCCTCGCCGCGGCGTCCGGCGCACTGATGAGCGCCGATGTGCCCGTCGGCGCTGTCGTGCTCGACGCGTCGGGCCGGGTCATCGGGCGGGGCCGCAACGAACGGGAGCTGCTGCACGACCCCACCGCGCACGCGGAGGTCGTCGCGCTGCGGGAGGCCGCCGCGCAGCAAGGCGACTGGCAGCTGCCGGGATCGACCCTGGTGGTCACCCTCGAGCCGTGCGTGATGTGCGCCGGAGCGATCCTCGCGGCGCGGGTGAAGACCGTGGTCTTCGGGGCGTGGGACGACAAGGCGGGTGCCGCGGGTTCGGTCTACGACGTGCTGCGGGACCGTCGGCTGAACCACCGCGTGGAGGTCTTCGCGGGGGTGCGTGCAGAGGAGTGCGGCACCCTGCTGTCGGACTTCTTCCGCGGACGGGGCGGATCGGGTGACTCGGAACCGGGCGACGGAAAACCGCTCAGTGCGACGTCGTGACCCTCAGTCCGACGCCCTGATCACGATCGCCTCGGTCGGCGTCGCGGGGTCGACCGGTGCCACATACACGTCCGGTTCGAGGTAGATCACGCGCGCGATCGGCACGGTGGCGCGGATGCGTGCTTCCGCCGAGTTGATGGCGGTTGCGACATCCTCGAGCCGTGCGCTCGCCGGGAGAGCGATCTTCGCCGCGACCAGCAGCTCGTCGGGCCCGAGGTACAGGGTCTTCATGTGGATGACCCGCTCGACCTCGTCGCCCGCCTCGATGGCGTCGAGGATGGCGCGGTTGTCGACCTCGCTGGCCCCTTCGCCGACCAGCAGGCTCTTCGTCTCCATGCCGAGCACGAGCGCGACGAGGATGAGCAGCACGCCGATTCCGATGGTGCCGATGCCGTCGAACACGCCGTTGCCAGTGATGATGGCGAGCAGCACACCGACGAAGGCGAGCGCAAGGCCGACCAGGGCGGCGAAGTCCTCGAGCAGCACGACAGGAAGTTCGGGCGCCTTCGCGCGGCGCACGAACTGCACCCAGCTCTGTTTCCCGCGCGTGTGGTTGCTCTCCTTCATCGCGGTGCGGAGTGAGAAGCCTTCGAGCACCATCGCGGCCAACAGCACGGCGATCGGCAGCCAGGGCGTCTCGATCGGGTGCGGGTTCCCGATCTTCTCGATGCCTTCATAGAGGGAGAACACCCCGCCCACCGAGAACAGGATGATCGACACGACGAAGGCGTAGACGTAGCGCTCGCGGCCGTAGCCGAACGGGTGCTCGCTGTCGGCGGCCTTCTTGGCCTTCCGGCCGCCGAGCAGCAGCAGGAGTTGGTTTCCGGAATCGGCCAGGGAGTGCACGCTCTCGGCGAGCATCGACGACGACCCAGAGAAGACGAAGGCGATGAATTTGATGACCGCGATACCGATGTTCGCGCCGAGCGCTGCGAAGATCGCTCTGTTGCCGCCGCCTGTGCTCACGTGATGTTCCCTCGTTCGTTCCAGCCCTTGGCCCAGTGTAGAACCGACCGGCGCGGCAGGTCAGCGGCGGTGGCCGGTGCGGCAGGTCAGCGCGGCAGTCGCGCGAACGCGTCGATGTCCGAGGCCGTGCCGGAGACGACGATGAAGTCGTCTGCGCCGACCTCGGTGGCGGCGCCTGCGTAGACGAAGGGGGCGCCGTGCGACTTCACGCCCACCACGGTTATGCCGTACCGGCGGCGGAGCCCGAGACCCTGCAGTGCGCCCCCGCGGGCGACCTCAGGCGGGCGGAGTTTGGCGAGCGAGAGTTCGTCGTCGAACTCGATGAAGTCGAGCACCTGCCCCGATACGAGGTGGGCGATCCGGTCGCCGGACTCCGCCTCGGGATAGATCACGTGGTTCGCCCCGATGCGCTCCAGGATCGTGCCGTGCGACTTCGACATCGCTTTCGCCCAGATCTGCGAGACACCGAGGTCGACGAGGTTCGCGGTGATCAGAACGCTGCCTTCGACGGATGATCCGACCGCCATGATCGCCACATCGAAGTCCTGGCCGCCGATCTGCCGCAGGGCATCCAGATCTGTCGCGTCGGCCTGCACCACATGCGTGACGCGCGTCGCCCACTTCTGCACCAGCATCGCGTCGGTGTCGATGACGAGCACCTCCCGCCCCAGCTGCTCGAGCTTGTCGGCGGCGGCAGCACCGAACCTGCCGAGCCCGATGACCAGCACCGGAGCGCCGGTCGACCTGTCTCTAGCCAACGATCGGCCTCTCCTCGGGGTTCTGGAACAGCTGGCGCCTCTGCCTGAGTGCCAGGGCTGCGGCGAACGTCACTGTACCAATGCGTCCCATGAACATCGTGGCCGCCATGACGTAGACGCCGGCATCCGGCAGCGATGCGGTGAGGCCGGTCGAGAGACCCGACGTTCCGAAGGCGGAGATCACGTCGAAGAGCACATCGTCGAGCGAGGCCTTCGAGATCTGCAGGATGATGATGGCCGAGATCGCGATGGTGCTCGCGCCCCAGAGCACGACGCTGACCGCGAGGCGGAGGATGTCGACCGGGATGCGACGGCGGAAGGCCTGCACCTGGTCGTTGCCGCGCGCTTCGGCGAAGGCGGCGAGAAAGAGGATCGCGATCGTCGTCACCTTGATGCCGCCGGCCGTCGACGCCGAGCCGCCGCCGATGAACATGAGCATGTCGGTCACCAGCATGCTGGAACCGTTGAGCTGGTCGATGGGGATCGTCGAGAAGCCGCCCGACCGTGTCATCGTCGACAGGAACAGCGACTGGAAGCCCTTGTCGAACCCGTTCAGCGGGCCGAACGTGGCCGGGTTCGAGAACTCGAGGGCGAAGTAGAGAATGCCGCCGGCCCCCAGCAGGATGACCGAGGTGACGAGGGTCAGCTTGACGTGCAGCGACCACTGGTTGCGCCCGGGCGTGCGGAGAGCCCGCGAGAAGGCGTAGATCACCGGGAAGCCGATACTGCCGAGGAAGACGCCGATCATCAGCACGGTGAGGAAGTAGTAGTCCGACGCGTACGGGGCGAGCCCGTCGGCGTTGGGGGTGAAGCCCGTGTTGGTGAAGGCCATCGCCGAGTAGTAGAGGCTCTGGAGTGCGGCCGTTCCGACGGGGATACCGTCGATCAGCATCCGGGGGAAGAGGAGGAGGGCGAGGCCGCCCTCGATGACCAGGGCGCTGACGGCCACGGTGGCGAGCAGCCCGCCCACCTCGCCGAGTCGCACGGCCTGGCTCGCACCTGCGACGCCCGAATGGGTGCGCGACGGGTCTGCTTCGCCGGCCGCGAGGATCCGCGAGCGGAGGCCGAGCCGCCGTGAGACGACGAGGCCGAGGATCGAGGCGAGCGTCAGCACTCCGAGGGCACCGATCTGCACGCCGAGGTAGATGACCGCCTCGCCGAAGAACGACCAGTGGGTGGCCATGTCGACGGTGGAGAGCCCGGTGACACAGATGACGGTCACGGCGGTGAAGAGCGAATCCGCCAGGTTCGTCGACGTGCCGGTCGCGCTCGAGATCGGCAGCGAGAAGAGAAACGTGAACAGCACGATCAGGAGCACGAAGACGATGACGGCGAAGCGCGACGGGGAGCGGCCGGAGAAGTCCTCGACGGCGTCGCGGAAGCGGCGCGAGCCCGAACGCACTCCGTACCGGGGCGCTCTGACCGGTGCGCCCTGACTCATGCCCCCCAGCTTGGCACTCGTGCCCTGCGGACACAACGCGGCCGGGCCGCTACCCTGTAGCCATGGCTGACATTTTCTCCGTAATAGCTGACCCCACGCGCCGCCACGTGCTCTCACTGCTGTTGCAGAGATACGTCGGGGCCGACCACGACGACGAGGGCGCTGAGCCCCTGGGCGAGATCGGCGTCTCGGAGCTCGTCTCCCAGCTCGACCTGAGCCAGCCGACGGTCTCCAAACACCTCAAAGTGCTCCGGGATGCGGGGCTCGTCAGCGTGCGGGAGGTCGGCCAGCACCGCTTCTACGCGCTGGAGGCCTCGCCGCTCGAGGAGGTCGAGGACTGGCTCATCCCCTTCCTGAGCGCCGACTTCGACGAGGTGCAGGAGGAGGACGGCCTCGATGTCGAGGGTGATCTCGCCGAGCTCGCCGACCGCGCGAAGTCCCAGGCGTCGATCGTGGGTGAGCGCGTCGGTCACTCGGTGGCGTCGGCCACGGGCCGTGCGCGCTCGATTCTCGAAGAAGTCACCCGGAGATTTCCGAACATTTCAAGAAGTAGTGATTAATCGCGGAAAACTCTCATCTGCGCGGCATACGCGCTGAGAAACTGCTGTGAGCGCAAGGATTCTGTGCCAGCTCACATCGTTAACACAACGGAAACATAGCTCCCCCCACTAGGGGGTCGAAAACTGCTTAGGGTAGTCGAACGAGTGCGGGCCTGGCCTGTGCCCAAACACTGTTCGAATACAGATTGAGGTTCCTACGTGAGTAGTTCCCGGCGACGTTCTCCAGCGCCCCATTCCCGTTCCCTGTCGAAGAGGGGTGCTGTCGTCGCTGCGGCGGCCGCCCTCGTGCTCGCTGTCGCCGGTGCCGCCGGCAGCGCCGCGGCATTCAGCCCCACCGCGGCCTCCCTGGCCACTTCGGTGCAGACCGACAAGGCTGTCGGCTTCGTTCCGCTGCCGGGTGGGGCCACCAAGCCCGCGACCGACTTCACGTCGGGTCGCTACATCGTCACGCTGACGAACCCGTCAGCGGCCACGTATGAAGGAGGCATCGACGGCTTCACCGCCACCAAGCCCTCCGCCGGTGACCAGATGAACGCCCGCTCGGCGCCCGTCACCAGCTACACCGACTTCCTCGCCGGCCGCCAGAAGGATGTCGCGGCCTCTGCGGGTGTCAGCATCGACTACTCGTACACGCTCGCGCTGAACGCCTTCTCGGCGAACCTCACGGCCGAGCAGGCCTCCGCGCTGACCTCCAGCAAGGATGTCGCCCAGGTCACCCACGACGAGATCAAGCACATCACCGCTGCCGAACCGTCGACCACGTACCTCGGTCTCGACGGCTCGAACGGTGTCTGGGCCCAGAACGGCGGCGTTGCCGACGCGGGCAAGGGCATCGTCATCGGTGACCTCGACACCGGTATCGCTCCCGAGAACCCCTCGTTCGCCGGTGACGCGCTCGGCACCACGCCGGGCGATGCGCCTTACCTGACCGACGAGGTCACGAAGAACCACGAAGACACCGACATCCGCTTCGACAAGGCGGACGGCAGCACGTTCTACGGTGCCTGCGTCACGGGCGAGGAGTTCGCCGCCAGCGACTGCTCGACCAAGATCGTCGGTGCGCGCTACTACGTCGACGGTTTCGGCCAGGGCAACATCGGCACCGCGGCGACCGGTGAGTACGTCTCCCCGCGCGACGGTGACGGCCACGGCTCGCACACCGCCAGCACCGCCGGCGGCAACAACGCGACAGAGGCGACCATCGCCGGCAACAGCTTCGGCAACATCAGCGGTGTCGCCCCGGCGGCCAAGATCGCGGTCTACAAGGTCTGCTGGTCGGGCCCCGACCCGGTCGGAACAGACGACGATGGATGCTCGACCGCCGACATGCTCGCCGCGATCGACCAGGCCGTGCTCGACGGTGTCGACGTGCTGAACTTCTCCATCGGTGGCAGCTCGGCGCAGACCACGGTCTCGCTGACCGACCAGGCGTTCCTCGGTGCGGCCTCGGCCGGCATCTTCGTCGCCGCCTCCGCGGGCAACTCCGGCCCCGGCGCCTCCACGCTCGACAACGCTTCGCCGTGGTACACCACGGTCGCGGCATCCACGATCCCCAGCTACGAAGCGACCGCCACCCTCGGTGACGGCAGCAAGTTCGCCGGTGGCTCGATCACCGTCCAGCCCGGCGACGAGGCTCCCGTCGAGGGCGACCTCGTGCGGGCCGACCTGGTGAAGAACGCCAGCGCCAGCGTCGCCGACGCCCTGCTCTGCGCCCCGAACTCGCTCGACCCGTCGAAGATCGCCGGCAAGATCGTCTTCTGCCAGCGCGGTGTCTACGACCGCACGGCGAAGTCGGCCGAGGTCAAGCGCGGCGGCGGCATCGGCATGCTGCTGGTGAACAAGACCGGCTCCTCGATCGACCTCGACGAGCACTCCGTGCCCACCGTGCACCTCGACGCTCCGGCGTGGGATGCGACCTACGCGTACTCCGCGAAGTCCGGTGCGACGGTCACGTTCACCAAGGGCAACACCGCAGGAGCTTCGCCCGCCGTCCCCGTTCTCGCCGGATTCTCCAGCCACGGGCCGGTGCTCGCCGACGGCAGCGACATCCTGAAGCCGGACATCACGGCCCCGGGTGTGGCGATCCTCGCCGCAGCAGCGAACGCCGAAGGTGCAGACCCGACCTGGGAGTTCCTCTCCGGAACCTCGATGGCGGCTCCGCACATCGCCGGTCTCGCAGCGCTCTACCTGGGCGTGCACCCGAAGGCCTCGGTCTCGGAGATCAAGTCCGCGATGATGACCACCGCAACCAACACCGTGTCGTCCGACGGCGCCGCTGTTGAAGACGTCTTCGGCCAGGGCGCCGGTGAGGTCACCCCCACCAAGTACTTCGACCCGGGACTGCTCTACCTGAACGGTGTCGACGACTGGTACTCCTACCTCGAGGGCATCGGCTACGACGTCGGTCGCACCCCGAAGCCGATCGATGCGAGCGACCTGAACCTGGCGTCCATCGCGATCGGCTCGCTCACCGGAACGCAGACGGTCACCCGCACGGTGACGTCGACCGAGGCGGGGACCTTCACCGCCCAGCCCGTCGACGTTCCCGGTATCGACACCGTCGTGACCCCGTCGACGCTCGACTTCTCCGCCGCTGGCGAGTCGAAGAGCTACACGGTGACATTCACGCGAACGGATGCTCCGCTGAACGAGTACACGACCGGGTACCTCACCTGGGCGAACGGTGACCAGACGGTGCGCAGCCCCATTGCGCTGCAGCCCGTGCCGATCGCCGCGCCCTACGAGGTCGACGGAACCGGAACCACCGGCTCGGTCGACGTCACGGTGACGCCCGGCTCCGACGGTGACATCCCGCTCGTGGTCGAAGGTCTTGCCAAGGCCGACCTGCTGGTCGCCGACAACCAGGACCCGAAGATCCCGCTCGACGGTCACTCGGCGGTCACCCCGTTGAAGGAGACCGCAGAGTTCGCGCTCACCATCCCCGCTGGCCTCAGCGAGGCGCGCTTCGACCTGACGTCGATCACGACGGCAGAAGAGGGCGCCGACCTCGATCTGTTCCTCGACCAGCTCGACGCAGACGGGAACGTCATCGCGACGTACTCGTCGGCGACCGGCGCTGCGAACGAGCGGATCGACGTCGCGGCTCCCGAGGCGGGCAAGTACAACATCCGCGCCGACGTCTTCGCCCTGCCCGACGGACAGGCGAACGGCGCGATGGACCTCAACGCGTTCTACGTCACCCCGGACAGCGGAGACGGAGCCTTCACGGCGCCGGCGACCGTTGCCGGAACGCAGGGCACGCCGGTCTCGTACACCGCTTCGTGGTCGGGTCTCGACTACTCCTCGAAGTACCTCGGTGTCGTCGCCTACGGTGACTCGGGCGTCTCGACGTTCGTCGGTGTGACCACGGAGGCCGCGCCGGAGCCCACTCCGACGCCGACCCCCACCCCGACGGCGACGAGCACTCCGACGCCGACCGCCACGGCGGGACCGGTTCCGACCGGTGACCCGGGAACGCCCACCGCGACCCCGGTTCCGGGTGACGGATCGGGTGACGGAAGTGGTGGCCTGGCCAGCACGGGTCTCAGCACCATCGTGCCGATCGGTCTGGCGGGCATCCTGCTGCTCGCCGGCATCGCAGCCCTCGTCGTGCGCCACCAGCGCCGCGTCGGCCAGGCGAACAGCAGCGACGAGTAACCGTCGCTGAACGCTCGGGGTCGGGTTTCGCACCGGAAGGTGCGGGGCCCGGCCCCTCGGCATTGTGCTGAGGTCTCCCCATAACGCTGAGGCCTTCTGCGGTGGACAGCCGTTCACACCAGCCCCTAGAGTTCACTCAGGTAACATCCACCTGTTTTCCACCCCTATCGCGAGAGAGGCGTACGCATGCCGAACGATCTGGCTGACGTGCGTTTCCTGACGGTCGCCGAGGTGGCCGACATGATGCGGGTGTCGAAGATGACGGTGTACCGGATGGTGCACTCGGGCGAACTGCCGGCCATCCGGTTCGGACGCTCGTTCCGGGTGCCCGAGACCGCGGTGGCAGAGGTTCTCGCGCGACCGGCTTCGTCGCCGCCTGCGGAAAACCAGCAGGCGCGCTAGTGCGCTAGACTGCTGCGAGGCAATTTTTCCTTCTCGGTTGCGCCAGGCAGCACAGTTCCTGACGGCGTGACCACTCCCCAATCTTGTGAGGTACATGTGGGTTCCGTAATTAAGAAGCGTCGTAAGCGCATGGCGAAGAAGAAGCACCGCAAGCTGCTTCGTAAGACGCGCCACCAGCGACGCAACAAGAAGTAGATCCTTCTTCAGCCAATCAGCGTCAGCACCGTCCGCCGTCAGGCAGGTTCGGTCTGGCGCTTTTTGTGTTGCCCGCGGAGTCTTCTGCGGAGTGTTCTGCGGAGCATCATCGTGGGCCATCCGCGCTCGGCTGCCGCGGAGCGGAGGGTGTCGTCAGGGTTGACGGTCACCGGATGCCCGACCAGCCCCAGCAGTGGCAGGTCGTTCGCGGAGTCGGAGTAGGCCCAGCAGTCTCCGAGGTCGGCGTCGTTCCGTCGTGCGAGCTCATGGGCTGCGTCTGCTTTCGCCTGACCGTGCAGCATCTTGCCGTCGAGCCGTCCGGTGAAGACCCCGGCGTCGGCCTCGAAGCGCGTGCCGAGCGCTCCCGTCAGGCCGAGCCGCCGAGCGATGACCTGGGCGACGATCTCGCCGGTCGCCGACACCAACCAGACCTCGTCGCCGCGGGCGAGGTGCTCACGCGCCCTCGCCACCACCTCCGGCCGGAGCCGGGCCGCGATCTGGCGGTCGTAGACGTCTTCGCCGAGCCGGCGCAGCTCGTCCTCTGTGTGTCCGCCGAGCATCTGCAGGGTGCGCGTCTTGATGCTCTCGGTGTGGCGCATGTTCTCGCCGACCGCGATGAAGCGCGCCTGCTGCCAGGCGAAGACCGCGACATCCCTGACGGTCAGCAGGCGAAGGCGCCAGGCGCCGAAACCCACGAAGTAGACGGTGGCGCCGCGAACGAGGGTGTTGTCGATGTCGAAGAATGCGATGGCGGGGCGTCCGTCCGGGGCGGGGAGCCGTTCGAGGGCGGGGAGCCTTTCGGGGGAGGGCATGGCGCCATGCTAGCGAGCCACTGTCACAGGCTGCCGCACTAGAGTGAAATCGTGGCGCGCATCGAAATCACCCTCGTCTCCAAGCCGGGCTGTCACCTGTGCGATGACGCGCGCGGCGTGGTCGAGACGGTGGTCGCCGAGCTGGCCCGTCGTACGCCGCCGGTCGGCGTCGACGTGCGCGAGGTGTCGATCTTCGACGACCAGGCGCTCTACGACGAACACGTCGAAGACATTCCGGTCGTGCTGATCGACGGCCGAATGCACACCTTCTGGCGCGTCGACCCGGCGCGCCTCACCTCAGCCCTCCTGGGAGCATCATGATCCGTCACATCGTCACCTTCACGCTCGCCGAGCCGTCGCCGGAGAAGCGCGCCGAGCAGGCGGCCTTCATCTCGTCGCAGCTGCGGTCGCTCGTCGGCGTGATCCCCGAGATCATCTCGCTCGAGGTGGTGGTGGATGTGGAAAAGACGCCGGGCAACGCCCATGTCGCGCTGATCTCCGACTATGCGGACCAGGCGGCGCTCGCCCGCTACCAAGTGCACCCCGATCACGTGCGGGTCTCGTCGTCGATCAAACCGTTCTTCGCGGGGCGCGCTGCGATCGATTTCGAGGTCTGAGCCGTCCGGGGTCTGGGTCGCGCCTGCCTGCTCCTCTCGCCCACAGGCAGGTAAGGGCTGGCATCCATCCACAGATCACGTCTGACGGTAATCGGCGTGGCGTGACGGCTCTACCGTTGCCGCATGACATCGACCCGTGAATCGCTGTGGAGCGTCGCACCAGAAGACAGGCCGCGCGAGAGACTCGCCCGGCTCGGTCCCGGCGGTCTCAGCGATTCCGAACTGGTGGCTCTTGTCCTCGGCTCCGGGATGCCCGGGGTCAACGTGCTCGACAGTGCGGGGTCGCTCCTCCGGCAGACCGGCGGCGTCACCGAGCTCATGACGATGACCGTCGGAGAGTTGCGCTCCCTGAAGGGCGTCGGCGTGGCGACCGCGGGGCGTATCGTCGCGGTGGCGGAACTCTGGCGCCGCGCCAACGATCCGCCGCCGGGCGCGGTGCTGCAGAGCCCCCGCCACGTCGCCGATGCTGCGCGAGCCCACGTGGCAGCGAACCCGGCGGGCGGTGACGGAACAGACTCCGTGATGCTCATCGTGGTGGCAGACAGCGAGCTGCGGCTGCGGGTCGTGGTGCCGCTCGCGGGCGGGCTCTCGGGCGAGCCACGCGCACACTCGCTCGTCGCATCGGCGTTGCACGAGGTGCTGTACCGCGGGGGCGCGGCGTTCGCGCTGGCGCTGGTGTGTGACGACCATCCGGAGGGCCTCGCCGACCTTCGCGCCATCCGTGACGTTCTGAAACTGGCGTCAGCGACCGTCGGCCTCCGCTACCTCTCGACGGTCGTGGTCACGGGCGCACGGTGGGCGCCGCTCGAATGAGCGCGCACGGGCTGCTGGCGCGCTCTGCGGGACGGGCAGGTGGCCGTGGCCGTGGCCGTGGCCGCGTCGAGTTACGGAGTGAGACGGGTCGGGCCGCGGAACAGGTAGGTGACCTCGCGCAGGTTGCCCTGGTCGAGCATCAACATCAGCACGCGGGCGAGGCCCATCCCGAAGCCGCCGTGCGGGGGAACCCCGTGGCGGAAGAAGTCGAGGTAGTAGTCGAGCTCGCGGGGGTCGAGGCCCTTCTCCACAGCCTGTGCTTCGAGAATCTCGACGCGGTGCTCGCGCTGCGCGCCGGTGGTGATCTCCGTGCCGCGGAAGATGAGGTCGTAGCTCTTCGTGAGCGCCGGGTTCTCGTCGCTCCGCATGTGGTAGAACGGCCGGATGCTCGTCGGGTACTCCGTCAGGAAGACGAACTGGTGCCCGAACGTCTCCTCGACGTGCGCGGCGATCTGGCGCTCACCCTCCGGGTCGAGGTCGTCGTCGGCCCGGTCGATGACATGCCCGCGGGCGGCCACGATCTGCTTCGCCTCGTGCAGGGGGATGCGGGGGAACGGGATGCTCGGCACGACGATGTCGATGCCGAAGAGCTCCGAGATCTCCGCGCCGTGCTTCTGGGCGACGGCGGTGAAGCCGGCCACGAGCAGCTCCTCCTGCATGACCATGACGTCTTCGTGGCTGTCGATCCAGCTGACCTCCGCGTCGACGCCGGTGTACTCGGTGGCATGCCGGGAGGTGAACGAGGGGTCGGCGCGGAAGACCGGGCCGATGTCGAAGATCTTGCCGAAGCCGGCCGACTGTGCCATCTGCTTGAAGAACTGCGGGCTCTGGGCCAGGTAGGCGGTCGTGTCGAAGTAGTCGAGCTTGAACAGCTCGGCGTTCGACTCCGAGGGGCTCGCCATGAGCTTCGGCGTGTGGATCTCCACATAGCCGCGATCGATCCAGTACGTGCGGAAGGCGTGCTCGAGGGTCGTCTGGACGCGGAAGATGAGAGCGTTCCGGGGAACACGGAGGTCGAGGAAACGCCAGTCCATCCGCTTGTCGATCCCGCTGTCTGGGGCGATCGGCGTGGCGGGGTCGGCCAGCGACGCTACGGAGAGGGAATCCAGCTTGATCTCGAGGCCGCCGAGCTTGACGCGCTCGTCATGTTTCAGCGAGCCGGTCGCCGTCACGAACGAGCCCTGGGTGAGGGCCGAGATCGTTACGGCCGGTTCGTCCGGGATCACGATGCCGTCGGCGTCCGTGTTTCGCGGATTCACCAGCTGAACGGCGCCCGACTCGTCGCGCAGAACGACGAACTGCACCTTCTTCTGGTCACGGACGGTCTCGACCCAGCCGGAGACCGTGACGGTCTGGTCGGCGAGGGCGGACAGGTCTTTGATGAGAACGCGTTCAGTCACGGGGACTCATCCTATGCCGTGGGCCACGGGGTGCCGGGGGTGCGGCCCCCCGGGCAGCTGGCTCGGGGGAGGCGGCTCGGGGGAGTCGGCTCAGGGGAGGCGGCGGAAGTAGCCGCGCGTTGCGATGGGCCCGTAGCCGTCGGTGGCGGTCTGGATGATGGCCGCGACGATGCCGACGAGAGCGAGGAGAGCGAAGACGGAGAGAACGATGATGAGTGCCATGAGTGAACCTTTCTGTACTCAATGGTGCCCTCTACAACTGTTGAGCACAATTGCATTCATCTTCCCTTTTCGTGAAGCTCTGCTACAGCTTGGGAGCAGCTTTCAGGTGGTGGGCAGCTTTGCAACTTCTACGCTCCGTAGACTTGTGGGCGTGGTAGCAAGCCAACTTCATCTCGTGCGTCACGGCGAGGTCTTCAATCCCGAGCACGTGCTCTACGGACGCCTGCCCGGATTCGGTCTCTCCGAGCTCGGCCGCGAGATCGCGCAGTCCGCTGCCGACGAACTCGTTGAGCGCGGTCGACCCGTGTCAGCCCTGTTCGCCTCGCCGCTCCAGCGCGCCCAGGAGTCGGCCGCACCCCTCGAGCGGGCCTTCGGACTCGCCATCCAGACCGAACCCCGCATCATCGAACCGACCAACGTCTTCGAGGGGATGAGCCCGGCCACGCGCAACAGGGCTCTCCGCAACCCGAAGAACTGGCCGTGGGTGCGGAACCCGTTCCGTCCCAGCTGGGGTGAGGCGTACACGAGCATCACGGCACGGATGATCGCGGCCATGAACGACGCCTACGACTCTGTCGACGGCGGTGATGTCGTGATGGTCAGTCACCAACTGCCGATCTGGTCCACGCACCTCGAGATCACGGGCCAGCGACTCTGGCACGACCCCCGCAGGCGCCGCTGCAACCTGTCGAGCATCACCTCCTTCGAACGCCGGGGCGCCCGGTTCGTCGAGGTCGGCTACGAGGATCCGGCCCGGTCCCTTCTGTCCGCGGCTGTCGACGACGGGGCGGTCTGATCCGTGAACCGCACTTCGACCCGCCGTCGCACCGCGCTCTCAGCGGCAGCCGCCGTCCTCGCGCTCGGCCTCCTGGCCGGATGCTCGAGCGACCCGCTCGCCGCCCAGTACCGGAGCGGCGACAGCAAGCAGTACATCGCCGGAGACGGCACCGTCACCGAGATCCCCGCGGCCGATCGCGCCGAACCGGTCTCGTTCACCGGCACCACCGAAACCGGGGAGACGGTCGAGGCCTCGCAGTACCTCGGCCAGGTGCTCGTTCTGAACTTCTGGTACGCCGGCTGCGCCCCGTGCCGCGCGGAGGCGCCTGCACTGGAGACCCTCAACGTGAAGTACGCGGGCAACGGGGCCACGTTCCTCGGTGTCAATGTGCGCGACCAGGCCGCGACAGCGGTCGCGTTCGGTACCTCATTCGGGGTGACCTATCCGTCGGTGATCGACACGAACGGTGCGGTTCAGCTCGCGATGAGCGGGGTCGTGGCACCGAACGCTGTGCCGACCACGCTCGTCATCGACAAGCAGGGGCGGGTGGCCGCACGCATCCTCGGCCAGGCCACGGCACCGAGCATCCTCGACACGCTCATCAGCAGCGCCGTCGCCGAGACGAGCTGAGGCGTGGTCAATCCGTTCGCCGACGCCGTTCTGAACGGCCAGCT